>NZ_OY760503.1:321250-642500 GCF_963663645.1 uncultured Trichococcus sp.
GCGCGCACGTAGTTCATGATCGAGCTGACCTGCTTTTTGACATCCTTCAGGCCGACCAGATTGCGCAGCTGCGCCATCAGGTCCTCAATATTATCCCCGAACAGTTGGTTCGGGTCGATGCCGAAATCGAGCGGCTCGATGATGACCAGATCATCCTTCGTCACCGGCTTTTCGCTCAGACGAAAGGCCCGTTCCCGCATCGCTTCTTCCATGATGTTCCGGACGGCACGGGCATTTGCGAACTGCGGGACCACTTTTTCCTGATTGATTTTGACCTTGAAGGCCTGCTCCGCTTCCTCGGTCAACGTATAATGGTTGTCCTTGGCTTGCGACTTGGCGATTTCCAGCAGTTCCTGGTCGGAAAAATCCTCAAAATCGATCTGCATGTTGATCCGGCTCGACAAGCCTGGGTTCGATTTCAGCAGCTGCTTCATGCCGGTGTCATAACCCGCCAGGATCACGATGAACTCATTGCGGTGATCCTCCATCGCTTTGATCAGAGTGTCGATGGCCTCGGAGCCGTAATCGAGCGAATCGCTGTCCGAGGACGCCAAGGAATAGGCTTCATCGATGAACAGCACGCCGCCCATGGCCGATTCGATGACGGCTTTTGTCTTCTGGGCTGTCTGGCCGACGTAGCCGCCGACCAGATCCGAGCGATCGACTTCCACCAACTGCCCCGATTCAAGGATGCCCAAGGAGTAGAAGATATTCCCCAAAATCCTGGCGACCGTCGTTTTCCCTGTGCCCGGATTGCCGGAAAAGGCGAAATGATAGGAAGGCTGTTCATTCTTCTCGATCGATAGCATGTAGGCCCTTTTCTTGTCGTATTCGACCAGTTTCACGATCCGGTTGATGGTCTCCTTCACTTCCGACAGACCGATCAGATCATTCAGTTCGGCCAGAGACTCTTCCAAAGAGACTTTGACTTTCCGGTTGGAATGGGCGGCATCCATATGGAAATAATCGGTATGAGGGGCCCTTCTTGCCAGCCGGCTCGACTGCATGGTCGCAATCAGCTTGCCGACTTTTTCGGTGCTGTGCGATAGCGGCCGCGTCCGTTCCAATTCCTTATGGATGCGGCGGCACTCATCGAAACGACCGTGGATGTAGTAGGCATAAACGCGGTCGTATTCGATGGCATCGTCATAGCCGTATTTCTCGGACTCTTCGATGGATGCCAGAATCGTATCAAGCTCCTCTTCCTGCTGCAGGTAGATCTTCGATTTCAAACGCAAAGCCGCGAAGGATTTCGGGCTGTGCTTGATCACCTGCTCGACGAGTTCCAGCGCCCGCGGGAGGTCGTTCTTTTCGAAGGCCATCTTCGCCAGCACAAGGGCCGCTTCCCAATTGGCGGGGTTGCGGGCGAAGGCGGCTTGCGCGTAGCTCTCCGCTGCCTTGTCATCGCCATCCTCCGCATACAGCTTCGCCAAAAGCGTCAAATAGGCATCGCCGGTGCCGTCCAATTCCACTGCCCGCAGCGCGTAATGCATCGCTTTTTCGAGATTGCGGTTCTTGTAGTGGCTGAGCCCCAACAAGTAATTCACATGTGGATGATCCGGATGCGTCCGGATGGCTTCCATCAGGACCGGGACGCTGCTCAAGGACATGTTTTTTCTGATATTGTTCTCGATCCCTTTTAACCTCTCGTCGATATTTTCAGTTAGGCTTTCGTCTGTCATCAGGAAATTCTTCCTTCCATTTTGTATTCATAAGATGCAGTGTGTTTATATTTGCGTGGATAATCCTATTTATTCTAACATATCCTTCCTTTTTTTCCTCTTGATTTTGCTCATCGGCTTATCCTCTGGAATTGTTTCTGCAAGCGTCAATTTATTGAAAAAAAACTGTACAATACACCCCATTTCTTCTATGCTTAATCATGAAGATGAACGCTTTCTTTTTCAGTGATCAAGGATTTCCAATGAGCGAATCATTCGTGAAATGATTAACATAAGGAGGAACTATATGGATTGGCAAAGTATGTTATTCCAATTTTTTGGTGGGTTAGGCATTTTTTTGTTCGGATTGAAATACATGGGGGATGGCCTGCAGCGAAGTGCGGGCGATAATTTGCGAAATATATTGAACAAGTTCACTTCCACCCCTTTCCGGGCTGTGTTGGCGGGAATTTTGGTGACCGTATTGATCCAGAGCAGTTCGGGGACTACGGTTCTGGCCGTGGGATTGGTCAGTGCCGGCTTCATGAATCTGGAGCAAGCCATCGGAATCATTATGGGGGCTAACATCGGAACGACGATCACAGCCTTCATCATCGGTTTCCATGTGGGGGCATACGCCCTTCCGATCATGGCGATCGGCGCCATCTTGCTCTTCTTCACAAAGAATTCTTTTTTGAACAGCATCGGCCAAATCATCTTTGGCTTCGGCTCCCTTTTCTACGGACTGGACTTGATGGGAACAGGCATGGAACCGTTGGAGCAGCTTTCGCAATTCAGATCGCTGATGACTAATTTGTCCGACCACCCTTTTTACGGCGTACTGACAGGAACCGGGCTGACTTTAGCGATTCAAAGTTCCAGTGCCACAGTCGGTATCCTGCAGGAACTTTATTCCCAAAACAGCATCTCTCTGCAGGCTGCTTTGCCGATCCTGTTCGGCAACAATATCGGCACTACCATCACGGCTGTGCTCGCCGCAATCGGAGCCAGCTTGCCCGCAAAACGTGCGGCCGCCTCCCATGTCGTATTCAATCTGACAGGAACGGCCTTCATCTTGCTCATTTTGGCGCCGTTCACCGTCGTGCTGACAAACTTGTCCGCATCATTGAATCTCAATCCCGCCATGCAGCTTGCCTTCGCACACGGCATGTTCAACGTATTGAACGTATTGATCCAGATGTGGTTCATCCGCCAACTGGCTGTCTTGGTTACAAAAATGGTCCCAGGCGAAGAGCGGATCGTGAAATATGATGCTACCCATCTCGACTATACGATCATCCAGACCAGTCCGGCCGTGGCATTGAACCAGGCCAAACTTGAAGTCGAACAGATGGGATCGTTTGTGGCGGATGAATACCATGCCGCCTATAAGTATTACCTCGACCACAATGATCTCTACAAGCAGGATACGCTCCAACTCGAAGAAATCGTCGACACCATCGACTACAAGCTGACGGAATACCTGACCTTCATCTCACGGGAAGAGCTGCCGTTCCATGCTTCGAACGATCATGCCATCATGATCGACATCACGAAATACTTGGAACGCATCGGTGACCATTGTGAAAATATCGTAAAGAATATCGAAGATGCCACCAAAGCTGCCAAACGGGACATCCGCGCCAATAAAGAGCTGCAGGATGTCAAAACGATTCTGATGGATGAGGATCTCGTGAAACTATTCGCCATGGTCGAACAGAATATCCAGGAGGCGATCGACTCCTATATCCAAGACGATCATTTGCTGGCCGAACAAGTGATCCAGCGTGAAGAAGAAGTGAACGAACAAGAGCAGATGATCCGCGGAAACTATATCCAGCGCTTGAACAGCGGAATCGGATTGCCTTCCGAAGGCATCCTGTTCATCGATATCGTATCCAACTTGGAACGCATCAGCGACCACGCTGTGAAGATCGCAAAACATACTTTGGGAACACGCTACCCTTATCAAAAATTGAGCCGTCGCTTGATCCGCAAAACAGAGCAAGCCCATGCTAGTGTTGCCTTGAATGCTTCACCTCCGGAAAAATGAGGATCCTCAGTCACTCGCGGCTTATTTTTGAGTTTGATCGGAAACAACGCTATACTTAAGACAGCAGTTTTACATATCGGTCACTTTCGAATTTCGGTCAGGAGGAATTGCAATGATTTATACGATTACTTTGAATCCAACCATCGATTACATCGTCTCCGTCCCCCATCTTAGTTTAGGGCATTCTCACCACATGGATGAGGAACTGATCACTCCCGGCGGCAAAGGCATCATGGTCTCCCGCGTCCTGAAAGCCCTCGGGATCCCTTCAATCGCACTGGGATTCCGCGGCGGCTTCACCGGCGAGTTTGTCCGTGATTACTTGGAAGAATTGCAGATCATCAATCAGTTCATCGTTATAAAAGAGCGCACGCGCATCAACTTGGTTTTGAAATCGGATCAGGATACGGAAATCAGTGATTACGGACCTGCTGCGACCGAAGAGGAAGTCGCTGTTTTTATGAAATGCTTCGAAGACATCTCAACGCAAGACTTCGTTGTTTTGTCGGGCAGCAAACTGCCATCCATGCCCAAGGATTTTTATGAACAGTTGATCCGCTCCTTGCATGAGGAAGGCGTGCCTTTTGCCTGCGACATCACGAAGGAGGAACTGCGGAACAGCCTGCAATACCACCCCTTGGTCGTGAAGCCGAACCAGAAGGAAGTCGGCGAATTGTTCGGCCGGACTTTCTCCACTTGGCAGGAGGTTGTCCCTTACGGCAAGCAGTTGGTTGAGCTGGGTGCCCAGAATGCCATCGTTTCCCTCGGCGGCGACGGCGCGCTTCTGTTCACGGCGAATGAAGTCATTTATGCACCGCCGTTATCCGGTGAAGTCGCCAACCCGGTCGGCTCCGGGGATTCCATGGTGGCCGGGTTTGTCGGGACCTTTATCCGTACTGGGGACCCCTTGGAAGCTTTCCGAGTCGCCGTCGCTTGCGGGACTGCCACAGCCTTCTCACCGGATATCGCCACTGCCGATGAGATTGAAGCGCAATTGGCCCGTGTTGTTTTGGAAAAAATCGAATAGGTCCACAATCTTAAGAAGCGTTGGATAATTCCGGTCTCCGGAGGTTATCCAACGCTTCTTTTTTCCCGCTTTTCCTCATTAGCCTTCTGCTTCGGCCATTTCTTCCGCCAAGTTGTGGTATTCGATTTCCTTGTCCATGAAATCGTCCGATTGGACAGCGAAATGTTGCGTGATGCTTTCGATGGTCTGGATCTCGCATTTTGCTTCGTCAACGATGTAATCGAGGATATGTCCACCGAATTTGCGGTCGTCGCTGATGAAATGGCAATGGAATCCTCCTTTGGCCACTCCGTCGAACAATTCCGGCGTATAGATGCCGATCGCCGTCCCCTGCATATCATAGGCCTCGAACTCCGGTTGGACGCGCGTCGCTTCAACCAGGCGCGGATAAGGCTTCTGCTGCTTCGGTACCGCCCGTGTGTGCATATATTCGAAATGCCCGGTGATTTTGACGACCGAGAACACATTCCGGCTGCGCACGCGTTTAACGATATCCGAGCGTACTTTTCTCAGCGTCATCGGCCGGTCGATATCGTATTCACGGTCCGGTTGAAAAAAAGTCACCGCAGCATGCGGCGTTGTCTGGGATGGCTCGACTTCCGAAATCGAGCCGTCCGCTTTCGCTTGATAGGCGATGCCGTCCAGCAGGATCAGTTCCCCTTCAAAATCATGGAAAGTCCCGATTCCGATGTCCCCATGCTTCAATAGTTCTTCGAATGTCAGGGTCCCGTCGAATACCCCCGCCATCAGATCCCCCAGCGTCTGATGCTGATACAATGTACTTTCGCCCATCTGTTTCCGCCCCTCCTGTGCCTTTATGCAATCATTTATCATTCTTTCTGATCATGATAGCCCATTATATCACAGCAGGAAGCCGGCAAACAGTCGCGTCGCCAAGAAGCGCCGGCCATCAACTTGATGTAGGATCCGCACAAAAACAAATGAGGGCCGCCTCGGTATGAGACGACCCTCCTTGCATACTGTATTACGCTAATTTTGTTTCCAGGTAATCGACCAAAACATCTTTCGGATGGTAGCCGGTCAGTTTTTCCACCGGTTGTCCATCTTTGAACAACACCATTGTCGGAATGCTCATGATGCCGAACTGCGATGCAGTCATTTGGTTCTCGTCGATGTTCAACTTGACGATTTTCACTTTGTCGTCCATCTCTTCTTCGATTTCTTCCAAAACGGGGCCGAGCATACGGCATGGTCCGCACCAAGGCGCCCAAAAATCCATCAATGTCAAACCTTCTTGTACTTCACTCTGCCATGTTGTATCTGTTACTTGTGTGCTCATTCTTAATCTATCCTTCCTTTTACTGTATATTTTTGCATGAATTTCCTATCGACAAAAAACATTATACCCCACCCGGTATTATTAGTAAATAAAAAAGATTCAAAAGGAAGCAAGATGATTGACAATCTCTCTGAATGGGAATAATATAGTTAGGGCACGAACTAAATGGGTGGTGAAAAATTATGAGCAACACAGACCTGCTGGGATTCCGGATCAGATCGGTTTGGCAACAAGTGAAGCGCCTTATGAACAGGCACTTGACCGAAAATGATGGTTATGGCCTGACCGGCATGCAATTCGCGATTGTTTCCTACATCGCCAAAGAATCAGCAACGCGGGATGTCTTCCAGAAAGATCTCGAGCAGAAATTCGACATACGCAAATCGACCGTCACAGGCATCCTGAATACGATGGAAAGAGATGGCTTGCTGTTTCGGGAAACCGTTCCTTATGACGCCAGACTGCGGAAAATGATGCTGACGGATAAGGCTTTGCATGCAAAAAAAAATACGGAACAAGTGATTGATTCCGTGGAGAGCCAATTGTCACAAGGCTTGACCGAAGAAGAAATCACCACCTTTTTGAGCATTCTCGAAAAAATTTCGAAAAATGCCGAGAGCTGAACACCTGAAATAAACAGATTAAATCACCCTGATTTACATAAAAGAAAGGATTAACGCTATGATAAAAAAACTCATGGGCAGCATACGCGAGTATAAAAAGGACTCGATCCTTGCCCCTATATATGTCGCTTTGGAAGTCGTCCTTGAAGTGCTTATCCCATTTCTGATGTCGATGATCATCGACCGAGGCGTCGGCGAAGGGGATATGCCCTTCATCATCCGCATCGGGTTGATTTTGATTGTCTCCACCCTATTTTCATTAGGTTTCGGGGTCCTCTCCGGTTTGCATGCAGCAAAAGCTTCGGCTGGTTTAGCAAAAAACATCCGCAAGGACATGTACTACAACATCCAGGATTTCTCATTTTCGAATATCGATCAGTTCTCGACATCCAGTCTGATCACCCGTCTGACGACGGACATCACGAATGTCCAGAACTCTTACCAGATGATTATCCGGATCATGGTCCGGGCGCCGCTTATGCTCGTATTCTCATTGCTGATGGCTCTGAGCATCAACAGTGAACTCGGCATGGTCTTCCTGGGGGCGATCCCTTTCCTTGGTATCGGCCTCTACCTCATCATGTCAAAAGCCTTCCCGATTTTCCAGAAGGTATTCCGCACCTACGACAAGCTGAACCGGGTCGTGCAGGAAAATCTTTATGGCATCCGGGTCGTCAAGTCCTTTGTGCGTGAAGACCACGAGACCGAAAAATTCAAATCCGTATCCAAGAAAATCTACAAGGATTTCACCAAGGCCGAAAAAATCTTGGCGTTCAACAGCCCGTTGATGCAGTTCACGATGTACGCGAGCATTTTGACGTTGTCATTGTTGGGTGCGCGCATGATCGTCTCCGGTTCGATGACGACAGGCCAACTGATGAGCCTGATCACCTACGCTTCCCAAATTCTGATGAGCCTTATGATGATTTCGATGGTCTTCGTCATGGTAACCATTTCCCGCGCTTCAGCGGAACGGATTGTGGAAGTGCTGAGCGAGGAGAGCGACCTGAAGAACAGCGACAATCCCGTTATGGTCATTCCTGACGGATCGGTTTCTTTCGAAAATGTGGACTTCAGCTATGCCAACGATCCGAATAAACTTGCTTTGAAGAATGTCAGTTTTTCCGTCAAATCAGGGGAAACGGTCGGCATCATTGGCGGTACCGGCAGTGCCAAAACCTCTTTGGTCCACCTCATTCCGCGCCTGTACGATGCCACCGGCGGTACGGTGAAAGTCGGCGGTGTGGATGTACGCAATTATGACATGCAGACGTTGCGCAGCGAAGTCGCTATGGTGCTCCAAAAAAACATCCTGTTTTCGGGCACGATCAAAGATAATCTGCGTTGGGGCAATCCTACAGCCACCGATGAAGAGCTGATGAAAGCGGCCAGACAAGCGCAAGCGGATGAATTCATCCAGCGCCTTCCTGGCGGATACGAAACTTATATAGAAGAAGGCGGTACGAACGTCTCCGGCGGGCAAAGACAGCGGCTCTGCATCGCCCGTGCTTTGGTGAAACAGCCGAAGATCCTGATTCTCGATGATTCGACCAGCGCCGTGGATACCCGGACGGATTCCTTGATCCGGACCGCGTTCAAGGAAGAAATCCCGAACACAACCAAATTCATCATCGCCCAACGCATCTCTTCCGTGCAGGATGCCGACAAGATCATTGTGATGGACAGCGGCAGCATCCACGGCATCGGAACACATGACGAATTGCTTGCCTCGAACACCATTTACCAAGAAGTTTATTATTCACAAATGAAAGGAGGACAAATTGCTGATGAAGCCTAATCAACCAAAACGGCGCGGAGCCAAAGATGCCGGCAAAACGACAAAACGCCTCCTGTCCTATATTTCCAAAGGTCACAAATTCACCTTTAGCCTTGTATTGATCTGTATCCTCATAAGCGCCCTTGCCAATGTTGCGGGGTCGCTTTTCCTGAAGACGCTGATCGATGAGTATATCACGCCTTTACTTGGCGTAACCAATCCTGTCTTCACTAGCATGTACCGCGCGATCGCGATGATGGCCGGCATCTACATGATCGGGGTCGTGGCGACTTATGTCTACAACATCCTGATGGTCTCCATTTCCCAAGGGATCCAGAAAAAAATCCGCGATGAGCTGTTCGCGCATATGCAGAGCTTGCCGATCAAATATTTCGACACGCATGCGCACGGGGATGTCATGAGCCGCTACACCAACGATATCGACACTTTGCGCCAGATGCTGTCGCAAAGCATCCCGATGGCCTTTTCCTCCCTTGTCACGATCATCAGCGTATTCGCCGCGATGCTCGCAGTCAGCCTGCCGTTGACGCTCATCGTCATCCTGATGGTGGCCTTGTCGATCACCGTCACGAAGACGATCGGCGGCAAGAGTTCCGCCAACTTCGTCAAACAGCAGCAGACACTCGGTAAAGTGAACGGCTATATCGAAGAAATGATGCACGGTCAAAAAGAAGTGAAAGTCTTCCGCCGTGAAGCAGAATCCAAGGAACGTTTCGACAAACTCAACGATGAATTGCGCGAGAGCGCGACGAACGCAAACATCTATGCGAATATCCTGATGCCGATCCTGGGAAATCTGGGGTTCCTGCAATATGCTTTGATCGCTATGTTCGGAGGAGCCATGGCCGTTGCAGGCTTCGGCGGCCTGACCTTGGGGGCAATCGCTTCCTTCCTGCAGTTGAGCCGGTCCTTCACGATGCCGGTCAACCAGATTTCCCAACAAGTTTCATCGATCGTGATGGCTTTGGCGGGTGCTGAGCGGATTTTCGAATTGATGGATGAACAACCGGAGTTGGATGAAGGCACCGTTACCTTGGTGAATGCAACCATGGTCGGTGATGAAGTGAAGGAAGCCGAAAACCATACCGGACTTTGGGCATGGAAAGTGCCTCAAGCAGACGGATCGGTCCGCTACACGAAACTGACCGGTGATGTCCGATTCTTTGACGTCGACTTCTCCTACAATCCCGACAAACAGATTCTGCATGACATCAGCCTCTATGCCCATCCCGGCGAGAAGGTCGCTTTCGTGGGATCGACTGGTGCCGGCAAGACGACCATCACGAACCTGATCAATCGTTTCTACGATATCCAGGACGGGAAAATCGTTTATGACGGCATCAACATCGCAGACATCAAGAAAAATGACCTGCGCCGTTCCCTGGGTATCGTGTTGCAGGACACCAACCTCTTTACCGGAACGATTCTGGAAAATATCCGTTACGGCAACCTGAACGCAACCGATGAAGAAATCTACGCAGCAGCGCGCTTGGCGAATGCCGATGATTTCATCTCCCGTCTGCCGCAAGGATACCAGACGGTCATTTCCGGCGACGGTGAAGGCCTATCCCAAGGGCAGAAGCAATTGCTTTCGATTGCCCGTGCGGCTGTTGCCGATCCTCCCGTCATGATACTGGACGAAGCGACTTCCAGCATCGATACGCGGACGGAATCGATTGTCCAGCGCGGCATGGATGCCTTGATGCACGGACGTACCGTCTTCGTCATCGCCCACCGCTTGTCCACTATCCAGAATGCGGATGCCATCATGCTGATGGAGCAAGGCCGGATCATCGAACGCGGCAATCATGAGAAATTGATCGGCGAGCAAGGAAAATATTACCAGCTTTATACCGGAGCATTCGAGCTCGAATAGATCTATCGAAACACCCCGCAGAATGGCAGTTCCTGATCGGAGCTGCCATTCTGCGGGGTGTTTTTGGCATGCAGCCTATTTAGATGAAGTCCAGAGCAACGCGTGGTAAAATTATCTCGAAGGATGCTTCATCCACCTGGCATCTGCCGATTACCGGTCCAAGAGAAAGAGGTACTTGCGATGACTGAAAAGAGAGTTATCCCATCCGATGCGTTCATTGCCCGTTCCTTTATTGCCGGTATCCCATTCATTCTGATGTTCGGAGGCCTCTCCCATTTCGCATTCGCTTGGCTCGGGAATGCAAGTTGGGCGGCGTCTTTCGTCCCCGTGAACGAGAGTGTCTGGGAACACCTGAAAATGAGTTACTGGTCCACCTTCCTGTGGTTTTTCTTCATCCTCCTCTTTTTCGGAAAAAAGCACCGGCTTTCGCCATCCCGCTGGTTGCTGGCGGGGATCGTGTCCATGCTGTTCTGCCCGCTCCTCATCGTCACCGGATTCTACACGCTCAAAGGCGCTTTCGGCATCGAATCCCTTTTCACTGACGGGATGCTGTTCTTTTTCGGCATCATCAGCGCTCAACTGCTGGCCTCCCGCGCCTACCGTTATGTCGAGCCCCGGCGCTTTCGGCTTGGAGTGGCAGCCGTGCTATGGCTTCTTCTCGCGCTTGCGTTTGTGCTGTACAGTTTCCACCCCCCCGCCCTGCCGCTCTTTTTGGATACGCCGACCGGAAGCTACGGGTTTTAGATTGCTCAGGGAGCCGATTCAGGCTCAGTTACGTTTATATCGCCCCCCAAAAATAACTCCTAAAATACAGAAAAGAGCGGAAAAGCCCTCGCTGAGGATAGCTTTTCCGCTCTTTTAATACAGGATATCGTTGCTGATCGTCGTGTAGAACAGTTCCTTGATCAGGGCCGGATCCTGCGTCTGGCCCAGGATCCACATCAGTTTGCATACGACCGCTTCCGTGATCATGTCGTAGGCTTCCAGAATATTGACCCGGGACTTCAGTTCGTGGCCGACTTTGTAGATTTCCATGTCGCTGCCTTCGTTCGGCACCTGCGTCGTCATGACAACCGTCTTGCCTATTCCGATCCAGTGGTTGATGACTTCGAAATATCCGTACTCCGGTGCAGAAGGGATCCCGCCCACTCCATAACTTTCGATGATGACTGCATCGTTCCGCTCAAGCATGAAGGAAAGGATCTCCGAATCCACTCCCGGCGTCAGCTTGAACAAAGCGACCTTCGCATCCAGACTGTCATAAAAGCGCGGTATTCGCGCTTTTTCCTTTGTGATGTAGGAAATCACCCGTCCATCCTGGATGATTGCCAAATAAGGGTAATTGATGCTGGAAAAAGCCTGGAAGCTTTTGGAATGTGTCTTTCTTGCCCGTGTTCCGAGGATGACCTTCCCATTGAAGACGATCTGGACACCGCTGGCGCAATCGGAGGCTGCGTAGAGGAAACTGTCGAAGAGATTCGTCTTCGAATCGGTGATTTCCATGTTGATCGGTTTTTGGGCACCGGTTATGATGATCGGTTTGGGGGAATCCTGGATCATGTAGGACAGCGCGGCAGCCGTATAAGCCATCGTATCGGTTCCGTGGGTGACGACAAAACCGTCGTATTGTTCATACTTTTCCCGGATGGTGTCCGTCATCAGCACCCAGATGTCGGGTGCGATGTTGGTGCTGTCGATATTGCAGATCTGCAGGGTATCGACCTCGCATATTTCTGAGATGCCGGGGATAAAAGCCAGTATCTCTTCGGATGTCAGTTGGGGATCGAGACCGTTTGGCGTTATTTTGGAAGCGATCGTACCGCCCGTTCCGATCATCAATATCTTTTTCTTTTTCATATTTAATTTTACCTTTCGTGGATATATTTCTTGTATGCTTCATTATACGACTGATGCTCCGATCACACCAATTTTTTCAGCAAAAAAATGAACGGTGCCTACGCTTGTGCGGAGTCGGCACCGTTCATTCTTCAGGCAAATTCTTTTTTGATTTCTTCAAAGACCGGAAACCGGACAGCAGATCGTTGATTTCTTCAGTGATGCTGGTCTGCCGTTTCATGCGGTACAGGAAATTGAACTCGTTCAGGCGTTCTTCGATATTTTTTTCCGCTGAGTTCATGGAATTGATTCGGCTTGTATTTTCGGATACGAGTGAATAACAAAAAGCCCGATAGAGCGTCAGGAAAAAATATTGCTGCAACAGATTCGAAAGGAGCGTCTCCTTATCCATGAGATAGATGGCTATTCTTTTCGGTTCCCATCTGTCGTATTTTTTTGCTAATTCTTCCAGATCCAATGGAAAAAGCAATTCAATTTCTTCTTTGTAGTCACCGCGTTCTCCAAGGGTCTGCAGTAATACAATAAAATTTTCCCCACAGGAGCCTCGTCCCTCAGTTGATCTATCTTGAACAGGAGCCTTTGGACTATCGGAATGATCCCATCTTCGGTTTGCGGAACCGAAAAGCTGTCCTTGATTGTATAATCCGTTATCAGTCTGTCATAAATTTGCTGACCTACAACGAGAATATCGTTGTGTCCGTTCTTAGGTATATGATTTGCAGCGAAGAAACTCATCCGTTCATTGAAATTGCCGGCCAGGCCATGATCAGAACCGAAGATGATATGGATCGTTCGGTCACCGTCCATGGCATTCACAGGTTTCTTTTCTTCATCGGCCAGCAGCACAGCGAGGGCCGTATCCAAAACACGCCGGTATTTAACGGATGCTTGCGCCGCGCGTTCAAACTGGTGGATTTGAGTCGAGGCGTGGGCCTTCATGGTCGTTACGATCGACTGCATACTCTCGGTGGAATTTATGCTTTTTTTTAACGATTTCAGACTGGTCATCCTTTCGTCTCCAACTCCTTTCTGATCCTCTTGCCTACCTTTTCCAGAAACTCATCTCTCCGGTCCCCATCAATTTTCCCACCTTTTGCGATGCTTTTTCGGAAACTTTCGTCTTCCTTCACGAGTATTCGGATAATTTCTTCAGCTTCCTCCATTTTTTCCAGCGGTAAAAAATCCAGGGTACCGTTGACTACAGCCAAAAAAACACCGATTTGTTCCATGACGTCCATCGGGGAATACTGGGGCTGATTCAATATTTTCCGGATCCGCTACCCCCTCTCGAGTATCAGTTTTGTGGCATCATCCAACCTGGCACTGAAGCTGGCGAATATTTCGAGTTCCTCAAACTGGGAATACGTCAATTTTAATGCACTCGTCACTTGCCGATAGGCAGGTAACTGTGTTTTTCCTCCCACGCGTGATACCGATGCGCCGATATTCACGGCCGGAAAATTCCCCATCTGGTAAATTTTGGGCGAAACATAGATTTGCCCATCCGTTATGGAAATCAGGTTGGTAGGTATATAGGCGGCCAAATTTTCTGCTTGGGTTTCAATGATCGGAAGAGCTGTGATGCTTCCTCCGCCGTACTCTTTTTTCAGGTGTGTGGCTCTCTCCAAAAGTCTGGAATGGATATAGAAAATGTCCCCCGGGTAGGCTTCCCTTCCTGGCGGGCGCTCCAACAACAAAGATAGTTCCCGATAGGAGCGGGCGTGTTTAGTGAGATCATCATACACAATCAGCACATCCTTGCCTTTGCCCATAAAATATTCCCCAAGACTTGTGGCCGCGTAAGGCGCGATATACGACAGCCCGGGAGGATCTTCCGACCCTGCGACCATCAGGATTGTATGGCTCAATGCATCGTGGTTTTTCAACGCATTCATCACTTTCGTGACCGAAGAAATTTGTTGTCCGATCGAGCAGTAGATGCAGATGACATCCTTTCCCTTTTGGTTGATGATTGCATCGATTGCGATAGCCGTTTTTCCGGTCTGACGATCACCGAGTATCAATTCTCTTTGGCCCTTTCCGATTGGCACCGCCGCATCAACTACTTTGAGGCCTGTCTGCAACGGTTCCGTGATGGGGGCCCGATGCATGATCGGAGGGGCTTCCCTTTCGACAGGGAGCCAGTTGTTCGATTCCACCGCCCCCCTACCATCCAGAACTTCCCCAACGGATTGATGACTCTCCCAAGGAAATCTTCCGATACCGGGATGGCGACTACCCGATTGGTCCTTGTGACCACGTCTCCAGCCTTTATATGCTCATATCCGCCCAACAGGATGACCCCGATATCATCCGGATCAAGGTTGTAAACCATCCCCATCACATCCCCCGGAAAACGGACCAGTTCCTGATTCTTCACTCCGCTCAGACCGTTTACGACCGCAATCCCTCTATCTAACGAAATAACCATTCCGCTCTCCTCTATGTCCTCCTCACCAAAAGGGAGTTCCAGTGCTTTCTCCAACAATTTTTCGAACTGGATCAAAAGATCTTTCAGCATCGGGGTGCTCACCTTCTTTCATTAAGAATTCTTCTCCAAGGTCTCCATGATTTTCTTCTCGGATTCTTCAATATATTTTCTGATGTTATGATGCAGTATGAAAGTCTCGAACTTCAACTCATACCCAGCCACCAGTTCCTTATCAATCAAGTAGGAAATGGTGAGACCGGCTCCTATTTTATCCTGCAGGACCTCTTCAAAAATCCCCCTGTTTTCCATCGGCATTTCAGTCGCGCTGACCAGAATCACCTTTGCCTGATAAGTCAAGTGCATAAGTTCGGGAGAATCGGATTTCAATGCACGAATTTTGTCGATAAAAGACTGGAACATCTTCTCATCGCTGCTCTCATCGGCCGTCATGCGCAAGATATGCGCAGCTATCTGCACCGCACTCTTCCCCAACACTCTCCTTAATTCAACAGAAATATGCGCTCTTTTTCATCCTCCAGTTCCTTAAAATAGATTTGTCTTTTTTCATCTGCCTGCTCCGATAGATTTTCAGCAAGTCGTTTTTTGTGTTCTCCGCTTCCTTTTTGGCGTTCTGCATGGTCTGTTGGGCCGTTTCTTCGATAGTCGCCAATTTTTCATGATAATCCGTGATGGTTGCATCAGCCTCCATCATTTTCTGTGCAGCTTTTTCCTGATCTTTGGCTATCGTTTTCTGCCGTTCATCCATTGCTTCGATGAGCGGTTTATAAAGTAACTTTTGGAGGACGACCAAAAGGATGACGAAATTGACCATCTGAGCAAAGACTTCAAACCAGTTGATGTTCATGACATCACCCTACCAATGCGTTCCAAAAAGGGTTCGCGTACAATAAAATCATCGATAGGACAAAGCAGTAGATGGCCGTGGATTCGATCATGGCCAAGCCTACGAAAAGTGTCCTCGAGATGCTGTTGTATTCATCCGGTTGCTGCGCTATCGATTTTAAGGCTTGAACTACGGCGTTTCCTTCACCGATTGCCGGAGCGATGGAGCCGATTGCTATAGTGAATCCCGACATGATGATTGAAATGGTGCCTATGATTGTAATGGAGTCCATATTTTTACCTCCCCTATTGAAATGTTATCGTCCAAAAGCTATTTCCCTTTTGTCGCAGCAGCGATGTAGACAATGGCCAAAATGGAAAAAATGTAGGCTTGGATGGTGCCGGTAAGCAATCCCAGCAGTTGGATGACTGCCGGGAAAAACAACGGGATGACTCCCAACAAAATTGCAATGATGATGCTCGAACTCATCACATTGCCGTAGAGCCGGACAGCCAAAGAAATGATGCGGGAAAATTCACCGATTATGTTGAACGGAAGCATAAGCACAGACGGTTTGGCATATTCCTTCAAATAATCTCTCACTCCTCGACTGGCTATCCCATAGGCCGGAATGGCAAAAAAGACGCATAAGGCGAGGGCGATGGTTGTATTCAAAGAACCCGTCGGCGAAATGAATCCCGGTATGATCGACAGGATATTGGCGGCAAAAATAAAGATGAACAAGGTTCCGATAAACGGAAGATAGCTACTGGAATCTTGTTGGCTGATTTCCTTTATCTGTTTATCAATAATAGTCAATAAAGCTTCGGAAACATTTTGAATTTTGGACAGTTCTCCTTTCTTTCTGATGCTCCTTCTGACAAGGAGCGTAATTATGAGCAGAACCGCTAGTGTTATCCAAGTGTAAACCAATGTCGCTGTGATCCTTACGAAATGCCATTCAAAATAAACGATGTCACTTGGATCGATTGACATTTCATCACCCCTCTTGACTCGTTTCTTCAGGCCCTTCCTGTTGGCCCTTCACTTTCGACACGATAAGAAACCTTCCGACAAGGATACCCAACAGAGCCAACGGCAAGTTAAGGTAACTCCCGTCTTTCAGCAAGTATAATCCTCCAAATAAAATACCTAGCCTCAGCATTAAGCTTCCCAACATCAACACTGCGGGGTATCTCACTCTGACAAGCAGCCTCACGGTCAGCAATAACCCTCCAAAGAAGAGCACTCCGAGAAACATCCCACCCAAAAAAGCGATTGCCATAGCTTTCACCCCCTATTCCCCCATACTTTTCTTCTTAATCCATACCCAGGCATTTATGCAGCCGATAATCACTCCGGCAAACAAAAGGGTCAGTGTCCAAGAATATTCCGGATTGTAAGTATCATCCAAATAGATCCCTAGCGCAATGCCCATCAACACAGGGATAGCAATCGACCATCCCACCACACCGAAAGTCCCTATGCCAAAAAGAATGTCTTTCCCTTCCTTCTGCGTTTTCAGCTTCTTTTCGGAATCCGCCTTCACTTTGTCAATCAGTTCTTTTTCTGGAGATGGTTCTCTCTCTGCCATGACGGGATTCCTCCTCAATCCGATTCCAAAAACAGCCTCACCGTATCCGCTTCCATTTTGTTGAGCACTTCGTTCATTCGTCTCTCATTCTCATCCTGAGTCCTGAAACTGGCAGCGACCGTAGCTCCTAGCGTCTCAAGCGAGGTCCCCCTGATAGCCTGCAGGCAAGCCACAGATACGACATCTCCCTGTTTGACCAAAATCCCTTGATTGATCGCATAATAAACGACCTGCCCTTCAAAAAAGACACTCAGGATTCCCGGACTCAGACTGGAAACAAAATCGATATGCTTGGGCAACAATTGGAATGACCCTTCCGTACCCGGGGCTGTTATCTTATCCGCCTCTTGCTCCAACAGTGTCTTGCTTGGGAGAATGATCCTGATCCTCATTTCCCTTCCTCCCTCTTTCTTTCGTCCGCCTCGCTGATGTTGCCGATCATGTACAAATCCCCTTCCTTATGGTTCGTATACTCATCATTCAGTATACGCTCAAATCCGTCCAGGGCATCCTCAAGCGCCACAAATTTGCCCTCCATCCCCGTGAAATGTTCGGTGGTGAAGAATGGCTGGGTCAAGAAGCGTTCCAGCCGCCTTGCTCTATATACAGTCTCCCGATCGTTTTTGGACAGTTCCTCGATGCCCAGCATGGCAATGATGTCCTTCAGCTCTTCATAGACAAACAGATTTCTTCTGATTTCTTTAGCGATCCGATAATGCCTTTCACCTACTATGCTCTTATTCAGCAACTTGGATGAAGAGTTCAGAGGATCAATGGCCGGAAAAATCCTTCGCTGGCCTTTTTCCTCGACAACACTACCGAAGCCGATAGGTGGGAGAACGTGTGCGTTGCCGATGGATCCGTAAAATCATCGGCGGGGACATATACCGCCTGGACAGAAGTGATGGATCCTGCAGTCGTATTCGATATCCGCTCCTCAAGTTCCGAGAGCTCGCTCGCCAAAGTAGGTTGATAGCCCACCCGTGAAGGCATCTTCCCGATCAATCCTGAAACCTCGGAACCTGCCTGTATGAACCGAAAAATATTATCGATCAACAACAGAATATCCGTCTTCTCGGTGTCCCTTAAATATTCAGCCATCGTAAGAGCCGCATGCCCCACTCGGAACCGCGCTCCCGGAGGTTCGTTCATCTGCGCGAAGATCAACACGGTTTTTTCCAATACGCCCGCATCCTTTATTTCGCGGTATAACTCTTCTGCTTCCCTAGAACGTTCCCCGATACCGCAGAAGATGCTGTATCCCCCAGACTTGCTTGCCGTGTTGTTGATCAGCTCCGTTATGAGCACTGACTTGCCCACTCCAGCGCCGCCGAACAGTCCCGCTTTTTCTCCCTTGCCCAGCGGAATCATCACATCTATCGCTTTGATGCCCGTCAGAAAGAGTTCATCGCTGGAGATTCTTCGGGAAAACGGGAGCGGCCTTTGGTGTATCGATCTCCGGATGATGTTTTTTAAGGGTGGACTTTCATCCAGCTGATTACCGAACACATCAAACATCTTCCCTAGTGTTTCTTTCCCTACAGGGACTTGTATAGGCAAACCGGTATCCATGATGACGGCCTTTCTGGCTATTCCGGCAGTGAACGTAAGGGCAATGGCTCTTATAGTTTGCTGGTCGATGTAGGAACTTACTTCGAAGATCATTTCCCCGTTATCTCCAGCAATCAGCATATTGTTTATGGACGGCAACTTCTGTTTGAATACCGCTTCGATAACACTGCCGCGGATGGCTTTTACATAGCCCAAATTCATTTCATCCATGATTGCCTGCCTCCTTTCCCGCCTACCCAAACGTCGGAAAATGTTCGTCTTTCCCAACAGCTTCACTGATTGCGCCTGGTGCAAACTCACTCTTACCCTGTACCTTGATTGTATAACAAAAAGGCGTTAAGGTAAAACGCTTACATTTATATACCAGGTACTCTAACCTTTGCGATTTGGTTTCCGTCGGCCAAAACAGCAAAAAATAATGCCGGAACAGGGATGGGCTTCACAACCCTGTTCCGGCATCTATTGCTGATTTCGTTGCTGGCGGCCCTTCGAATCCGGTCAATAAACCACGACTGGCGTGCCGACGGAATAGGTATTGTAAAGCGTTTGGACCGCATAGTAAGGGGTGTTGACGCAGCCGTGCGATCCCAAATACAGGTAAAGGTCGCCGCCGAAGCCTTGGGTTTGCCAAGAGGCATCATGCAAGCCGTAAGCATTCCCCAAAAACGGGATCCAATATTGGACAGGCGACTCATAATCTTCACCGATCAGCACGCTCGGCGATTCCTTGTACGGTTGGATCGCGAACAGCCCTCTTGGCGTAGGCATCGAAGGTCTTCCGGTGATGACCGGAGCATCGACGATCCGCTGGTTGCCGATGTAGGCCCAGACGCGCTGGTAGGCGATACTGATGATGATGTAACTGGAGCCGACATAATAGTTGGTGCCGGCGTTCGTCCGGAAGATGCCCTCCTGGACAGTCCAATCGGGTCCCGTAGGATAGGTCGGGACAGGCGGTGCAACTGGAGCGGGCGGCGGTTTCGGTACGTATTTCATGAAGGCGAAAGCCGTTTTTCCCGGTGCTTGCCCATCTTTTTGGGCCAATTGCATCTGGACGGCGCTGACGTCATAGTCGTAGCCTTGTGTTCCTGCCGTTTCGCCATTTTTGGCCCAATCCAACCAGCCCACTCCCGGTACGTGGACCTGGTAATAGATATCATAGTGTGCAGCCAATTCATCCGTCAATTGCATTTCGATCCGCTCGATGCGTTGCCCCGTACCGGGCAGTCCGGCTTCCAATCCGTCCTGCGTCCACTCGAGCCAGCCGCTTTCACTTGTGGCGGCGCGGTAGGAGACCGATCCCGGATAGGGTTGGGACTCCAATTTTGCCTGCAAGCCTTCAAGAGATTGCGAGGAATCCGGGGAGCCGCTTTGCGCCGGATTGAGGACAGGCTCCTGCCAGCCCGAAGCGGTCAGGTAGCTGCCGTAGGACAAAACAGGATCGGTCCGTTTGATGAAGCTCTGTTCACGTTTGCCTGCAAAGGCCTGTTCCTTGTTCAGCAGAACGATTTCGACCCCTTCGATCGGATAGCGGAAACCTTCCGTTCCGGCTGTTTCGCCGTTTCCGGCCCAGTCGAGCCATCCGAAGCGGCTCGTTTGGACCCGGTAATAAAGATCGTATTGAGCGTCCAAAGTACCCGTAAGCTTGAATTGCAAAGCTTCGATCGCTTCACCAGCCCCCGTTGTCCCGGATGTCCCGCCGTTTTTTGCATAGCCTGACCAACCGCTGTCCTGCCTGTAGGTCCGATAGGAAATGCTGCCCGCTTCAACCAAATGGGTCAGGCGCACCTGGATGGCTTCGATCGGCAAATCCGCCCCGCCGCTGATCGCGCCTTCCTGGACTTCGGACTGCCAGCCGCTGTCCTGAACGTAAGTCGCATAAACTAATTCAGTGTTGCCGGCCATTGGCGTTGAAGGCTGGCTATCAAGCGTCCTTGATAGGGCAACAACGCTTCTTGTCTGTAACGTGACATGAGCCTTGCCTTTTTCGGCAAGTGTCCCCTCTATATTTATTTGCGCCGGATGGTAAAGGTCCAGCAAACTTTGTTGGACAACAGCACCTTTCTCCATCGAATATGCTGGAGCCGCGATGCGTGCAGGGGCTAATCCGGCAAAAATAAACAACGCCAACAGAATAAACAAAATATTCCTTCTCATGGTAATCCCTCCCGACAGGATTGTACCGTAAGCGACAGATAACGGAGCGCCCATCCGTAATCGCTCCCTTTTCTACATTATACCAAACAATACCCCGTTAAAAAAAATACAAGCGGGCCAAAGACCCGGATAACTACAAAAAGTTCAGGGCCGCTTCAAAATGAAGCGACCCCAAACTTGTTCTAAGTCATTCTACTGTTCTCTTTTCCGGAAAGCCAGCACCATCCCGATCTGGAAATAGCTGTAGTCGTCCCCCAGCTTTTCCTTGAGGGGTTTCAGATGCTGAGCGTCGGCTTCCTCGATCGCTCTGGCGATGGCCTCCGTCTGCTCATCCGTGACGAAATCCGCCAAACGCATTTCGTAGGCCGACAACTCAGCCAAATGGCGGAAATGGTTTTCGATGGTCATCCGCGCCAATCCTCGGATGGCGATGATTTCTTCGACCGTCTTGCCTTCCTGGTACAGGCGATAGGTTTCCTCAAAGGTGGTGCCGGTGTAATTTTTCGGAGCCGGTTTCGGGCGTTTTTCCGCGGTTTCCGGACTGCCTTCCTGCTCTTTCTGTTCCAGCCGTTTCTGCTGCAGAATCGATTCGGCAGCAGGGAACTCCTTCAGATAATCGGAAATGACGCCCATGAACACTTCTCCGTAGCGCTCCAGCTTCGTTTCGCCGACACCGGACAGGCGAAGGAAGCCGTCATCAGCTGTCGGAAAGTTGCGGGCCATCTCATGCAGCGTGCTGTCGGAAAAGACGATATAGGAAGGGATCCCATGCTCGTTCGCCATTTCCGTGCGCAAGCTGCGCAACCGGTCGAACAGCTCGGTATCGTACAAGCCGCCTCCGCTCTGTTTGGCGGTGCCCTTGCCGGTCTCGACCGCATAGGACATCCCGACTTTTTTACCTTCCTTGAGGATTTCCAACGCTTTAGCGGTGACTTGGATCAACGGATACTGATCGCCTGTCACCTGCAGGTATTCATCCGCAATCAAAACACCGATCATTTCGCGGATTTCCCCATCATTATAGGCGCTCATCAGTCCGTAGGTCTTGAGCTTATCCAGCCCGAAATCGGTGATTCCCTTCTGTTTGCTGCCCGTCAGGATGCCGATGATTTTCTGGACGCCGTAACGTCCGCGCACCCGCACGACGCAGGACAGGATTTTTTGGGCTTCTTCGGTGATGTCTATCTGTTCTGTGCGGCGCAGACAATTGGAGCAGTGTTGGCAATCAAGCTCTGCTGTCGTTTCGCCGAAATATTCCAGGATGTAACGGCGCAGGCATTGGTTCGTGTAACAGTAATTGATCATCTTATTCAATTTATTGGTCGCTTCGCTGTCGTTCGTCTTGCTGTTCAGCAACTGATTGATGATGATGTCCTGCGTCGAAAACAGTAGGATGACGCGGGCTTCCTCTCCGTCACGTCCCGCCCTTCCGGCTTCCTGATAATAACTTTCGATGTTTTTGGGCATGTTGTAGTGGTAAACGGTCCGCACATTGCTTTTGTCGATCCCCATGCCGAAAGCATTCGTAGCGACCATGATCGGTTTGCGGTCGAACAGGAAATCATCCTGGTTCCGCTGGCGCTCGTGTTCCGGCAGCCCTGCATGGTAAAGCGTCACGGCAAAGCCTTTTTGTTCCAATTTCTTCTGGACCGATTCCACATTTTTTCTGGTCGAACAATAGATGATGCTCGCTTCCTTCGGGTTGAGGTCCTTCACGAGGAACTTGAACTTGTCGGCGGGCTTTTCCACGCTGAAGGCCAAATTGCTGCGGTCGAAACCGGTCACCAACCGGAACGGATTCTGCAGGCGCAACTGGATCAGGATATCGTCCTGGACCGGTTCGGTGGCCGTGGCGGTGAAGGCGGCAACCCGCGGCCGTCTGTCGAACAGATCGTACAGACGGGCCACGCCTTGGTAGGAAGGACGGAAATCGCTGCCCCATTGCGAGATACAGTGGGCCTCATCGACCACCAGCAACGGCACCTTCACAAAGCGCAAAGCATTCATGAAAGATTCGTTGTCTATCCGTTCCGGCGCGATGTAGAGCAGTTTGAGCTGTCCGGAGCGCATGTCATCCATCAGTTGCAGAAACTCTTCTCTGGAGAGCGTGCTGTTCAGGTACGCCGCGGCAATCCCCATTTCCCGCAGGCTGTCCACCTGATCCTTCATCAAGGATACGAGCGGGGATACGACGATCGTCATGCCGTCCAGCAGCAACGCCGGCAGTTGGTAACAGAGCGACTTCCCTCCGCTCGTCGGCATGATCCCGAGCACGTCTTCCCCCTGCAAGATGTTTGTGATCAATTCCTCTTGGCCTTCCCGGAAGCTGTCATATCCGAAATATTTTTTTAGCGTCGCGTACAGCAATTCTTTATTCTCCACTTACATCCATCCTTATTTGTTTATCTTTTCTAATTGACCGAATATTCCTGAACGGTCTTGCCTTCGCCAGGAAGCAACGGCAAACCGTCAGAAATGACTTCTCCATCATATCACATCCGCGGTCTCTTTTTCTCGCACAAATAATGTTGCAGCTCTGTCCGATCGAATCCCTTACTTATTAAATATGCAGATTATCCGCCTTATGTTTTGACGTGTGGTATATAATTGTAGGGTGAACACGTCATGACTTACAGGAGTGAGAAATATGGAACAGGAATTATCAAATGAACTATTTATCTGCGGGGGGTGCAATGCGAAGATCGGACCCGGCGTGTTGGGCGACCTGCTCAGCCAGTTTCCGAAACAGGAGAACCCGAATTTTTTGGTCGGATTCGACTCATCCGATGATGCCGCGGTATTCCGCATAGACGATCAGACGGCCATGATCCAGACGTTGGACTTCTTTCCCGCGATGGTCGCGGATGCCACGCTTTTCGGGGAAATCGCCGCCGCCAACGCTTTGAGCGATGTATTTGCGATGGGCGGCGAAGTGTTGACGGCCATGAACATCGTCTGCTGGCCCGAAACAAAAAGCACCGATACGCTTGGGAAAATTTTGGCTGGCGGCTTCAAGAAAGTCCAGGAGGCAGGCGGCGTGCTGGTCGGTGGGCATTCGATCCACGACCCCCAGCCCAAATACGGTCTGTCGGTATTGGGCAGAGTCCATCCCGATCGGATCTACCGGAATGACACGTGCATCCCAGGCGATGTCCTGCTGCTGACGAAACCATTGGGAACAGGCATCATCACGACGGCCTACAGCGCCGGGGAAATGGCGCAGGAAGCCTTCAACCAGGCGGTCGTCTCGATGACGACACTGAACCGTTATGCGGCGGAAGTACTGAAAAAGTACACCGTCCACAGCTGTACGGATATCACCGGCTTCGGCCTGTTGGGGCACCTTTCGGAAATGGTCAGCGACCGCTGTTCCGCGACGGTCTACGCCGACAGCGTACCTTGCCTGAGCGGAGCCTATCAGGGAGCCCAGGAATTCCTGATCACAGCCGGCGGACAGCGCAACCGGAACCACCTGGAAGCCGATGTGGACTTCCAGATAGATGACTATGCCTTGGAGGAAATCCTTTTCGATCCGCAGACATCCGGCGGCCTGCTGGTGAGCGTCCCTGTCGAAGAGGCGGCCGCTCTGCTTGCAGAAATCGAGGCTTTGGGCTTGCCCTGCGGCATCATCGGCGAAGTGACCGAAAAGGACACCAAGAGGCTCACGGTGGTCCGTTGAACAACACATCAAAAAATATGACTTAACCAGGAGGAAAATAGCATGAAAAAAATAGATGCAACCGGACAAGCTTGTCCGATGCCGGTCATTTTGACCAAACGGGCTTTGAAGGAGAGTAAAGGGGAAACGGTACTCATCAGCGTGGACAATGAGATTGCGACGCAGAACCTTGCCAAGATGGCAGAACAACTGAAACTTTCCGTCCAGGTCGAAAAGATCAACGACTCCCTTTATGAAGTAAAGCTTTCAGATCCGAACGCCGGTAAAGAACCACATGCCGCTGAACACACTGTGCTTCCGGAGCAAGCCGCCGACACAGTCGCATCATCCGGAGCAAGTTATGTCGTCGTATTGAACAGCGACTGCATCGGCAACGGCAGCGAGGAATTGGGCCGTACGCTGATGAAAGGCTTCCTCTTTTCCTTGACGGAGCAGGATGTTCTGCCCGAAAAAGTGCTCTGCTACAATGCCGGCGCGCTGCTGACGACGGAAGGATCGGCCGTGTTGGACGACCTCAAAGCGCTGGAGGAAGACGGTGTCGAGGTCCTGACTTGCGGCATCTGCGGGGAATTCTATGGCGTGAAGGACAAATTGGCGGTCGGCACCTTTACGAATATGTACCGCATCGTTGAAATCCTGCGCACCGCCAAGACCGTATCGCCATGATCGACCGCAAACACTACGGCATCGTCGCGTTTCCGACGTCCCAGGCCGCGGCAGCCGCCGAAGCTGTTGTATTGGCTGCCGGGCGGGAATGCCGGCTGATCCCCATGCCGGAGCAGATTTCGGCCGGATGCGGCCTGGTGCTGCAGACGCATCTCGACGAACTGAAAGCTGTCCGCCTGTTGCTGTCGGAGCACGCCATTTCCAACGAGGGCTGCTACGAAGTGCATTTTGAGAACCGGAAAAAATCCGTGGAGGTCTGGCATGACTGAACTTTATTATTTCGACAACAGTGCAACCACGCTGAAGAAGCCTGCTGCGGTGGCTGAAGCTGTCTATCACGCCATCGCCGACGGGCAGCTGGGCAACCCGGCACGCGGCAGCCATACCGCTTCCCTGAACGCTTTGCGGTTGACGGAGATGCTGCGCCAGAAAACGGCGGCCCTGTTCGGCGTGCCGGATACGGCAAACATCGCTTTTACGGCCAACGCAACCGCATCGCTGAACATGGTCTTGAAGGGTTTGCTGAAGCCGGCGGACCACATCATCACGACAGTAACGGAGCACAACGCCGTCCTGCGTCCGCTTTACCAACTCGAGGAACTGGGCACTGCCCTATCCTTTGTCGGCGTTGATGAACTTGGGACGCTACTTTACGCCGATTTCGAGCGCCTGTTGCGACCCGATACCCGTGCAGTCGTGGTCAACCATGCTTCGAATGTCACCGGCAATGCAGTGGATCTGGAACGGATCGGCAGCTTCTGCCGGGAGCACGATCTGCTGTTCATCGTCGACGCTTCCCAGAGCGCAGGCGTCCTCGCCATCGACATGGTGCAGCAGCACATCGATGTCCTCTGTTTCACCGGCCACAAAGGACTCTACGGCCCGCAAGGAACGGGCGGTATCTGCCTCGGCGACAGACCCTTGGCGTTCGTGCCGGTGTTCACGGGCGGCAGCGGCTTCCATTCTTTCGATAAGCAATACCCTGCGCAGATGCCGACCCTGTTCGAGGCCGGCACACAAAATGTCCATGGCTTGGCGGGCCTTTCCGCCGGTGTGGATTACATCGAGCAAAAAGGATTGGCAGCGATCACTTGCCAGTTGCAGGAACTGACTTTCCGCTTCCATGACCAGATCAAGGACATCCCGGGAATCACCATCTACGGCAGCTTCGCTGAAACCGTGGAGCGCGCACCGGTAGTCTCGTTGAATCTGGAAGGCTGGTCCTCCGGCGACCTCAGCGATGCGCTTTTCATGGACTACGCAATCGCTGTGCGTCCCGGCGCCCATTGCGCGCCGCTCATCCATCAAGCTTTCGGGACAGAAAAAACCGGCATGGTCCGCTTCAGCTTCTCCAGCTTCAATACGGCGGAGGAAGTCGACTACGCAGCTAAAGCGCTTTGGACTTTGGCGAAAGAAGGATAAAAATCATAAGTTGTCCGATAACCGGGAAGAATCGGACTTCCGGACTGCGAATGGGCTGCGCGTTGTCCGATAACCGGGAAGAATCGGACAACCAGCGTGCGAATGTTCTGCGCCTTGTCCGATAACCGGAAAGAATCGGACAACCAGAGCACGAATGTTCTTCGCGTTGTCCGATAACCGGAAAGAATCGGACAACCAGCGTGCGAATGTTCTTCGCGTTGTCCGATAACCGGGAAGAATCGGACAACCAGAGCACGAATGTTCTTCGCGTTGTCCGATAACCGGAAAGAATCGGACAACCAGAGCACGAATGTTCTTCGCGTTGTCCGATAACCGGGAAGAATCGGACAACCAGAGCACGAGCGGCTTAATATAGCGAGTATCTTTTTGTAAAACAACAAAAACAGAGCAGCCACCCGCTGAATCATCAGGGGCAGCTGCTCTGTTTTGTTTTTTTGATCAATCGTTCCTTTGCTTCATCCATTCCAGAATGGCTTCGGCCGTTGCTGCGGCGTCTTCGTTCCGGAAGATGGCGGCAAATTCCTTTTTATTGAAGTTGTAGCGGGGATCATAGTATTTCACCAACAGATCCGCGATGACCGCGTCGAAATCCTGCTGGCGCACCTGTTCCTTGTAGCCCTCGACACGCGCCTCGTTCAGATACGGTTTCAAGCGGTCAAGCGCTGCGAGAAGCTCTGTTTCATTGCTGTGGAGATAATCCTTTTTGATCTGTCCGATCCGGTAATCCAATGAAGCATCGATGTTCAGGTTTAGGCCTTTCTGCATCGCCTCAATCAAAGAAGGCGGCAATACAGCCTGTCCGATCCGTTTGCTTTCGCCTTCGGTAAAGACGATCAACGGCTCCTTCCAGCTAGCGGCGCTCTCGACCAACAGACTTTCGAACATTTTTTGGTTGTGCGGCTGTTTCTTCTTAAGGCCGACACCTCCGAAGACGGACCCCCTGTTGTTGGCGCAGGCCTCCAGATCAAGTACATTGGCTCCACGCTTCTTCAGTTCCTCCAGGATGGCTGTTTTCCCGGTCCCGGTATTGCCGTAGAGAGTCACAAACTGGACCTTTTCGAACAATACAGGGATCAGCTTATTGATCGTGCTGCGGTAGTTTTTGTAGCCGCCTTCCATCCGATAGACATTCATCCCCAAAGATTTGAGCAAGGAAAAAATCGAATTGCTGCGGAATCCTCCCCTGCTGCAGAAGATAACGACTTGGTCGTAGGCTTTCGTATATTCCTGGAAAAGGCTGAACATTTCCGGTAATCTTGGGGAAATAGTTTGGATACCGTGGCTTTTAGCATCGTCGATCTTGCCGGCAACATAAAGCGTCCCCACTATTTTCCGGTCCTCATCATCCAGTACGGGCACATTTACGGCGCCCGGTATGGTTGACTTCGCATATTCTGACGGACTCCTGACGTCCACATATAAAATCGATTTGTCTCCGCGTTGCTGTTCTATTTCTTCATACGTTGCGACTGGTTTCAATTGGTTCACCACTTTCTGTTTCTTAGTATAGCCTCTGTCGGTCAGGAATGCCACCCGAAATCTTGAAGCGAGTACATGAAAACGACCCGACAAGCTCCTCATTACAACGGAGACATGCGGGTCGTTTCGCATTCAAGCGTTCAATTTTGCTGCATCTATTTCTTTGCTTTATGCACTTTCAACGCTTTGCCTTTGACGGTGCGGTTCTGCATCTCGGAAATCACATGCGGCCCTTTGCCGTTCAGGATTTCGATGTAGGTCACGTTTTCCTGGATCGTGATGATGCCGATGTCATCCGCATCGACGCCGGGAATGTTGGTCAGCGTGCCGACGAAATCGATGGCGCGCAGTTTTTTCTTCTTGCCGCCGTTGAAATAGACTTTGGTGATGTCCTTGTTCAATTCCCGGTTGCGCGCGCGTTTGATGACTGGGCGTTCCTGCAGTTTCTTTTCGAAAGCCGCTTTGTGATGCTGCACGAAGCGGGCACTCGGCGGATCGATTTCGGTGATTTCCTGCTGAGCGAAGTCTTTCACTACCTGCCAGCTTCTTTCCTCACTAGGCGTAACCAAGGTCAAGGCTACCCCCGTTTTGCCGGCGCGGCCGGTCCTGCCGGTACGGTGGATGAAGCTCTCTTTCTCCTCGGGGACATCATAATTGACGACATGCGTCACGTTATCGACATCGATGCCGCGCGCAGCCACATCCGTTGCCACCAGATAGCGCAATTTCCCTTTGCGGAAATCATCCATGACGGCTGTGCGGTCATCCTGCACCATCCCGCCGTGCATCTTATCGATCGGCAAACCGGCTTTGCTCAAGAATGTGTACAGTCCGTTTACGGCTTCCTGCGTATTGCAGAAGATGATGCAACTGTCCGGATTCTCAACGGTCAGCAGATCCAATAGTTGCTTGGGTTTACCCGATTCTTGGACGCGGATGAAGGATTGCAGAATCTTCGGTTTGGATGTCTCGTCGCTTTCCATTTTCACCGAAACGCTGTCTTTCTTCATATAGAAGCTGGCCAAACGCACCACTTCATTCGGCATGGTCGCGGAGAACAGCAGCGTTTGTCTTTGTTTCGGCAGGTAATCGATGATGGCTTCCACTTGTTCAATGAAGCCCATATTCAACATCTCATCCGCTTCATCAAGGACCAGGTAGCGTATCTTGTCGAATTTCATTGTCCCTTTTTGCAGATGATCCAATACTCGACCAGGCGTCCCCACTACGATATGGCTTTTCTGTCTCAATTCCGATTTTTGCGTATCGAAGGAAGTCTTGCCGAAGACAGCAGTGGCCTTGATCCGCTTCAGCCGTCCGATGTTGGTGATATCCTCTTTCACCTGCAGCGCCAGCTCCCTTGTCGGAACCAAAATCAGCGCCTGCGGACGGTTTTCCTCCCAGCTCACACTTTCGCACAACGGTACGCCGAAACTGACGGTCTTGCCGCTGCCGGTCTGCGATTCGACAATGATATCTTTGCCCTTTAAGGTCAGCGGGATGACCTCCTGTTGTACTTGCGTCGGTTTGAAATAACGCAATGCCTTTAGTGCCGTAACGATTTCTTCGCTGATTGCGAAGTCTTCAAATGTTGTATAATTCATCTTGTCCTACCTTCACTTTTGATTTGTCGTCTCAGTATAACAGGAAAACATCAATAAATCCGCGTTTTTGTGAAAACGAGTGTACGGGACGGAATTAAAAACGGAACTGGATCTGAATCCCGCAAAGGGTTCCGCTTCCAGTTCCACTATCGCCGCATGCGCCAGTTCACTCTTCGCAGAACAGCCTGATCCGCTCAATCGCTTGTTGCGCCATTTCATCGCGTTTTTCCAGATAAGCTTCTTTGTCGAATGTTTTGTTCTTATCTACATAAGGAATATTCTGGATGCTTTCCAAGTTTAAGGTCGTTCCGCCTTCCTCCGCTTTGGCCGTGTAATTTTGCCTCACGAAAGAATCCTCGGCCGGATTGACCGTGTCCACCCGGATGGCTGCGCGCATGACGAATTCCTCAGGTAACAGTTCCGATTGCTGCACTTCGATGTTCACCGGCACCATTTTCCCGAACATGTCGTATTCTGCCTTGTAGACACTGGACAGGCCGCCGTCCCCGCTGATCTGCTTGACGATTTTCAGGCCCTCATGAATGTCTTGCCAATTCCCCACATTGGCGGCGTACTGCCATACTTTGCTCAGCGGGGCTTCGATAAAAATACTTTTCTTGATGTGGCTTTTGATGTAGTCCATTTTATTCATCCTTCCTGCTGATTGAACCTACTGCCCTCATATGCGACTGTGATAGCGTTATCTTTATCCTCATTATAATCAAATGAATTCCCTTATACAAACTTGGGTCCATGAACATTGAAAACCACCCTTGGCAACTTCGCCGATATTTGTTAAACTGTTCGGGACAGTTCGTAACCATCCTGTCGTTAAATAAAACTAGGGAAATAGAATCATGCAATCAAAACGCAGGAATGTTTTTTGAGATGGCTTGTTATCCTTAGATACAACCTTCTCGGCATCCGTGCGTCTTTTTTTGTGCCTATTCTTGTAAGGCGTTGAATAAAGTATTATGAGGCTTTTAAACAATCTACAAAAATCTCCTCAAATGCATTCAATTCTTTTATTTTTGATTCCATTTCCTCTATACTTTGCGTATAGAAAGGGATGATCCGAGATGATGCTGACTAAGAAGGTCCGTTTGATCGTTACAGACGAAACTTCCAAACTCTACCAAGCAGCAGGCGTTGCTCGTTGGGCTTACAACTACACGATCCGGATGCAGGAAATGAACCATCGCTTCGGTGGGACGTTCATCAGCGATAATGATCTGCGCAGGCACATCACCAAGATGAAGAAGCGCAAGAAATATGCCTGGCTGAACGACGTGTCCAACAATGTCGTGAAACAAGCTGTTAAGGATGCCTGCAAAGCCTACAAAGCCTTTTTCAACGGGCAAGCCCAGCAACCACGTTCTGTTGGAAAAAATCGGTTGGGTGAAAACCAACGAACCTTTGCCCGTGGACTGCAAATACTACAACCCGCGCATCAAATTCGACGGCAAATATTGGTATCTGACGGTTGGCATCGAGGTGAATCCGGTAAAAGTTAAATTGGATGGTCGGAATGTCGGGGTGGATATCGGCATCAAGGAGTTAGCTGTCACCTCCGATGGCGTTTTTTACAACAATATCAACAAGACAGCCTCCGTGAGGAAAGCGGAGAGACGCCTCAAGAGATTGCAGCGGCGTGCAAGCAAAAAATACAAAAAAGGAACGCCTAAATCTAAACATCTCCTAAATCTAGAAAGTGAAATCCGAAGGCAGCACAGACGCTTAGCCAACATCAGAACCAATCATGTCCATCAAACAACAGCGGAGATCGTGAAATCCAAACCCTCCCGCATTGTGATGGAAACGCTGAACATCCGCGGCATGATGAAAGACAAGCATTTGGCTAAGGCGGTCGCAAATCAGAAACTCTATTTCTTCAAACAATGCCTGCAATACAAATGCGAACTAAATGGCATTGAATTTGTGGAAGCAGACCAGTGGTTTCCGAGCTCCAAGTTGTGCAACAACTGTGGAACGCTCAAAAAGGACCTGAAACGCAGTGACAGGGTCTACCACTGCGCGTGCGGCCACCATTGCGATAGGGATCTGAACGCAAGCTATAATCTGAGGGATTACCAAGCAGTCTAACGGTAGCTCGGATATGTACGATTCGTTGCATCGGAATTTACGCCCTCGGAGTGCTGCATCAAACGAAAGTAGTCCGTCAGGACCAAATCGGGCACGAAGAACAGGGAAGCAAACATAAACTAGATTTAGTTAGATTTATGGCAACGGTGGACTGATGCAAAAAACATTCACAAAAACACAAAAATTGACTTTCTCAGCGATGTATATCGCTATGTACATCGTCATCATGGCTCTGACGCAATCTTTCGCTTTTGGACAATATCAAATCCGCATCGCCACAACTCTTTACGCCCTAGCTTATTTCAACCCGTTTCTGATCATCCCGGCTGGTCTCGCCAATCTTATGTCGAACCTGTTCTTCGGCGGACTGGGGATCATCGACATGCTTGGCGGGACCCTCGTCGGCATCGTTACGGCTTCGCTCGTTTACGCTGTCCGCAAATACAACTTGCCGAAGTGGTGTCTGATCCTGCCGATCATCTTCATCCCGGGAATCATTGTGCCGATCTACCTATCGCAACTGTTGGCCATCCCGTTCCTGCCGCTTGTCGTCAGCCTCTGCATCGGCCAATCGGTACCGGCTTTCGTCGGCTACTTTTTGGTGCAGGCACTGGAAAAACGATTCTATAAAAGCGCGCTTTTAAAGCCATAAGCATAAGGAGGAACACACAATGACAGCAGGCAGAAATGAAGCCGATCTGAACGGCATCACCCAATTGGGCAACCAACAGACTAAATATCCGCAGGACTACGATCCGAAAGTCCTCGAGACTTTTCCGAACAAGCATCCGGACAATGATTACTTTGTGAAATTCAACTGCCCCGAATTCACAAGCCTGTGCCCGATGACGGGACAGCCCGATTTTGCGACCATCTACATTTCCTACGTCCCGGGAGAAATCATGGTCGAAAGCAAATCGTTGAAGCTTTACCTTTTCAGTTTCCGCAACCACGGCGACTTCCACGAGGATTGCATGAACATCATCATGAAGGATCTGATTGCATTGATGGCGCCGAAATACATCGAGGTGTGGGGCAAGTTCACACCGAGAGGCGGCATCTCGATCGATCCGTACTGCAACTACGGTCAGCCCGGCACTAAATGGGCAGACGTGGCTTGGCAACGCTTGGCGCAGCACGATCTCTATCCTGAGAAAGTCGACAACCGTTAGATGGAAAATGTGAACGGGACAACGCAAAAACAAGCATTGGTCATCTTTTCAGGCGGGCAGGATTCAACTACTTGCCTGATCCAAGCCATCCAAAAGTACGGCGCGGCAAACACAGTGGCACTTTCCTTCAGCTATGGCCAACGCCATGGCATCGAACTGGAACGGGCCGCCTGGATCGCCAACGATCTCGGGGTCGAACACCACACACTGGATGCGACAGTAATGGGCAAAGTCACGACGAATGCCTTGATGGACGAGTCGCAGACAATCAAGGAAGCTGATACCGAGGACTATCCGAACACCTTTGTCGATGGACGGAACGCCCTGTTCCTGTTGCTGGCCGGCATCTTTGCCAAATCCAAAGGCATCCGCAACATCATCCTGGGCGTATGCGAAACGGACTTCAGCGGCTATCCGGATTGCCGGGATGTGTTCGTCAAATCGATGAACGTGACTCTGAACCTGGCCATGGATTACAATTTCAACGTTGAAACGCCGTTGATGTACCTGACCAAGGCGCAGACATGGGAGCTGGCCGATCAGCTGGGCTGTCTCGCCTACATCGAGGAACATACGCATACTTGTTATATGGGCGTCCCTGGCGGTTGCGGCGAATGCCCATCCTGCAAACTCCGCAACGCCGGACTGGCAGAATACCTGAATAAGTGATAAAAAAATAGCCCTCTGGCTGTTCCGCTGCTGCGGACTATCCAGAGGGTTATTTGTTTTCGCTGAAGGCAAGCTGTCCACTCTCTGGATCACCATACATGCGGAAGCAAACGATATTTGACGCGTTGGGTATAAGCTGTGTAGCCCGGCAACCCTTCCTTCAGCATCTCTTCCTCGTCCTTTATCCGCGCGATGATTTCGAGGCAGCTCAACGCTATCGGAATCACAGAATAGTAGGATCCGAGCATCAACGGGATCGACAGATACAGAATGATGGAAGCAAAATACATCGGGTGGCGGATGATCGAATAGAGCCCGGTATCGACCAACTGCTGCCCTTCTTGGATTTCGATGACGCGCGAGGCATAGCTGTTCTGAGCGAAGACGGCGACCATCATCGCGTAGGCGCACTCGAACACAACAACACTGACAATAATCAACCAAGTGGGCACATCAGACCAATGAAAACGGTAATCCAATCCCGGCATGAAACAGCCCACTAGCATGAACATCGCTGAAACCAAAATGACTTTCCGCTGCTTTTTGCGCGGTTCCTTCAAGTTCATCCGTTTTGCCAGCAAAGCGGGGTCTTTACGCAACAAAAAGACGAGCGTCATGACCAGCGGAATCGTCAATGCCGCCAGAAAAAGCCAAGCCTGCCAATACCGGAAGGTGCCCGCCAAAGCGAACAGGATGCCTCCGATCAGAAGCACCCCTGAAAAAAGACGGAATAGGCCCAACTTCAGCAAATTTCTCTTTTCCTTCCGAACCTTCTTTCTATCCACGAAATTCATCCCCTATCTGACGTTTCGGCGATTTTTTCAACTCCATCGCTTCTTTCGCCAACGCGGCGGCCTTATCGGTCCGCTCCCAAGCCAAATCCAATTCGGATCTGCCGAAGTGGCCGTAGCAGGCAAGTCTTCTGTAGATCGGCTTCCTCAGGTCGAAATCGCGGATAATCGCAGCCGGACGCAGGTCAAAGTGCTTTTCGATCAGTTCCTCGATCTGCGCTTCGGCAATGCTGGCGGTCCCGAAGGTTTCCACCCGGACAGAAACGGGTCTGGCCACGCCGATGACGTAGGCCAGCTGGATTTCGCATCTGTCGGCCAAACCCGCAGCCACGACGTTCTTCGCTGCATACCTTGCGGCGTAAGCGGCGGAGCGGTCGACTTTGGTTGGGTCTTTCCCGGAAAAGGAGCCTCCTCCGTGCCGCGCAAAGCCTCCATATGTATCGACAATGATCTTTTTCCCTGTCCATCCCGAGTCGCCGGCAGGACCGCCGATGACGAAACGGCCGGTCGCATTGACGAAATATTTCGTCTGATCATCCAACAGCTCCGACGGGATGACGGCCGGGATCACCTGCCGGAGCATATCCTCTCTGAGCTGTTCCTGATCGACCGCTTCGTCATGCTGACAGGCGATCACGACCGCTTCGACTCTTTTGACATGGCCATCCTCATACTCCACGGTCACCTGGGTTTTCCCGTCCGGCCTCAGATAGGGCAGATCCCCTGATTTCCGCAGCTCGGCAACCTTTTTGGCCAGCCTATGAGCCAGCATGATCGGCAGCGGCATCAACTCCGGCGTTTCCTTGCAGGCATAACCGAACATCAATCCCTGATCGCCTGCTCCCAATTGGTCCGCTTCATCGTCCGATCCGAGCCGCTTTTCCAAAGAGGAGCCGACCCCTGCAGCGATATCCGGTGATTGCTTGTCCAAACCGATCAGGACGGAGCAGGCCTTCCCATCGATGCCAAAGTCGCTGTCCGTATAGCCGACATCCTGGATGATCGTCCGGACGATGGCCGGAATATCCACCGTGCTGACAGTCGTGATCTGGCCGAAAACCGTGATCAAGCCGGTACTGGCGGAAACATCGCAAGCCACCCGCGCGAACGGATCCTCCTCCAGAATGGCATCCAAAATCCCGTCAGCTATCTGATCGCAGAGTTTATCCGGATGCCCCTCCATGACCGATTCCGAGGTGAAAAATGTTCTCTTCATACTTCATCGCCTCTTTTTACTAAAATATGAATGACGCAACCTTCCAAAACTTTCCTTATGAACTTCACGCATCCTTGCTTTGCCCTTTGGCTTCCGAAGGCATGAAGGTTGCGACAAGGTAACCGACCCCGAAAGGCCCTTCATAGGAGAGCATTTCCGCTTCGTAATCCCTGCCTTCGAACGCTCCCATCAGGAACAGTATCGAGCGCAGCCCGCACTCCGCCGCCCTCTCGAGAAATCCGGAATCCAAACGCAACAGCTGCCCGGCATCCTTTTCCTTTACGGCCTTGACGACCAATTTGTCCAACAGCGGTCCCGCCGAATGGTAACCGTAAGGCCCCTCCGGCTTAAGTACGTGCGACAGATCGGCTGAGGCAATGATGGCCGTGCGTTGATCCGACTGATCGCAAGCTTCCCCATAGCGCTTTCCCCATTCATAGTAGTGCTCGTAGGAAGGCTCCGTCACCAGGATCTTTTCCAGCTCCAAGTTGGAAGGCAACTGTTTGGCGAGATAATGCAACGGTACTTCATAGCCATGGCCTTCATGCGGCGAGATGATGAGCAGTCGGTCCGGTTTTGCGGCGGCGAGTCTCTCGGCCGCTGTCTCCAAAGCCGCCACTGTCCGTTTCACCCTTTCGATGTCCTTCCCGCCTATTTCCGGAATGATGAGCGGCGGATGCGGACTGATGACGCCAAAAATCAACATAAGGAATCCCTCCTTTTCAGATGTTGCCGATGTGCACGTGCAGCAATCCGTAGCTTTTGCCGATGGCTGCTGCCATTTCCAGAGTCTCCATCGGCGTGATGGCTGTGTCCATCATTTTCCAACCAGGGAAAAAGCGATTGACATGCCAAGGCACTTCTTTTCCGACTTCCTCAGCGATGAAGCGCGCCATCCGTTCCAGTTGGTCGATGCGATCATTCACCCCAGGGACGACAAGTGTGGTGATTTCGAGATGCACGCCTGCTGCATGGAAATGTTTGATGGTGTCCAGTACCGGTTGTGCCGTTCCGCCGCAATATTCCCGGTAGACTTCGTCATCGGTGCCTTTCAGGTCGACATTGACGGCGTCCAGATAAGGAATGATGGCATCCAAGGTCTCTTTCGTCGCATAGCCGGCCGTTTTCCAGATGTTCTTCAGCCCTGCTTCACGGGCCAGCTTCATCGTATCGAGCGCGTATTCGACAAAGATGATCGGTTCCGTGTAAGTGTAGGCGATGGAAGGACACTTGGCAGCCAAAGCCCGCCGAACATGCTGTTCCGGGCTGATGTCCTCCCCATAAATCGGGCGATTCGGTTTGGAGGCCTGCGAAATCGCCCAGTTCTGGCACCAAAGGCAGCGCAGATTGCACCCGATCGTAGCGAACGAATAGGCTGTAGTGCCCGGAAGGAAATGATTGAGCGGCTTCTTTTCGATGGGATCGATTGCGACCGCGATCGCTTTCCCGTAGTTCAATGCGTACAGAGTCCCATCCCGGTTCTCCCTGACGGCGCAGATGCCTCGCTTTCCTTCCGCGATGACGCAATGATGCGGGCAAACGCCGCACCTGATTCTGCCGTCCCCCAGTTTTTCGTACAACATAGCTTCCTTCATTCCATCAACCCCAATCATCCATTTCATAAATGTTATCGCTTACACTTATCTTACTGCATTTTTGCTCAACAATCCAAAATTTAACGGACCAATTTCCTAAAACTCCAACACGTTTTGATACTGTGATATGATTTTTTTTGTAAACGAAAGAGTAAAATAGCCTCTGATTCATTTCATTGATCAAGTTGATGAATATTGCGCTATAATTAGTAAAAATACTATACGTCAGGAGAATATAAAATGAAATCAGAAAAAGAAAAAATGATCGCCGGCGAACCCTATTTGGCCGGTGACGCGGAGCTCGTCGCCTTAAGGCAGAACGCACGTGAAAACATGCGCGCATTCAACTATGAAATGGACCCCCGCAAGCGTAGCGAGCTGTTGAAAAAATGGCTCGGGAAGACCGGCCAGAAAATCTACATGGAGCCGTCGCTTTCATTGGACTACGGCTCCAATATCTTTGTCGGCGAGAATTTCTATGCGAACTTCAATTGCACGATATTGGATACGTGTCCGGTCACATTCGGGAACAACGTGATGATCGCCCCGAACGTCAGCTTCTATACGGCCACCCATCCGATTGATCCGGTCGAACGGAACAGCGGAACGGAGTACGGCAAACCGATCACGCTCGGCGACAACGTCTGGATCGGCGGCTCTTCCGTTATCGGTCCGGGTGTCACGCTCGGGGACAATGTCGTCGTCGGCATGGGCAGCGTCGTGACCAAATCATTCCCTGACAACGTCGTGATCGCTGGGAATCCGGCGCGCGTGATCCGTCAGATCGAGCTTTCCGACGCCAAGTCCTGAATACGTGAATAAATGCTAAAAAACCGGCGAATGCCTTTGCGAGGCTTCGCCGGTTTTTTCGGTATTCATTTTTTTCATTGTAGCTCCGGTGAATGGGGCTTTACCCGGAGTTGGCGGCCCCACTCTGTGGATTTTCTCCGGCCAACGCACCTTCCCCGGAGTTGAAGCTCTCGTTCTGTAGCTTTCCTCCAGCCAACATACCCTTTCCCGGAGAAAAAGGCCCACAACGCTACTTTCTTGTTTCAGCTTCCGCCAACAAACGATGGATGGCTTTATCGACCAAGGCGACGGGCAGCCCGACGATTGTGTTGTAGTCCCCTTCGATCCCGGAAACCCAAAGCGCAGCTTCTTCCTGGATGCCGTAAGCTCCGGCTTTGTCCATCGGCTTGCCCGATGTCACATATGCCTTCACTTCCGCCTCCATCCGCTCATCCCAGTCAAAGAAGCTGACTTTCGTCTCCGATGCAAAGGTCTCTTCCTTTTCGCCCCACAGAATGCTGACGCCGGTCAGGACCGAATGGGTCTTGCCTGCCATCGCGCGCAGCATCGCATAGGCGTCGGCCTCATCTACCGGTTTGCCAAGGATCTTTTCGCCCAAAACGACTACAGTGTCCGATCCGATGACCATTGCTTCCTTGTTCTCATTGTGGATGACAGCCGCTTTTTCCCGCGCCAACGTTTCCACCAGCTCCATGGCAGTGTGCATGAACCTTTCTTGTCCCACTTCGGACAGGATGCGTTCTTCTATCGATTTTTCGTCGATATCCGCAACCTGGACCGCGAAGTCCTTGGTGCACAAGGACAGCAATTCGCTGCGTCTTGGCGATTGACTCGCCAAAATGATTTTCGGCTCCATCTGCTCTACTCTCTCTTCTTCAAAATGCAGAATCATGTCATACCAAACGGCATTCCCGTGCGTGGAGTTCGATTTGCCGCTGTTCACTAACCCGAATTTCTCGTAATAAGGGATCTTTTCTTCCTTGCAGCAAAGCGTCACGCCTTTTCTGCCCGCTTGCCTCGCCGCATCAATCAGTGCCTTCAACAATTTTTCCGCAATGCCTTGCCTTCTGAAGGCCGGAACCACATCCAAGCCGAATACGCTTTGATAAGCGCCATCCAGATTATGCAGCGCAGCCTCATGGTAATGGGCATCCCGTATGATCGGTTCATCGATGACAGCGCCGTTCACGAATCCCACCAAATCGCCATCGGCTTCGGCAACCAAAAAGCTCTCCGGGAACAGTCGCAGCCGCTCGCTGAGAGATTCAAGCGTCGCCGCTTCGGCTTCCGGGAAACACGCATCCTCGATTATTTTCAGTGCAGCCAAATCCTGCGGCACCGCCTTTCTTATATGCACTTGCATCATCTAATCCCTCTTTTCCGTCTGCTCTTAATATTACAGCTGAATCACCGATTTTTCCAGAAAATTCCGTCTGCACAGGCTCCCTAGGAAAAAATATTATCCACATTGGACAAACTCCCCCTCCCCCGCCATGTGAGAAAGCGATTGCTTTTCCAGCGGAACGATAGTAAGATGATTAAAGATTGCGTAAACTGTCACAATCATTACATCAAACACATAAGGAGCGAATAAATGAAAAACATCGAAAACAAATGGATGCGTGCCGCTGTCCCGGCACTGTTGATCCATTGCAGCATCGGTACCGTCTACTGCTGGTCTTTACTGAAGGGAGGCATCGCCGAATATATCGGCAGGCCGAAAAGCGAGGTCGAATGGGCTTTCAGCATCGCCATCTTCTTTCTTGGCATGTCGGCTGCCTTCGCGGGCGGGATTGTGGAAAAAGATATCCACAAATCTTCCCTGATTGCGGCTATATGCTTCGCCGCCGGGATGGCCGGCACCGGATTCTTCATCCAACAGAAATCGCTGCTCGGGATTTTTATGAGTTACGGGGTCCTGATGGGCATCGGCTGTGGTATCGGCTATCTTTCTCCGGTCAAAACGCTGATGCTGTGGTTCAAAAACCATAAAGGCTTGGCTACCGGAATAGCCGTGGCCGGGTTCGGATTGGCAAAGGTCATCGCCAGCCCGATCATCGAAATGCTTTTGGGCGCGACTAACGCGGACGGCACGCTGGTAGACCCTACCCGTCTCTACAAACTGTTCTACATCCTGGCTGTCGTCTATTTCATCATGATGTTCATCGGCCACTTGCTGTTGAAAAAACCGTCCGATTGGGTGGAAGTATCCGTTAAGAAGAAGAAAGGCGAAAATGTCCTCGACATCTTCAAGAATAAAAACTTCATCGGCATCTGGTTGATGTTCTTCATCAACATCACTTGCGGCTTAGCGCTGATCTCTCAGGAGAAAGATCTGCTGCACTTCATCAACTTCGGCGCAATCGGCGCAATCAGCTCATTGACGGCGCTCTTCAATGCCGGTGGTCGGCTTGGCTTTTCGTCCTTCGCGGATAGGTTGAAGGACAGGAACACCATTTATATCTGGATTTTCGGTCTGTCGATCGCGGCTACGGCGATTACGCTTTTGGCGAACGGCGTCAACAACGCAATCGCTCCTTTAGTCATCATTTTACTTTGTGTCATCAACGCCGGCTACGGCGGTGGTTTCTCCAGCCTTCCGCCACTGCTTGCCGACCGCTTCGGGATGGAGAGCATCAGCACCATCCACGGACTGGCTTTATCGGCCTGGGCTTTTGCCGGGCTTTCCGGAAACCAATTGAGTGCCTTCATCGTAGCGAGAACTGGTTCCTATAACAACGTTCTTTATGTCGTGTTGGCTCTGTATGCGGTCGCGCTCTTCATCAGCGCCGTCATCTTAAAAGACAAACCGATCGACACGAAAAAAACGCTCCGGAGACATCCGGTTTAAAAAAATCAAGCCCTACCGAAAATCATTCGAAATGATTTTCGGTAGGGCTTTTTCTTATCTGAAGACTTCTTCGGCTACTGTGACACCGGCTCGGGCGTCTTTGCAGTAGTAATCCGCGCCGATGGCTTTGGCGTACTTTTCTGTCAGTACAGCTCCTCCGACGAAGACCTTCACAGGCAAACCAGCCTCGCGCAAGGCCGTGATTGTGTCCTCCATCGCCGTGACGGTCGTCGTCATCAGCGCAGACAGTCCGACCAATTTGACTTGATGTTGCTTGGCGACCGCCACAACCTCCTCGATTGGGACATCCTTGCCTAGGTCGATGACGTCGTAACCATAGTTTTCAAGCAGCACTTTTGCCAGATTCTTGCCGATGTCGTGGATATCCCCTCTGACGGTCGCCATCACGATCGTTCCCTTGGCCTCCAGCTTTTCATGACCTTCCGCAAGTTTTGCCCGGATTGTGTCGAAGGCTTTACCGGCTGTTTCGGCGGCACGGATCAGCTGCGGCAGGAAGATGTTCTTCTGCTCATAGAGTTTGCCGACTTCATCCAATGCCGGCACGATGTGATCGTCCACGACGGCCAACGGTGTATTGTCTTTAAGAAGGGCGTTGGTCGCCTTCATGATCCCTGTTTCGTCGCCCTCCAAGAGCATTTCCCGATAGGAACGCACCGCGTTTTCCTGCTTGGGCCCATCGGATTTGACCACAACCTTTTTGTTGTTGTAGTCGATATAGTCGATGGCGCCTTCGTCTTGTCCTGACAGAACATTGAAGGCCCGCATCGTGTCGACGATTCCATCGGCCCCCGGATTGATGATGACCGTATCCAGTCCTGAAGTCAGGGCCATCGCGAAATAGGTGCGGTTGATCAAGGCTCGGAAAGGAAGTCCATAGGAAACATTGCTCAGTCCCAATGTGGTCAACGCTTGCGTATTTTCTTTGACCCAGCGCAAAGCCTTCAGCGTCTCCATGACCGCTTTCTGCTGGGCTGCCGCCGTGAGCACAAGGCAATCCACCAACAATCTTTCGGCCCCGATGCCGTATTCTCCCGCTCGATCGATCAACTTTTGGGCGACCTTGGTCCGGCCGGCCGCATCATCCGGGATGCCCGCTTCATCGAGACACAAGGCTACGACAAAGGCGCCATATTTCTGGACAATCGGATAGATTTCGGCCATCGAGGATTCTTTCCCGTTGACCGAATTGACGATCGCAACACCGCTGTAGCGCCTCAAGGCTGCTTCAAGCACTTCCGGTTTGGTCGAATCGAACTGCAGCGGTGCTTCCACTAGGCCGCTCATGCCGTCGATGATTTTTGTCATATAGTCCGTTTCGTCGATCATCGGCAAAGACGTATTGACGTCCAGCACATCTGCACCTTTTTGGACCTGTTCGAAAGCGACTTTGATGGCCGCTAATGGATTGCCTGCCACGAATTGTTCCTTCAAAGCTTTGTTTCCTGACGGGTTGATTCGCTCACCGATGAGGGTGATTTGGCCATCCAAGCAAACCTTTTTCTGCGCGGAGCAGACGTATCGCTTCAATTTGTTGGCTTCCCTTTTCGCAAAAAATGCTTTTGCCTGCTGCAGATTGCGGATGTACTCCGGTGTCGTGCCGCAGCACCCCCCGATCACGGAAACCCCCAAACTGGCCAATTCCTTCGCGACCTCAAGGTAGTCCGCGGAAGTGACGGAATATTTGGCGACGCCCGCCTCCGTCACAGGGATGCCGGCATTCGCCTGCACCATCACCGGCGTGTTCGTGAAGTCCAAAATCCTTTTGATGATGGGAAGCAGTTCCTTTGGCCCCAATGAGCAGTTTACGCCCAGCACATCCACGCCCAACGCATCCAAGGAGAGCGCCATGATCTCCGGCTCGGTCCCGGTCAAGGTGTTGCCGTCCTCCGTGAAGGTCATCGTCGCGAAGATCGGCAGGTCGCAGTTTTCTTTAACCGCCAGCACGGCCGCGCGCATTTCCGCCAGATCCGACATCGTTTCGATGAGGATCAGATCAGCTCCGGCCGCAGCCCCGATCACCACTTGTTCACGGAAATAGTCGTACGCCTGGTCGAAATCAAGCAATCCGATCGGTTTCATCATCTTCCCGACAGGTCCGATATCGAGCGCCACTTTTGCTCCGGTCCCTGCCGTTGCGGCTTTTGCGATCTCAACGGCAGCAGTCACCACTTCCGTAACCGAGTAGCCTGTCTCCTGCAGTTTGTAGGCATTCGCGCCAAAAGTGTTTGTCGTGATGAACTGCGCGCCGGCTTCGACGTATTCCCGATGGATCCGGCCGAGCAGCTCGGGATCCTCCAGATTCAACGCTTCCGGATTTTGGCCGGCTTTCATTCCGTATGTCTGGAGCATCGTGCCCATCGCTCCGTCGAAGAGAAGCAGTTCTTCTCCAATTTGTTTTCTGATATTCATTTTTTGTCCCCCCTAGCTTAACTTCTGGCCGTGCAGCTGTCGTTCAGCTCGCACTCGCTACAGCTGGTGTTCCCACAGCGATGGTTCTTGCCTTTGGTGGCACCTTCCTCCAGCACGCCCAAAATCGCCACGATCGACTTTCTTGGCGTCATCAGCATCGAATCCGTCAGATGGACTCCGATCCGCTTGTCTGACTGCAATTCCCCGAGCAGCGTTTTGTTGGTGGCCAACGGAAGGTCCCCGTATCCGGGAGCGTAGCGGAAAGTCAATGCGGCTCCCGCTGGAAGTTGGCTTTCGATTTCCTGCTGGCAACTGTCCGCGATCGTCTCGACGAATGCGGATGCACAGGCATCCGCGATCATGCCCAAGGTCGGCGACATCATTTTATTGCGCTCGATGATGAAATCGCCTTGCGCGCCTAATGTGCAGACCATGATGTAGACTTCTTTGCAACGCTTAAGCGTGCGGGTGATGCTTTTCCCTTCCAGCACAACAGCGGTCCCCTCCAGCGTGATCAATCCCTCAACGGAGTGATCCAGGAGATAATGCCCATAAGTCCATTTCCCGGTGATCGCCTGCTCAAACTGGGCGGCGATCGTCTCCATGTCGTTCCTTGTCCGTTCGTCCGGTTGTTTGTTGCCGAAGCCAAGATACTTCGCAACCAGTTTCAGATCCGTATTCATCTATGCGGCTCTTTTCTGCAGACCGCCTTGCGGACACAGGAGATATTTTCCATGATTCTTCTTGTCGCATCTGGCTTGTTCATCGTGTAGATGTGGACGCCATCTACCCCGGAAGAAAGCAGATCGATGATCTGATCGACTGCATAAGCGATGCCGGCTTCCTGCAGCGATGCCGGATCGTGTTCGTATCTGTCGAGTATCCGCAGGAATTTCGGCGGCAGATTGCAGCCGGAGATTTCCTGGATACGTTTCACCTGTTTGATGTTCAGGACCGGCAGAATCCCTGCGATGACAGGCTGTTCGATGCCGACAAGATCCAACTTCTCCTTGAACTGATAGAAAAGATCATTGTCGTAGAAAAGCTGTGTGATCATGAAGTCAGCACCATGGTCCATTTTCTTTTTCAGATTTTTCAGGTCATCCACTTTGTTGATGGAATCGACATGCCCTTCCGGATAGCAGGCCGCTCCGATCGAAAAATCGCCTGCTGCCTTGATGTCGTCGATGAGCTCGGAAGCATAACGGTATTCCGGATTCCAATTCTTGTCCGCCAATTTTTCTTTCGGGATATCCCCACGCAAAGCCAGGATGTTTTCGATGCCGCTATCCTTTATCGATGCCAGGGTCCGTTTCATGCCCTCTTTTGTGGAGGTGCAGCCGGTCAAGTGGGCGATCGATTCGATGCCGAAATCCTTTTTGATGCGTGAGGCGATTTCGACCGTGTTGCTTTGGGCTGTCCCACCGGCGCCATAGGTCACGGAAATGAAATCGGGATGCAGGTCCTTCAATTCGGTCAAGGTGTCGAAAACCGTTTCAAGGGCATAGCTGCTTTTCGGCGGAAAAATTTCAAATGAAACGGTTGGTTCCCCTTTGCTGATCATATCTCTAATCTTCATATTCATGTCCTCCTTCAATTTGTTCAAGGTGCGGCATTGCAAGCGCACTTACTTTGTGTACAATTGATCATGCCAGTCGATGACTTCCAAAAGAAGTCATTTATTTCCAATAGTATGCCATGAAATGAAGATATAGAGTAACACCAAAAAAATATATTTAGTTATAGCAAAAAACTATATCCAAAAAAGACCCATCCGGTTAATTCCCGTATGTCCGGATCACTGCTTTCAGCTCCTTGATATAGGCGGCCGCCTGTCGACTGATACCGGCTTTCTTGTTGGCGATCCAACCGATCACCATCCGGTCCTCGACATCCAATGGAACCGAAACGATGTCTGTGCCATTCAGCTCTTCACTAAGTACACCGGTGGAGATGGTGTAGCCATTCAAACCGATCACCAGGTTGAACAAAGTTGCACGGTCGCTGACCAGGATGCTTTTTTTATGGAAGACGGTGCTGAGGATCTCCTCAGAAAAATAGAAGGAATTGTGTTCGCCCTGCTCGAACGACAGGTAGGGATAATCCTCGAGATCCGCCAAGGTAACGCTCTGCTTGGCCGCCAGCGGATTTCGGACGCTGACAAAGATATGGGGTTCCGCTTCAAACAAAGGATGGAACTCCAATTGGCTCTCCCGCAAAATTTTTTGGAGCGCATTGCGGTTGAACGAATCCAGATAGAGGACGCCGATTTCACTCTGGAAACTTTTGACATCCTCGATGATTTCATGGGTGCGCGTCTCACGGAGCGTGAACTTATATTCATCCGCTCCGCTCTTTTTGATCATGTTCACGAACGCGCTGACGGCGAACGCGTAATGTTGGGTCGAAATGGAACACAGCTGCTTGGCCGGTTTCTTGTCGAGGTAGCGCTGTTCCAGCAATTCCGCTTGCTCGATCACTTGCTGCGCGTACTTCAGGAATTCGCTGCCTTCCGCTGTCAGCGTGATGCCTTTAGCGGTCCGGATGAACAGTTCCAAGCCGATTTCTTCCTCTAGATCCTTGATCGCGTTCGAGAGACTCGGTTGTGAAATGAAGCATTTTTTGGCGGCTTCGTTGATCGATTTGTATTGGGCGACCGCCAGCATATATCTTAATTGTTTTAAGGTCATGTTTCTTGCCTTACCTGTTTGGATTCCCTAAATGGCGGATACGCGCGGTAAAAGGCTCCTCCTCTCGCTGCTTTGACCGCCGAAGCGGTCATGTGTTTTGGCTTTTTTGCTTCTGAATCGATTATACCAGATGGGTTCCCGCACGGCCAAGGACGGGCTGATGCGCATCGAAAAAACGATGCCTGCTCCGGTGAAGACAGCATTGCCCGGAGGAATGTAGGAGCTTGGACCGGCTGCTCCGGCCAGGCTTGCCTTCATCGGAGCACAATCAAAAAAAGACCGGCGCGGCAGCATTTCCATATGCTCCCGCGCCGATCCGATGCTATTTTTTCCGGCTGACTTTTTCTTCAATCATGCGTTCGAAGCTTTCTTTGTTGTCAACCACCGCGATGGGTGCATATTCCGGCCACGCCTCTTCCAGGGCTTCCGCGGAGTCCCCGCTCAGCAGGAGCACCTCGATTTTCCGGCCGAAACGCTGCTCCAATTCTTCCGAATAGCCAAAAATGGATGGCACCGCATCGATTGCGATTGCCGCACTGCCGTTCTTTTTGAATGTCCTTGCCACTACGAATTTCATGCATTCACCTCTAGGTCCATTATAACAAATGGAGCGCGTTCCTGGTAAAAGAAAATGATGCGTTCGCGTTCGCATTTCCATTCCAGTTTCAGTCCTGCGGATCCGGCTACAGATCCAATTCGGTCTGCACGGTTTCCGTTTCAGGCGCAGCCCGATGATGGGCCATCACCAGCGATCCCACCCCTGCCATCACGATCAGCAAGGAAATCAGGAAGCCGATGTAAGGTAGCATCCGCAAAGCGCCGAGGATGATCAATCCCAACAATATCAGCCAGACGCCTTTATGCAGTTCGGGCCATTTGAAGCGTTTTGCCAACCACTGTCCGATGAACACTGCCACAATTATTCGCGACAGATACAAAGCAATCGGATAAACGGCGCCAAGGATGACCGCGATCGGAATCCCGATGACGGTAACCATCGCCAAGATGATCATCGGCGGCACCACCAACAATGTCAGCAGACCGACTCCCAACGTCTTCATCGGCTGTTCAGCCAAGGGACGGGCTGTGTTTTGCCAGAAAGCGGGGCGCCAGATCCGGATAAGGAACCAAATCAGCAAAGCGCTCGCCAAGCTCCAGAGGAACCAGACAAATTTCATGAACGGCCTGCGCGTTTCCCGCACGGCAGTTGTTCCCCTATCCATTGTTTCGTAAAATTCCCAATCCGTGTCTCCGGCAATCGTTGCGCCAGCGCCGATGTCAGCTTCGTTATTGCCCTTGTAGTAGAGGTCGCCGGCTATGTTCGCGCCGTCCTGGAGTTTCAGGCTGTCCGTCTGAAGATTGGCGTCCCCGCCGATCTGTCCACTGAGCACAATCTCGGCTCCGCCCGCAAAGAGGTTACGTTGGATAATCCCCTCCTGCAGGATCGTTGCGCCTGCCGCGAAGATATCCCTTCCAACAGAAGCATCCTGCCCGATGGAGATATTCTGACCGACAAAGAAAACATCACTTTCCGACTGTCCAGCAAAGTTGAGCGCTTGTCCCGCTCCGTAAATATTGCCGGTCACCGTCCCGTTGATGGAAATTGTTTGCGCCGCCACAAAAAGATCGCCGTTGATGTTACCGTTGATCCGGACATCCTGCCCCGACACAAAAGTCGTCCCTTCCACATTTCCGTCCACTTTCACCACATTACCCGCAAAGAAACCAGGTCCTTCAATCGTTTCGCCTGCAGCCAAATGATCCAGATTTTCCGCATTCATGGTCGTGGCCGAAGCAACACCCGAAAATCCCAACAAAATCGCCAAAAATAGCAAGTTGATACTCCAGAAAATACCTTTCCACCAAACCGTATTTTTTACTTTTTTCATCTTGCACCCTTCTTTCATGCAAAAAAAACCAGTGACTAGGCTTCGTAAGCTCTTCTCAGTTCCGCAAAATCCAATTTCTTCATTTTCAGAGTCGCCTCTGTGACGCGTGCCAGTTTTTCAGGATCCGCTGTCTGCAGCATTTCATTCATGTCCGTTGGAACGATTTGCCAAGATACACCGTATTTATCCTTCAGCCATCCGCAATTTTCCGCTTCCGGGACATAAGACAGCTCTTCCCAATAGTAATCAATTTCTTCCTGAGTTTCGCAATTGACAATGAAAGAGAAGGCTTCATTGAATTCAAAATCATGAGCCTGAGCACTGTCCATGGCTGCGAACGCTTGATTTTCCAACTTGAACGAAGCGAACCTTACCGTCCCGGGCGCATCCGGCTCCTCCCCTACCCCATAGTAATCCATTGCATCGATTTCGGTATCCGAAAATACAGCCTCATAGAAAAGAATCGCTTCCTCTGCTTTGCCGCATTGTTTTTTGGTGAACATCAGCGTCGGAGTCAATTTTTGCGCAATATCCCGTTCGCCGACGTGCATGACCTGCCAGGACAGGCCATAGCGGTCTTCTATCCAACCATACTTTTTGCTGAAGGGGTAAGCGTCCAACGGCATGAGCACCGCGCCGCCATCGGAAAGTTTTCCCCAAAGGAAATCGATTTCCTTCATCGATGCACAATCGACCCGGATGGAAATGGACGGATTAAGGCGAAAATACGGACCTGCCGAAATCGCCATGAAATCCTGACCAGCCAACGTCATCGAAACAATATCGGCCGTTCCATATGGTGGTGGATTGTGGATTTTGCTGACGCTTGTGATTTCGGAATTATCGAACAGTGAGGTATAGAATTCGGCTGCTTCTACAGCCTGCGTATCAAACCAAAAATGCGGAACAATTTTATTCATATATAAAATCCCCCTTGATCTTTTTCATACCGACCCCGACAGTGCAAATGAACAAAAAAACAGCGGCTGCATCGACCCGCCGAAGTTGTTCTTCGGCGCAGTCGGTGCTCTCCACTGCCATTATGCCACTTTTCGTTGCCGATGGAAAATGAGAACCATCAGCGCTGAGCGGCTATTGTATTCTGTTCAATTTATCGTTCAGCTTGGCGTAAATGCCCTTCATGTAAGGCTCGCTGCACTTGCTGAGCGCCTCTTCCAACCCCATCCAGGCGACGCCGCTGTTTTCGTCCGGTTTGATGCTCGTCTCTTGCGTTTCGTCCGCCTCCAGCAGGTAGGTCAGGTTCAGATGCACATGTGTCCCAACCTGTTTGCCGTTTTTGACATGCCCATCCACACTCAATATTTCGAGCGAAAAGAGTTCCTGCGATACAGGCTGAACCTGATCGATACCCGTCTCTTCCTTCGTTTCCCGGATGGCTGTCGCCAGAAAGTCGGTTTCCCCATCCATATGGCCGCCGATCCAGGACCAGGAACGGTAGATGTTATGGTAGACCATCAGCACCTTGGTCCGGTCACGATTAACGACCCAACTCGAAGCGGTGAAGTGGGCGAACTCATTATCGCGCTTGAACAGATCATCGAACTGATCCAGATAGCGAAGCATCAGCTCCCGATCCTTTACTTCCTGCTCATTGAAGGGAGAATAGTCCGCAAGCATTTGTCTGATTCCCATGCCAGCCTTCCTTTCGCATGCTTTTGGTGCTTAATTGGTCCGCGAGAAGCCTTCATCATTCAGATAACCGACAGCCGCATCACGGGTCTTGAAGATCCCTTCGATTTGACCGTTCTTCAAAGCAACCGACCACATCGGATTATCGTAGATCAGCAACAGAACATCTCCGGACCGATCCACCCATTTTTCCGAGTAGCCTTCCTCATAGCCATCTTCGGTTTTCTTCAGAAAGGAAATCGCCTTTTCCAACAGGAAACGGATCGTTCCTTCGTCGCTTTCCAATACGGAAATATAGCCTTTATCCGTCTCTTCTTTCGGCAGATAGCCTGCATAAATGAAGGCATTGCCGTTTGGATGCAGGAAGCGGACAACTATCTTGTGGTCCACCGCACTCGCATTGAAATGATAATTGATCCGGTTCATTGAAACCGGCACGGCCGTCAATTCTTTATAATCATCAAATATCGCTTTTTTTTCTTCGAATGACAAGGTCATTTCTTTCAACTCCCTAATAATGTTCTCCGATTTTTTGCGGAGGCTCGGTTCATTCTACCATATCCGGACGCGGCCTTTCAGCCCCATCCGCGTATTTTTCCAGAAAATGATGCCTTCCGTCCCGATTGCGGTAAGAAATGATCTTTTCGAGATTCACACTCTGCACACTCTGGAAGATATTCGCATCAATGAGCGGACTCGTTTCGCGCAGTTGCCCAATCAATGCCTTCATCTCTTTGCGCTTGAAACCTCCCAGATCGCTCGGTTGATCAGCGTACATTTCCGTGAAACGGCAAGCGCACTGGAGGAAAGTCAGTTGATGATAGTCCTTCCAAGCGATGATATCCGCTTCCTTCACATGATAAAGCGGTCGGATCAGCTCCATCCCTTCGAAGTTCCGGCTGTGCAGTTTCGGCATCATCGTCTCGATGGTCCCGCCGTAGAACATATTCATCAGGATCGTCTCGATGACGTCATCGAAATGATGGCCCAAAGCGATTTTGTTGCAGCCGAGCTCCTGGGCTTTTTGGTACAGACTGCCCCTACGCATGCGCGCGCAAAGATAACAGGGGGACGAGTCGACATTATCCACTGCATCGAAGATGGAGGACTCAAAAACGGTAAGCGGGATGTCCAGCAATGCGGCGTTATCCAAAATCTGTTGCTGGTTCTGTTCACTGTATCCCGGATTCATCGCCAAAAAGACCAGCTCGAATCGTATCATGCCATGCCGTTGCAGCTCCTGCATCAGTTTGGCCATCAGCATCGAATCTTTCCCGCCGGAGATGCAGACGGCTATCTTGTCGCCGTTCCGGATCAGCTCATATTCCTGGATTGCTTTGATGAAGGGCCGCCATAAGGGTTTTCGGTATTTTTTGATGAGACTTCTTTCGATTTGATCGCATTTTTCCATTAAATAAGATTTCCCTTTCTTACGGGTTGCCCGGGTGGGTATTTTTGCTTTTTGTTCCGGGGAACGCAGGCTTCGCCGGAGTTCAGCCAACAATTTGCTGGTGTGCTCCGGTAAAGCTGCCTTCATCGGAGTTACTGCTAGGAATCAACGGTGTGCTCCGATTAGCGCCCGTTTCCCCGGAGCTGGGGCACCACTTGGTATGCCCCGAGGTCGAAGTATCGGTCCTCCAGAAGGCTCACCGGCATGATGTCCATCAGGGCATTGGTGACGAATAGTTCATCCGCACTCAAAAGTTTCTCCAGGCCGTACGCCCCTTCCTGGACCGGAATCTGAAATGCAGCGCATTTCTTGATTACCCGCGCTCTAGCCGTCCCTTCCAGGATGCCGCAGTGCAGCGACGGGGTGTATACGATTCCGTCCTTCACCCAAAAAACATTCGAAACGCACCCCTCGGCAACATGATCATGCGTGTTCAAAAAGATTGCTTCATCAAAGCCTTTCTGAACGGCTGCTTCTTTTTCCAGGATGTTTTCCGTGTAGTTCATGCTTTTGATGCCGACAATTTTGGAGAATTCGTTCCTTCTCGCATCGGCCAAGCATACTTTCAAGCCTGTCGCATATTCCTCTTTGTAGGTTTTCGTCCCCGTCAGAATCAGGATATCCGCGTCCTGCTTCGGCTGTTTTTTCGGGTTCGGCTTGCTGCCGACGACCTTTACGAAGCCTTCGGAGACGCCATTCAGTTCCAGCAATTTTTCGATGATCTGCTGGAGCTCGGTTTCTTGATAAGGGCAATTCATCCCCAGAACCGACAGCGCCTGGACCATGCGCGTGAAATGTTGGTCCAGATACAGCGCTTGTTTACCGGAAACGCGGATCGTCTCAAAAACCCCGTATCCGTACAAAAAACCCGGGGACAGCGGACTGATCAGCGCTGCATCTTCCTCAAGATAGACTCCATTCAAAAATACTTGCATCGTCATTCCCCTTCCGGTAATTCCGCCTGCAAGGCTTCGATAAGTGCCTTCGCCTTCACAAGCGTCTCCTCGTATTCCATTTCCGCATCCGAATCCCAGACGATGCCGCCGCCGACCTGAAAATAGGCGGTTTCGCCTTTCTGCAGGATTGTCCGGATGACGATGTTCAGATCGGCATCGCCATTGAAGCCGACATAGCCGATCGATCCGGTATAGACGTTGCGTTGGGTCGGTTCGATTTCATCGATGATCTCCATCGCCCTAATTTTCGGCGCACCCGTTATCGATCCGCCCGGGAAGGCGGCTTTGATGCAGTCGAGCGCATGGATGCCTTCCTCCAACTCCCCTTCAACTGTCGAAACGAGCTGAAAAACAGTGCTGTAGTCTTCGATATGGTACATTTCCGTAACCTTGACGCTGCCGGTTTTGCAGACCCGGCCCAAATCATTGCGCATCAAATCGACAATCATCAGCAATTCAGCCCGGTCCTTCTCGCTTTCCAGCAGCTCCTGACGGTTGGCGCTGTCCTCCTGTTCGGTAGCTCCCCGAGGCCGGGTGCCTTTGATCGGCCGTGTCTGCACCTTGCCGTTACGGATCTGCAGGAACCGCTCCGGCGAACTGCTCAACAGCTGGCCCATGCCGAAATCAATGTAGGCGGCAAAGGGAGCAGGGTTGACGTTGCGCAAACGCGTGTACAGCTCGTAAGGCGATGCTCCCGTCCGGCATTGGAAGCGTTGGGTCATGTTGACCTGGTAAATATCGCCGGATCGGATATAGTCCTTGATACGCGCTATCGCAGACAAATAGTAAGCCTTTGTCATATTCGCGGTGAGCCTTGGTCTGGATTCGCTAGCCAGTCCCGAGGTGTTAGTAGGGAAATGCATCCCTTGCGCAGCCATGATGACCTTTTCCACCTCGGCTACCCATTTCTCCGGGTCGCCGAAGAGACCCGGAGAGGCAAGATGTACCTTCCCCAAAAGATGGTCCACCACGATCGCCCCGTCGTAGATACCGAAGAAGCTGTCCGGAATCTGGACATCAGCGTGCGCTTCCTTCGGCAACCGTTCCACCTGATGACGCAGTTCATAGCCGAAGTAACCGACAGCTCCGCCGATAAAAGGAAGCTCCCCCGTGTAGTCCAGCTGATAGTCTTCCAGCAGTGCTTTCAGTTCTTCAAAAGCATCCACACCCGTTTTGGCGGTCAGCGTCCGTTCGGGATCGAATCCGATGAAGGAATAGCGTCCCAATTTTTCCGGATCCATCCCGCTGTCCAGGAAAAAACAATGCTTGCGGTCGCGGAACAAAGAGAACAGTTCGAAGCTCGAAAGTCCGGTGACGATTTCCTTGATCACGATGTCAGCCGCTCTTTTTTTCATCCAAAATCGCTCCTTCCCGCTTTTTTTTGGCGCGCTCATAAAAATTGCGCAACATATCCAGCCCGTGCTCCGTCAGGATCGCCTCGGGATGGAACTGGACCCCCTCGATCAGCTCTTCCCGGTGAAGGAAGCCCATGATTTCGCCAGCTTCTGTCCATGCTGTGACTTCCAGCGCTTCCGGAAGGCTTCCCTTTGCCACGATCAGGGAATGGTATCTTGTGACATTCAGCGGGTTTTTCAAGCCTTGAAAGACGCCTTTGCCTGTGTGTTGGATGGCATGAACCTTGCCATGGACAGGCTCTTTCGCCTTCACGATTGCCGCACCGAACAGCCCGGCGATTGTCTGGTGCCCCAAGCAGATGCCCAGAATCGGGATAGTTCCTGCGAAATGTCTGACGACAGCCAGACTGATGCCCGCTTCATTAGGTGTCTTCGGACCCGGGGAAATCAGGATCATCAGCGGATCCAGTGCCGCTATCTCTTCGATTGTTATCTTATCGTTCCTTTTCACCACAACGTTCTCATCCAATTGCTTCAGGTATTGGACAAGGTTATAGGTAAAGGAATCATAATTATCTATTACAAGTATCATACGTATCCTCATCAATATTATTTATTTTTATGTTTTATCGCTTATCATTTTCCATGTATCTGGTGAAACTCCCAAAAATGATAGGTCCATCATACCAAATACCGAGACTCCAGCCTATAGTTTTGCGGAAACGCAGTTGGGAAGAAAAAATGACCAGGACAACAGCCCTGGCCACTCGTGACTTATTGCAGGACATCCGCTTCATTGTCAAAGCCCCGCTGTTCCCAATAACCTTTATAGTTCGCGTCGTCGGACAGTTCGATGCGGGTGATCCATTTGATCCATTTGTATCCCAGTTTATCCTCCGCCACCAGTTGGAACGGAAAGCCTCTTTCCGGCGGCAGGACAACACCGTTCATCTTGTAGGCGATCATCAGTTGCCTGTCCATGATCGTCTGCAACGGCAAGGCGGTACTGTAGCCATCCTCTGAATAAAAAATGACCGTATCGGCTGTTTCCTGAACGTCCACTGCTTCGAATAGGTCCGCAAGCAGAATCCCTTCCCAAAGGATATCGACGCTCCATCCTTCCACGCAATGCAAGGTCACAACCTTCGTGTACTTCTGGTTATCCAGCACTTCGTCGTAGGACAAGGAAATCGGCTGCTCAACCAAACCATCGATCGTCAGCGTGTAGACATCGACGTTTATATATTGCGGGCCCTTGATGGAGTTTTCCCGAAAATCGGTCAAGGAAGATAAATCTTTCCCCTCGTATTCGGTCACCTCGATTTTGGTCAGTTCTTCCAGATCAGTTTGATCTGAAGTATCATCATTGGAGATTCCACAACCAAAAAGCAAGAGACTCAGCAACAGAATCAGGTATTTGCTGGGAATGCGACTGGCATAGCGGCCCCTTGCTGCGACTGTCCCCGCCTTTTCCATCTAAACCCCTTCTTTCCGAAACCCTTCCGACTAAAAACCACGTGTCTGCCCTTCCCACGGCTGCCGCTTGCCTTCCCGGTGTTCCTCCACGCTGGGCCCTTTCAGGTTGCGGAGGCGCCAAATGCCGTAGAGATAGCTGAGGATCAATCCAGCAAGCGTGAACGGAAGCCCCAGGAGCGTATTGGTCCAAGCCAACTCGGCAACATCACCGCGTCGGAAAAGAATGAGCTGCAAAACCAATCGCATCAGAAAAAACAGCAACCAAAGGACCGTCACTTCCTGATAGGCCGGTTTCACGTCCTTGCGCCAATACCACTCCAGATCCCACCCGCGCGTCAGATGGCTCGTCAAAGCGGCCATCGGTTTCCCCATGACGAGGCTGACCAGCGCCGCCATTACGAGCAGCGCGCTAGTCACTAGTTTGGGGAGGTAATAATTGGCGGCATTATTGGAAAAATACGCGATTCCCGTGGCAAGCATAACCCCCAGCAATCCGCCCATGGCATAGCGCAACGGTTGCTTCCGTGCCAACCGGATGAGGCCCAACAGCAAAGCCAAAGCAATCGCCAAGATACCGGCGACCGTCAACTGATATCTGCCGTTGACGACGGCAAACAGCAAGGGCGGCAATAAAGCATCGAACGTCTTCCCTGAGATGACCAATTTCAATTCTTCCGAAATTTCCTTGATTCTGGCTTTCAAATCATCAGCCCCTATCAGCGAATCTGTAGGCGACATACTCAATGATGACACCATAGGCGATGCCCGCCGCAAAACCGACGGCATCTTCGAATCCTGTCGAACTGTAGAAAGCGAAGGAAACCAGCAACCCTAGGATGGCTCCCCTTCCCAATGCTCGTTTCAATTCCTGCGTTTCCTTTGCTAAGCCGATGACGACACCCATCAATAGCCTGTTGTACCAGAAGGCGAACAGATAAAGCGCCTCCTTTTCAAATCCGGACCGCAACTGGGCACCTACTATGCAGACTACGCCCAAAAGAGCTCCCACAACAATCGAAATCTTCATCCTCTTCGTCAACATGCGCTCAACTCCCCATTTTCTGTCAGTCTGAAAATCAGCTTTTCCATGTGCCCCAATTATACTATTTCCAAGCAAGGAAAGCATTTATCAAATACCGGCGACATCAGCTAATCGGGCCCCTCATCCAATTCAACAAAAAAAGCAAGTACCAGGATTTTTCCCTGGGCTTGCTTTTCATTTGTCGCTCAGATTGCTTTATCCCTCAGCAACACCGCAGCCGGGATGCCGGCCATGCGTTTCAGATCGAGGATGCTGTCCGTTTCCGCAATCGTTAATATGCCTTTTTCAAGCACCAATTCCCTGACGGTTTTTCCTGTCTTCAGTGATTCTTTGGCGATTGCGCTGGCTTTTTGGTAGCCGATGGTCGGGCAGAGGGCGGTCGCGATGCCGGCGCTCTCTTCCACCTGTTTGTAGCAGACCATCTCATTGGCTTCGATGTCAGTGATGCAGTTGACGGTCAGAGTGGCAACCGCATGCGCCAAGCAATCGATCGATTCAAACAACGAATGGAAAATGATCGGCTCGAAGGCGTTCAGTTCCAACTGGCCGGATTCGGCGGCCATTGTGATGGTCAGATCGTTTCCGATTACGCGGAAAGCGACCTGTGAAACGACTTCGGGTATCACCGGATTCACTTTTCCCGGCATGATCGAGGAGCCGTTTTGCTTGGCAGGCAAATTGATTTCACCGATGCCAGCCCTTGGTCCGCTCGACAACAAGCGCAGATCATTGCTCATCTTCGACAAGTTCACGGCCGCCGTCTTGATTGCCGCCGACACCCTGACGAAGCCATCCACGTTCTGGGTCGCATCGAAAAGATCATCCGCCTGCGTGAAAGCAATCCCCGCTTCCTCGCTCACAAGAGCCGTGATGTTCTCCAAGTATTCCGGCGTCACATTGATGGCATTGCCGATTGCGGTCCCGCCTAGATTAAGGCTCTTCATCTCTTCCGCGGCACTCATGAGGTGGCGGATATCCCTCTTGACGAAGGATTGATAAGCCCGGAACGTCCTACCCAACGTAGTCGGGACCGCATCCTGCATTTGCGTACGCCCCATCTTGATGACCCCGGCGAGTGCTTCGGCCTTATCACCCAACGCGCTCTCCAGCTTTTCCAGTTCGGCAATCAGCTCCGGAAGAAGCTTCAGGACGGTCATTTTCCCCGCCGTCGGGAAGACATCGTTGGTGGACTGGCATAGATTCACATCGTCATTCGGATGAACGATGCGGTAGTCGCCCTTTCTCCCGCCCAATATTTCGATGGCGCGATTGGCGATGACTTCGTTGGCGTTCATATTGGCCGAAGTCCCGGCACCGCCTTGGATGGCATCCACAATGAAAGCTTCATGAAAATGTCCCGCCACTATTTCGTCGCAGGCTTGGACGATCGCATCCTTTTTCCCGAATGCCAGGTTACCCGACTGAGCATTCACGACAGCTGCGGCTTTCTTGATCCGCGCCAGATTGCTGATCAATTCCGGATGCAGGTTCTTGCCCGTGATGGCGAAATTTTCCTTTGCACGCGATGACTGCACACCATAATACGCTTCTGTGGGTACTGCTAACGTTCCGATCGAGTCTGCTTCAATTCTCATGTTCATCTCTGTTTGCCCCCTGAAATTTTTCTGTAATTCATAGTGCAAACAATACCACCCCTGCAAACTGAATGAAACAGCTCAAAGGAAGTTGCGAACAAAACCTGCATATTCGACATTTCCGCAGAAGAATCCCACGCTATTTCTGATGTAACTTTATTTTCTTAAGTCATGTCAGCATTCGTTTGCTTCCCCTGATAGGTCTGATATAGAATCTTAAGAATACAAAGCAAACAAGAACAAGGGAAGGAGCCTCTAATGGATAAAATCGATAAGCAAATTTTGAACATTCTGCAGACGAATGCGCGGGCTTCCCTGAAGGAAATCGGTGAGGCCGCCTTTCTGTCTTCGCCGGCGATTTCCGCAAGGATCGCCCAACTGGAGCGGAACGGTATCATCACAGATTACGGCGCACATGTGAACCTGCAGACATTGGGCTACAACATCAAAGCTTTCATCAATCTGGAGGTCGATCCCAAGCAAAAGCCGGTGTTTTATCCTTTCGTGGACAGCATCCCGAATGTGCTGGAATGCAACTGCGTGACCGGAGAATTCTCGATGCTCCTGAAGGTCGCCTTTCCGACGACGAATGAATTGGATACCTTCATCGGAGAACTGCAGCAGTTCGGCAAGACCTACACGCAGGTCGTCTTCTCCACCTCTGTCGGTCCCAGGGGCATCCATTTTGAAGACCAATAACAATAACGATCCGCATCAACCCTGAAAAAAGCTATCCGCTCCCGAAAAAGATAGGGAGCGGATAGCTTTTGAAATTGGATTCTGACAATTAATCGCAAACGTGTTCTGATTCGCAGACACCTCTACCGTTTCGAAACCAGCTGTCGTCCACAAAAGAGGTGAACGGCAGCTGGTTTCTCCAACGTACGGGTGTCTAAACGCGAATTGTCATGGCTCTTGCGATTTTTAATCGCTTAGAGACATGATACACTTGGACGCTTGCGGCCACAGTGCATCCCACACTCTATTATACGTAATATAGGTTTTCGGATGGGTAAACTGGATCGCAAGTGATGTCGAGGCCAAGATTCCGGAGGATCTGGTCATCGTCTTTGTTCAGGATGACAGTCGAATGGGCCTGCACATCCTTCAGCTCGGAAAGTTTATCGTAAGCCAACTGGGCTGTCGGATTGGTGACGGCTGAAATGGACAAAGCAATCAGGATCTCGTTCGCGGTCAAGGTCGGGATGCGCTTATGCAAGCCGTCGCTCTTCAGCTTTTTGATCGGCTCCAGAATGACCGGAGACAACAACAGGATGTCGTCGGAAATGTTCGCCAAGGCCTTGATTGCGTTCAAGATGGCGGAAGAACAAGCATCCATCAAATCGGAAGTCCTGCCGGTGATGATCCGTCCGTCGTTCAATTCGAATGCGATGACCGCGGGAATTTCGTTGTCGACGGCGCGCTTCATCAGACGCTTCGCGTATTCACGGGCCGGCTTCACGGGAACCCGGTCTTCTTGCTTCAATTCAAGCTCCTCCATGATCAGACGCATATGATCGCGCGTCTCCTCATCGCTCAGGCCTTTCTTGTAGTCGCATTCCGTGTCGAAGCTGCGGCGGATGATTTCCTGCTTCGATGCTTCCCGGATTGCTTCATCGTCGGTGATGCCGAAGCCGACCCGATTCACGCCCATGTCAGTCGGCGACTGGTAGACGGACTCTTTGCCGGTGATGCGTTCGATGATCCGTTTGATGACCGGGAAAGTCTCCAGATCGCGGTTATAGTTGACCGCCACTTCGTTGTAGGTCTCAAAATGATAGTTGTCCATCATGTTGACGTCCTTCAGATCGACAGTTGCGGCTTCATAGGCGATGTTCAGCGGGTGCTTCAACGGAACATTCCAAACCGGGAAAGTCTCGAACTTGGAATAGCCGGCCGCGCGCCCTTGACGGCGTTCGTGGTACAGCTGGTTCAGGCAGGTAGCCAACTTGCCGCTGCCGGGACCCGGGGCGGTGACGACGACAATCGGCTTGGTCGTCGGAATATAGGTATTCTGGCCGAAGCCTTCTTCGCTGACGATCTTTTCGATATTGGAAGGATAGCCTTCGATGGCGCCATGGGTATAGACTTTGATGTCGCGTTTTTCGAGTTTATTGATGAACACTTTGGTGGCCGGCTGTCCGTTGTAGCGCGTGATGACGACGCTGTTGACGGACAGTCCGTATTCCCTCAGCTCATCGATCAGGCGGAAGACATCCATATCATAGGTGATGCCGTAGTCACCGCGGATTTTATTGCGTTCGATATCGCCTGCGTAGACGCAGATCAGGATCTCCGCTTGGTCCTTCAATTTCTGCAGCAATTTGATTTTGGCATCTTCATCGAATCCAGGCAATACGCGTTTCGCATGCTTGTCGCCGATCAGTTTGCCTCCGAACTCAAGATACAGTTTATCGTAATTGTTGACCCGTTCCAGTATGTATTTAGATTGTTCTTCAATGTATTTCTGCGGATCAAAGCCTATTTTTTTCATCTGTTCTCCTCCAATATCTGAATGGTGTATCTGTATACGTGCTATTACGCGCCTCTTTACGGATGCAGAAATGTGTTACCTGCCCATCCAAAAAGCTTTGATTTCAACTCTAACTATTATAGAGCAATTTCTTTGATTGGCAATACATATTTAAACTCCGGACGATTTGTTCAACAGCATGCGCGCCGTGACCCAGGCGGTGAGCGGGATGATACCGGTCACGCCGATGCCGATGACAAACATGGAGAGCACTTCCGAGACGAGCACTTTTGCGTTCAGAGCTTCCCCAAATGAATAGGACAGGTCCCTGAACCAGAGGAACAGCGCGAGGTACCCGCCGATGAAGGAAAAATACAGCGTGTTCGTCGTCGTTCCGATGATGTCTTTGCCGATTGTCATCCCTGACCGGAACAATTCCTTTTCGTTCAACCTCGGATTGTGGAGATGGACTTCATGCAAAGAGGATGAAATGGAGATGGCCGTGTCCGTGATGGCAGCTATCGTTCCCGTTATCATCGTGCAAATGCCGATTTGGACGAAATCCACATTCACAAAAAAGGAAAGCGTGGTGTACTCTTCCACTTCCTCGGGACCGAAACCCTGGATCATCGCAAACCGATGCACGACAATGATCAACAACAGCAAGAAGAACGTTGTGACGATCGTGGCAATAAAAGCCGCCTTGGTTTTGACGTTCACGCCGTTTATGTAAAACAAATTGATGTAACTGACCACCGCACACGCCAACAATGTCACAAAAAGAGCCTGAAAGCCATTGATCAACAGCAACACCAATACATAGAGGACCGCAAAATTGAAAAACAACGACAAAAATGAAGAAATCCCTCGCTTGCCGCCCACCATCCCCATCAGCAGCAAAAGCATCAGCGCCAATATCATTTGCACGCTCATCGACGCTCACCTGCTTTCTTGGGAATCAGACGGACTGCTGTGAACATTGCCAACGGAACCGTCAAAACGATGCCCAGACTGCCAGCCAAAGCCCGGGTGATTTCCAAAGATAATTGCATCGAAAAGGTGTGGAACACATCGGAGCCGTTCTCCAGATAAAAAACGAGCGTCGGAATCGCTCCGCTGACATAGGCAAAAAGCAACACATTCGCCATTGTTCCCATGATGTCCTTGCCGATTTCGCGTCCGGACTGCAATAAGGCTCCGGCAGATATCGCGGCGTCTTTTTCGTACAGTTCCTGGATGGCCGCGGTCATCGTGATGGCGACATCCATCACCGCCCCCAGCGATCCGATCAGAATGCTCGACAGGAAGATGCGCCGCGGATAATGCGTCACAAACTGCATTTCCTCATAACGCAGACCCTGCCCGTTCGTCAAGGCAATAACCCCGGAAGCGATGATCAAGGTCAGGAAAGTTCCGATCAAAGTGGAAAGGATCGCTGCGTAAGTCTTTCTGTTTCGGCCGCTGACCAAGAGGAGCGTCAGGACGGTCCACCCGATCACTGCGCCACTGCTGATCACTAATAGTTGTGCATTATCCGCAATTTCGTAACTGTCCAGAGCGACGCTGAACAGCAAAATATTCCCCGCGATGCTGATGAGGGAAAGCAGGCCTTTTTTGCCCGCTGTTGCAACAAGTGTGAGAAGAAACAAGGACCCAAAAAGAACAACATATTTATCCCGCTTTACTCCGACGATTTTGCCTGTCACGACATCCGTACCGCTCTCGCTCAGTGAAAGGAACACTTCATCTCCTGAACGGTACATCTGACTGTAGGCAAGTGAATCGGAATAGCTGTTTTCCAGCACAACCAGTTCCCCTTCCGACTCCCCGTTCATCAGTACACCCGTCAGTTTTTGATTGTATACGGGATAGTTTTCCCGATCGGCGCCGATCGTTTCATCGGTTCCAACGGCTTCCGCTGCAGTAATCTTGGCGATCGGTTCTTCGTACCACGCGTAGTTATGGTAACTGAACAGCGTCAAAATCCCCAACAACGCCGCAAATAAAATTAATAATATCGCTTTTTTCCTGACTGACAATCCTTTTTTCATTCGCTGTTTTTCCTCCCTTCAAAAGATTTCCTCATGGATTTTAGCCTAAATCGGGACGAAGAATCTTCTCCATCCGGATGTCATCGCGCCATTCGCCTTGGGAATAGGTGAAGTGGGGAATGACGCCTATTTTCGTGAAACCGGATTTTTCATACAGCCTGATTGCGCCGGCATTGTGGGAAAAGACTCCCAGTTCGATCCGCTGATAGCCGAGACTCCGGCATTCTTCTTCATAAAGGGCCATGACCGTTTTGCCGATGCCCTTGCTACGCCAATCCGGTTCTCCGATATAGATGCCAAGCCAAGCTGTTTTTCCGTCATTCTTCAACAGGGCAGGAAAATTGCGGATAATCGACGCAACCCCGACAGGCTTGTCATCCACGCAGATGAAATAATTGCGCTTGTCCGGATTGGACAGGCTCTCGCGGACACCCTCTACCGTTACCAAAGGCAATTCGCTTTCTTCATCATGGTGCGGCGTGATGAAAGATGAGATGGCCGGGTCATTTTCCCAACGGAGTATCATCCAGATCAAATCATCTTTCAACGGTAAACTTTTTAATTCCAAATTCATTTTATTATCTCCTCGTCATTCACACTGATCGATCATTCCATGCGAAAAGGATTGCACCGCTCGTTTCGGGTGCAATCCTTTTCGGAAATCTGCAAAGCTATTTTTTACAGCACCTTTTCGTACCCCCAACGCATATCACCGATGCTCGTCAGGATGTGGCCGCAGTAGGTATATCCGGCTTTCTGCAGGGCTCGTTGCATGCTTTTGTTGTCGGGATGCGTATCGATGCGCATGCTGGTATAGCCTTTTTTACGCGATTCATCCGCGGCCCATTCAACGATTTCCCCAAGGACGCCCTGACCACGGAAAGTTCCTTTTATCGTGATGCGATGGATGACACTGTAAGGATTATCCGTCAACCATTTGCCTTCGGTGATGACTCTATAGGTAGGATCCTCGCCGTAAAAAAACGCAAAGGTTGCTCCCGGAATGCCCTCCCGCAAGTAGACATAGCTATAGCCTCCGTTGATATCCTGAAGTATGACTGCTTCATTCGGGTAGCCCTTTTGCCATTGATCGATTCCGGACGCCTTCAGTGTGACTTTCGCCTCATTGATGATTTCCATGATTGCAGGCAGATCCGCTGGCGTTGCTTTTCTGATCATTGCTCCACCGCCTTTCATTCTTTTCGTTTAAATAAGATTATACCGGAAACCTTGTTGTTTTCAGTATTTTTCTGTTTTTCTTCATTTTGGGTGATTCCGTTTCTTATAGGTTGAACATCTTTCGGTATTGCTGGATATAGGATTGCTTTTGTTTTTTCAGCATGTAGAGCGCGTTCTTGATCTGATCCGGCTCATCCGCCATATCCAGGTCTTCCTTTTGTTTTTCTATGCCTTCTACCACCGGTTCACAGTAGGCCGCTTCTTTGATCTCATCCAAAATGGCGATGATTTCCTTGCGCATCCTCTCGACGCGGGGGCCTTCACCGGCTTTTATTTCATCCAGACTTTCGACAAGTTCCCGGAACGGTAGGTTCCTTCTGACTTTTCCGTCCTTGATGCGGATATATTCTTTTTTGAATTCCGTGACACCGGGCACCACCCCATTCAGTTGGTACCAGCCATCGTACAAGATCCACCCGCCTTCCGGTTCCGCCGGGATGAAGTCCCTCTTTAAAATGTACACTTCGTCCGATCCGGTAATTTCCGCCACCCAACATTTGCTTTCGCTGTCTGCCGGACTGAGCTGCAAACCTAACTTCGACATGAAAAAAATCCTCTTTCTGATTATTATTGATGGTTCTCATCAGGCCGCTTGCGCTTTGCCTGATTCCGTCCTTCCATTATACGCTAACTCCATACTTGTGGATAGGGATTCACTTCCCGAAGGCCCGATGATCGATTCAGCCCAATGCGTCAATCGGCGTCCCCGCTAGCCTTTACCTTGGCACCGTCCACAAGATCCTTGTTCGGATCAGCGACATATCGCTCCCCTTCCACCAGACCGTCGACTACTTCGATGTCATATTCTGTTTCCAGCCCGATTTCGATGTATCTTTTTTCGGCTCGGTTTCCGCTGTCCACAACATATACATACGCTTTTCCGGATTCCGCTTCGATTTGAACGGCCTCATAGTTCACGCGCAGGGCATCGAGCCTTTCGACCGTGACGATTTCCGCGTCGGCTTCATAGCCCACCTTGATGTTTTCATCAGGATCGGTAATCGTTATTTTTACAGCAACTTTCGCATCCTGATCAGCTGAAGTCGCGGATTTTTCCGCCAATTGGCTGATTTCCGAGACAATCCCATCGTATTCCGCAGCGACCCCTTTCACCTTGACGGTCGCCTTTTGGCCTACCCGCATAGTGACGCTGTCATACTGGCTGACAGCCAAGCTGATCACATATTCGGTCGCCCCGTCGACGATGATGGCATCGCCGACCTGAGGATATTCGTTCGCCACTACATCCATCTTCGTCACAATGCCGTCGACATTGGCTTTCAAATCGCACTCCTCGATTTTTTTGTTCAAATAGACGAGGTCCGTTTTCAGGAGAGCAATCTGGTCGGCTTGATTGGAGATCCTTTCCTCCGCCGTTGCACTCGAAAAGATTGCCGTGGTGTTCAGATTCGAAAGAGCGATTTCCGCGCTCCGGACGGCTTTTTCGCCATCACTGATCGCCTTGATCGCCGCCTCATACTTTACGGCCGCACCGCTTCTGGCATTTGAAACGCTGATTTCCGCATTGCGGACAGCGGCTTCGCTGTCGCTGACGGCTTTTTCGGCTGCCGCATATTCAAGAGAGCCCGCGCTTTCGGCGTTCGAAAGAGCGATTTCCGCGTTGTCCACAGCGGCTTCGCTGTCCGAAACCGCCTTTTCGGCTGCAGCATATTCAGCGTCGGCTGCGTTTTTGGCATTCGAAAGCGCGATTTCCGCGCTGCGGACAGCCATTTCGGCATCGATCACCGCCAATTTCGCCGCATCATAGCCGGCTTGATAGTCCATTTCAGCGGTGTCAAAAGCCAGTTCGGCGTTCCATACCGCCGTTTCGGCAGTGGTGACAGCCTGTTGCGCAAACTGATAGTCCACTGCATACAGAATCGGATCGGAATCATACAAGGCTTTGACGATATCCAGATTTAGTTTTGCACTCTCAAAGGTTGCTTTAGCAGTCTCCAACGCACATTCGGCTTCATGCAGGGCATTTTCCAGATCATCCAAATTCTTTTTTGCGATCCAGTAATGCGCCTTGGCATTTTCCAAAGTCAGTTCGGCTTGGCCGACCGCATTCGCGTTGGCTATTTCGACGTTATACAGTTTATCCGTTAATGCTGCAGCGTTCGCTTTGGCGCTCTCCAAGGCTATTTGAGCTTGGCTCACCGCATTGTCGTAGAGCGTTCCCCGCGCCTCCAGATTGGAGGTGGCCGTGGCATAATTCGACCGGGCATTCTCCAGGGCTATGTTCGCCTGCTTGATGGCATTCGCGTTGAGCGTATTGATGTCATCAAGATTACCTTGCGCCGCACTGTAATTGGATCGGGCATTTTCCAACGCAATCCCCGCTTGGCTCACCGCATTTTGGGAAGATGCCTTGTCCATTTCTGCGCTGCTCCCGGATAGATAGGCTAACGTCGCCTCTGCATTGGCAAGATTGATGGTCTGCTTTTCCAACTGGGTGCGGTATTCGGTCGAATCGACCCTCGCCAGCACATCACCTTTCTTGACTGCTTGCCCTTCCACCGCCAGCACTTCGACAATCTTGGCTGTGGGTGAAGGATAAAGGCTGCTCCGGCTGCTGGCTTCGATGTCGCCGGTTATCGGCACATACTTCGCCAATTGCCCTTTCCAGGCGGTTTGCACCGACACTTGCTGGACCTGGGCATTCTGATACCACCAGTAGGCAGTCCCTCCGCCCACCAGCAAAGTCAGCAGAATGACCGCCGTGACAATGATCGATTTTTTTGATTTGAATAGGATAGCTTTCAATTTCCCCATAGAGAAGACCCCCTCGCGCAATTTCTGGATAATCCAGTTGATTCCATCGTTTCGGTACCTCAATTTTACCACATCGGCTGATACATCCGTAAAGATATTGTCAGCGCATACAATTCCATTTTTGTATTTTCTTTTTTTGGAATGCACCGCCTCTCAGCAAAAAATCTGGCATCCTCAATTTTTTGACAAAAAATCCCGACACAAATATACTTGAACTGATTGAAGCGATCTCAAAAGAAGGTGGATGCGATGATAACGATGACCAACGTGACGAAAACTTACAAGACCGGTGATGTGGAAACCTACGCCCTGAAAGACGTCAATCTCACCATCGAAGAAGGCGAATTTGTCGTCATCCTCGGACCCAGCGGCAGCGGAAAGAGTACCCTGTTGAACGTCATCAGCGGCTTGGATACCGTCACTTCGGGGGAAATCACCTTCCGGGGCGAGACGCTGACAAACCTGGATGAAGAAGAGATGACAGCCTTCAGAAGGAAACATCTGGGCTTCATATTCCAGCAATACAACCTGCTGCAGAACCTGAACGTCTACGAGAATATCCAAATCGGCTCGGACATCGGCACCGCTCCGCTCGACATAACCGATCTGCTTGAAAAGGTCGGTCTGGAAAAAGCCCGCAACAAATATCCCAGCCAACTCTCAGGAGGGGAGCAGCAGCGGGTTTCGATCGTCAGGAGCTTGGCCAAAAATCCCGACATCATCTTCTGCGACGAACCCACCGGCTCGCTGGATGAGGAAAATTCAAAGAAAATTCTGCAGCTGCTGCAGGATCTGAACGAGGACTACAATAAAACCGTCATTGTGATCACCCATAACTTGGGCATCTCCGAAATGGCGGACAAGGTCATCAAGATGAACTCCGGGGAAATCACGGAAGTCACCCTCAACAAAGTCAAAAAGAATGCCCAGGACATCTCTTGGGGATAGGGGGAGGTGCGGATCATGCTGCTGAAAAATGTCATCAAAACCTTGCGAAAAAAATGGATGCAGCTGGTTGCCATCGGCTTCATCATCATCCTGAGCTCCGCCACCTACACCATGATGTTCTACGGATTGAGCGGCATCGAAGAACCGACGGAAGCGTACTTGGCGGATTACAACCAGGAGGACTTCGCCGTCGAGATGCTGAACCGGGTCACATTGGAAGAGGCAGCCTACCCCATCGCAGCCGCGCTGCTGGCCAGAGGCTTCTACTCGCTCAGCGACATCAAGAAAGTCGAACCCGCCACTTTCTACAAGCTTATGGACAACCGGATCGCCGAGTTTGAAGCAAGCTACCGCGATGTCAGCCTCGAACTGAGGGAATACAAAAACACATCCTACACTTACCAAGGGCAGTCGCATAAAGCGTTGCTCGTGAAGGATGGCGAAACAATCAATCTCTCCTATATGGAGGAAGGACGCAAACCCTCAGCCGACAACGAAGTCGCCGTCACCAAGGTCTATGCCGACAAGAACGGCCTCACCATCGGGGACGCCCTTATCATCAAAAACAAAAGCTACCGCGTGACGGGCTTTGTGCTTTTCCCGGAATACACCCTCCCTATGTTCGATGAAACCTTCAACTTGGATACCGGGCTGCAGACTTTGCTGCTCATGTCGGATAAAGAGTACGAGAACTTCGACGACAAGGAGAGTTTCCGTTTAGCGGGCATGAACCTGACCGAGGAAAACATAGACACTGCCTACGATAAAGAGGAACTGCCTTTCGTCAGCCAGATTACGGATACGCAGACCAGCATGAGGAGCGGTGCCATCTACGATGAACTCACCCAAGGAAAAGTCATGGCTTTGGGGCTCAGCGTCTTTATCGCGGCCATCGCGGTCATCATCGTATCGATCCTGATCTACAACCTGCTCCATGCGGAAAGAGGCCAGATCGGCATCCTCAAGGCGCTCGGCTACCGCCGTTCGGAAATAGCCTGGCCCTATTTCGTCGCGATGATGGTCTTTGCCGCCCTGATGCTGATCTTGGGCTACTTCATCGGATCGCTCTATTCCGATCCGTTGAAGCGCTTGTATCTGGATTTCTATCTCCTGCCCCAAGTCAAGATTGCCCAGAGCTTCACCGTCTTCGCTACGGCGATCCTGGTGCCGCTCCTCTTCTTCTCCTTGGTTTCCGGGATCATCATCTACCGGATTCTCGGCGAGAGTGCCTTGGAGCTGCTGAAGCCGCATCAGGCCAGGTCAATCAACCGGATCGGCAGATACCTCAGCCGGGTCCTTTCCAAGGCGAAAGGCAGCACGAAATTCAAATATCTGCACGCCATCAAGAGCACCGGCAGCTTCTTCATCTTCTTCTTGGGCATCATGTTCTCGACGATCCTGATGAGCTTTTCCTTCATGATGGGCGGCATGGTCGATCGGATGACGGTCGACTACCTGAACAAAGTCGGCTACGAGTATGAGGCTTATCTCGATGTCACGCAAAGGCTGCCCGAAACGCGGCCCGGGGATGAAAAATTCCTCATTTATCCTTTCGCCTCGCTGGACGACAACCTGGTATCGCTGCAAGGACTGTCTTCACGCAACAAACTTTACAGCCTGTACGATGAGGAAGGCAACAACATCACCGTGAACATCCAGAACGGCGCCGTGATCACGAAAAGGCTCAGCATCAAGCTCGGCATCGCAGAAGGGGACACCATCCGGCTGGAAGTGAACGACGACACCTTCCCTTTCCTTGTCAAAGGCGTGACCGATGAATACATTTCCGACAAGGTGTACCTGAACATCGAAAAACTCAGCAATATGCTGTCGGAAAACAGCACTTCACGTTTATACAGCGGCATCTATGCCAGCCGAAAGCCTTCCGATGTCTACTACAGCACGATCATAAGCAAGTCCGGGCTCATCGAACAATCGAAGGCGATGTCCAACTATACCCAGTTCATTTCGAACGTCATGATCGGCGGCTCGGCAGTCATCGCTGCGAGCATCCTCTTCGTGCTCACTTCCTTCACCGTCGAAAAAAATTACTATGTGATTTCGCTGCTCAAAGTGATGGGTTACAAGCGCAAGGAGGTCAACGCGATGATCCTGAACAGCTATTTCTTTTATGCCTTGATCTCCTACCTGATCAGCATCCCCATCGCTTTGGGCATTCTGAACCTGATGATGCGGTTCTTCACTGAGGAATACGGCGTCATCCTACCTTTGCAGTACAGACCGATTTTTATGCTGCAGACTTTAGCGATCCTGGTACTCATCTTCTTCGCCGGCACCTCCATAAGCAGGCGAAAAATCGCCAAAATCCCGCTCCAGGAAGTCCTCAAAGCTTATCAGGAATAAACTGCGCCGGAAGCTTTTCGTTAGTTGCTGACCAGCTCCTGTAGTAAGATATAAAAATGGAAGGACTAGCATAATTATTCATTCGGGAAGTGACATCATGGAGAAGAAACAGAGAAAGAAATTCATCAGCTTTGCCTTTATCGGCATCGTTATTGCGGGCATCATCACGCTCAGCCTCCTCACAAAGAACGGGAAGATCGAACGGTTGGCTTTTGCCGAAGAGACAAACACAGAAGCCAGCCTCGGCTCATGGGAGGAACTCAAGGAAGGGCTGTCCGCTTATCCCGAACTGTATCAGGCAGCTTTTGAAGAGGAAGGCGTCGCATCAGGAGAGAACATATTCATCATACCTGGAATGGATGCCACTTTGACGCTCCATCATGAACACGAAGAAGCCGACATCTGCACGACAATGACGCCGCAAGGTCTGGCCGTCAACAAAGATTACTTGTTCATATCGGCTTATTGCCAAACCAAAGAACACAATTCTGTCATCTATGTGCTTGATAAGAAAAGCGGTTCCTTCATCAAGGAAATCGTCCTGAACGGCATCCCGCATGCAGGCGGCATCGCCTACGACAACAATCATGAGCTGCTTTGGGTCACCTCGGAAAAAGGCGACACCGCGCAGGTCATCACCTTGGCTTTGACGGACATTGAAGCCTATGACTTCGCGGATTCCGCCGAACCGATTACCTACACAGACAGCATCGAATTGCCGGAAATCAAACGCGCTTCAACGATCACGGTCCACGCCGATGACCTTTATGTGGCGTATTTCAATAATGATGGCGCTAGCGTCATGCACCGCTACCTGATCTCCACAAAAGAAAACGAGGACGGGAAGGAAGTCCATGCGCTCGACACAGGAAAAAGCACGGAAGAAGCCTATCCCGACGATGTCGACAAAATCGGCAAGGAAATCCAAGGACTGGCTTTTTATCAAGAAAAGCTGATGCTGTCGCGCTCTGCAGGCCGAAAAAAAACCTCGACTCTGCTTTCTTTCGATCACTTGGAGGAAAACGAAAATTTCACTGACGAGAACGCCAGCACCGAAATCACGATGCCGTCCTATCTGGAACAGATCGCAGTGGATGGGAAGCAACTCTTCATACTCTTCGAATCGGGTGCTTACCCTTACCGAGACCATGGCAACCCGAGCATTGACCGGGTGCTGCGTGTTGAAATCGATACCTTGTTCTCCGAATGAACAAACAGGAGGTTATCCCGCTTGCGGGACTGCCTCCTGTTTGTTTGGGGTTTGGTGTTATGGTTTTGCTGCTTGGGATTTGTGCTTCGTTGCGGTCGATGCGTTCATTTTGCTCATGGCGGAGAAATGTTTTTCTCGTTGTCCGATATCCGCTTAGTATCGGACAACCCGAATGCTAATGCTCTACTCGTTGTCCGATATCCGCACAGTATCGGACAACCCGAATGCTAATGCTCTACTCGTTGTCCGATATCCGCACAGTATCGGACAACCCGAACACTAATGCTCTACTTGTTGTCCGATATCCGCACAGTATCGGACAACCCGTGATACTGATGTCTTAGTCTATATGGTCAGTCAGCTCGATGCGTTGATCACCTGCCAACAATTCCCTCACGATCTCCATGTAGCGCTTGGAGATTGCGCTGAGCGGCCGCACTTTCGAATAGATGAAACCGATCGTGTTTTTTTGATCGACATCCATCGGCACAACGATGATATGATCCTGCGTGTTCGATTTCAGTAGACCGGATCCGACCAAGTAGCCATTCGTCACAGACAGCAGATTCAATACGGTCGCGCGGTCGCTGGCGCTGATCCGTTGGACATTCTGGTCGACCTGGATCGATTCCTCCATCAGCTGCAGCGTGCTGTTTTTGCTTTGATCGAAGGAAATGACCGGGTACGGATGGAGTTCCTCCTGCGTTATTCTCTCCTTCTTCGCCAACGGGTGGTACTCGCTGAGGAATACATGCGGTTGGAACGCGATCAGCGGATCGAATTTCAGGTCGAATGCTTCGAGATACTGTTTGATGACCTTCCCGTTGAAATCATTCAGATAGATGAAGCCGACTTCACTGACAGCATCCCGCACATCTTCCATCACTTTCGAAGTGCTTGTCTCCAGGAAACGGAAATTCAACGATTCCTCTTTCTTTTCCGAAACCAGTCGGGCAAAGCCTTCCGAAGCAAAATCATAGTGTTGACTGGAAACGGAAAACAGTCTCCTGTTTTCGGTTGCACGCAGATAGCGGTAATCCAGCTGGTCCGCTTGGGCTACGATCTGATCAGCGAATTCCAAAAGCATAGCCCCTTCTTTGGTTATTTCGATGCCTTTTTTGGAACGCTCGAAGATCTGGATGCCATATTCTTCCTCCAGGTCTTTGATGCTTGACGACAGACTGGACTGCGCCATATATAATTGCCTTGCGGCTTCCCGAAAAGTGCCGTATTTCGCCACTGTGATGACATATCGCAATTGCTGAAGATTCATATTTTTACCACCTCGCTCTATTTTCTGATGGGTTCCCATCAATTCCACAAAAAAAGTGCATGCGCGTCAACATAACACACATGCACGAGTATTCATCATCATTTCAGCGCTTCATTTGGATGCGGATGCACAATCTGCCACTGATCCCCTTCACAGCACGAGCGAACTCACTCTGTCGTGGAGATAAAAAGATGATAAGAATATACCTGCATGTTTCTTGCGTCCGCACATACAACACATCATCTTCTGCATGGTTCTGCCTCCCCCTATCCTTCTAATCGCTTTCCAATAAGATAGCGATTTTCCCGACGCCTGTCAATCATTTTCACTTTTCGCCCTCAAATGAATTTTCCCGTCACTGAATTTTTGTCTTTTCGGATAGCGGATGGGGTTCCTTCCGCAATGACTTTCCCGCCGGCGGTTCCGCCACCCGGACCAAGGTCGATGATCCAATCCGCGGCCCCGATGATCTGCTGATTGTGTTCTACAACGACCACAGTGCTGCCGGAATCGACCATCCGATCCAATAATTTCAGGAACTTCTCCACATCGAGCGGATGCAGTCCGGTAGTAGGCTCATCGATCAGATAGAGATTCCTTTTCCCTCGATTTGCGAGGAGTTCCACTGCCAACTTGAGCCGTTGCGCTTCGCCGCCTGATAAAGTCGTTGTCGTCTGGCCGAGCTCGAGGTAGCCAAGGCCGACATCCTGCAGCAGAGTCAGGATGTCACTGATTTTGGGCGAATCCGCAAACAGTTCCGCGCCTTCCTCAACCGACAACCCCAGCACTGCGGTGATCGAATGGCCGCGGTAAGTCACGGACAAGACCTCGTCCTTGAAGCGTTTGCCCGAACAGACAGGGCAAGGAACTTCCTGATCTTCAAAAAACAACAGATTGTTTGTGACGACTCCCAACCCTTCGCAATGATCGCAGCGTCCCCCTTTCACATTGAAGGAAAAGTGATTGACGGAAAAGCCCTTTTCGATGGCCGTCTGTTGCCGGCCGAAGATTTTCCGGATTTCCGTGTAGGCGTCCGAATAGGTCGCGACATTCGAACGCTTCATCCGGGTGAGGGGTGCCTGTTCCACGACGACAATCCGGTCGAACGAGCTGGTCCCGCACACCTGATTCTTTTCCTCCGAAGGGGCAGTGTCTCCTTTCGCCAGTACATCGAACACGAGCGTCGATTTCCCGGACCCCGATACGCCGGTGACACAAACCATACAGCCGATAGGGAAACGGACTGTCAGATTCTGGAGGTTATGCTTGTTCGCTTGCCTCACTTCGATGAACGCACCGGATCCTTTGCGGAAAAATTCGCGCGCCTCAGGCTTTCTGTTCAGGTAGGCGCCGGTTATGGATGTCGCTTGTTCCTTGATTTGCTGCAATGTTCCAGATCCTATGACTTCGCCCCCGTATTTCCCGGCTCCCGGACCGATATCGACCAGGTAGTCCGCGGCCTCCATGACAACTGTGTCATGTTCGATGACTAGGACCGTATTGCCTTTGTCCCTCAGCGAGCGCAGGACAATCAGGAGCCCTTCAGTATCTTTTGGATGCAGACTGATTGTCGGTTCATCCAGGATATAGATGACACCCGTCAGATCCGAATCGAGGACAGCCGCCAGCCTTAGCCGTTGCGCTTCCCCTCCCGACAGTGTCATCGTCTGCCTGTCGAGCGACAGATAGCCCAATCCCAATTTCAGGATCCGTTTCAGTTTGGTCTTCAGATCTGTGACATAGACACCCGCCAACAGTTGCTCCGAATGTTTCAGGTTCTCTTCGAGTTTGCTGACCCAATTCGTAAGGCTGGTCAATGATGATGCGGACAATTCAGGCAAGCGCGTTCCGTTCACAGTCACGCTACTGCTCAGCTCGTTCAGTCGTTCGCCGTGGCATTCCGGGCAGATGACCGATTCAAAATAGTTTTCCCGGAGTTTGGAACTCCCTTTTTGATCTGCCATTCTGCGCCAAAGGTTCGGCAAGACACCTTCATAGCGGCCTTCGGCAATCGTTCGGGGCACCGGCACATCCGGGAACAGCCGATGCACTTCTTCACTTTCGGCCCCCTGCAGCAACAGCACGCGCTGAGCTGGCGTTAAATCTTTTACGGGTGTATTCTTATTTAGCGGAATCCCAAAATGGTCACAAGCGGCATAGAACGATTCCAGTTGATAATCACGGTAGCGTTTTTCCCAAAAAACGATCGCGCCCTCTTCAAGCGCCAGCTCTTCACGGAGCACCTTCTCTTCAGCAACCATCATTACCTCCCCCATGCCCTGGCAAGTTGCGCAGGCACCTTCTCGGGTATTGTAGGAAAAATGGGTGCGGGTCAGTTTCTCCATCCGGTGGTTACAGTTAGGACAATACTGGAAAACCTTGAAGTCATCGGCGGTCTTTTCGGTTTCCTCGCGGCACTCTCCCGAACCGATTTTCTTCCCGCAATTGGGGCACTCCCTTGTACTCAGCTTCTCGAACAGCATCCGCAGATCGGTATAGATGTCCGTGACCGTTCCCACAGTCGAACGCGGATTTTTATTGGAAGCCTGTTGCTTAATTTGGATGGCGGGAGACACATTGCGGACCGCATCGATGTCCGGCTTGCGGATCCCTTGGTAGCCGATCGCCTCCAGATATTGACGTTGGCATTCCTGATAGAGCACATCCATCGCCAGCGTCGTTTTCCCGGAACCAGATACCCCTGTGAGGACGATCCATTTGTTCCGGGGCAAGTCCACCGTGATGTTTTTCAGATTCCCTTCTTTGGCGCCGATGATGCTGATATGGTCCATGCATGCTCCCCGCTTCCTATTTGATTCTTCTGTCCCAATTATATGCCACTTGCTGCGTTTTTGTCCTGATTAGGCGGGATGGATGCCCGGTTTTCTGTTATACTTCAGAAGAGACGACCGCTGTAATCAGGCGGCGAACAGAGTCAGGAGCGAATCAGATGAAAAAAACAAACCAAAAGAAACCAATCAACCATAAACGCAATCGTCAGGACAAGGCTGTAGAACCCCAAAAAAGACCATCCACCAAAGGGGTTACCCAATACCCCGTGACCGAACCAAGCGAATTGTTGCCCTTCTTGCTGCAGGTCCTCAGCAAGCAGAGCCGCAACTCGGTCAAATCGATCCTTACCCGCGGACAAGTGACGGTAGACGGCAAGGCCATCACCAAACACAATCACTCTTTGGAACCCGGACAGACTGTCGGCATTTTGGCGAATAAGGAAGCCCTCAAAAAAACTTCCCTGTCCGGTCTCAAGATCCTGTTTGAGGATGAATCGATCATCGTGATCAATAAGGATGCCGGTCTGTTGTCGATGGCGACCGACGATCCAAAGGAACCGACCGCTTATCGCCAATTGAGCCAGTACGTCAAAGAAGACAACAAAGCGAACAGGATCTTTGTCGTGCATCGTCTGGACAGGGATACCTCCGGCGTCATGCTGTTCGCAAAATCCGAAGAACTGAAAGAAAAGCTGCAAAATGATTGGAAAGAGATCGTCAAAGAACGCATCTATACCGCTCTTGTCGAGGGCGAAATCAAAAAGGATGCCGGCACCATCTCCTCGTGGCTGACCGAGAGCAAAGCCATGAAGGTCCATTCCAGTCCGAAAGACAACGGCGGCAAGCATGCCGTGACCCATTACCGGAAAATCCGCGCAAACAAGGAATATTCGCTCCTGGAAGTGGAGCTGGAGACCGGACGGAAGAATCAGATCCGCGTCCATATGGAATCTTTGGGCCACCCGGTTGCCGGAGACAAAAAGTACGGTGCCCGCACCAATCCGATGAAACGTTTGGGCCTGCACGCTTCCACACTCGCGTTCATCCATCCGGTCACCGGCGAACTCGTCCGCTTCAGCGCGCCCGTTCCGAAAGCCTTTCTGCTGTATTCGAAATAAGAAGAAAGGGGCTATTTCGAAATGAAATAGCCTCTTCTTTGTGGTTTGGGGGTATGTTTGTCTGGAATGGGGTTCGAGTTCGTAGAGTTAATAGTGGAATTCCCCGCCAAAATGGCTTTGACAGGGAATCTAGCGTTGTCAGCGGACGTTTTTCCCCGCCAAGGTGGCTTTGGCGGGTTTTCAGACTGTTGTTTGAACTAAAATAAACCGCCAAAACCATTTTGGCGGTTTATTTCAACATAAATTCAATTCCAGTCTATCCGCGGTAACGCAGCGCCAACCCTTTCAGGAAATTCCGCGCATAGCGGTCGCCGCAAGGCTTGTAGTTGCGGTGTCCTTCTTTGCGGAGAACAGCGCTCAGTTCGCTTTTCGACACGGTGACGCCTGCCGATTCAAGGATTTCAAGCATGTCTTCGTTTGTCAAAGTCAGCGCGATTTTGACTTTCTTCAGCAGCATATTGTTGACGTTCCCGTTGTTCAGCACAAATTCCGGCTTTGGTTCCGGTTCGCCAGGCTTCACTTGCGGTTTGCCGCGTTGGGAAGTGATGAGCCCGTTCAAGAATGATTCCAAGGCCGCATTGTCGCAAGCCAGTTGATCATCTTCCGATGGGGCATCAGCCCCGGCAGCTTTCGTTGCTTCATCTTTTTTTGGATTTTTGAGCATTTTCTGCACAGTTTCCTTCGTCAATTCGAGTCCGCCCAAGCGGAACACTTCCACCATATCCGCATCCTTGATATCCAACGCATAGCGCAAGCGGATCAATATATCATTGTTGTTCATAAAATAGCCTCCAAATTTTCCTTTTCAATTATCCTTTTCCAGTATACCCTGTTGTCCTATGGAATGCATGCCTTATTCGTTTCTCATTTTTTTTAATTTCCCTCTTCACTTCTCACGCAAATATGTTATAATCAAATATACGAGCAGGTGATTCATCTGTTTAACGGTTCCTTAGCTCAGCGGGAGAGCACTACCTTGACATGGTAGGGGTCGCTGGTTCAATCCCAGTAGGGACCATCAAGCTTCAGCACAGAATAGTAAAGAGGCACGATCGAAAATTCGATCGTGCCTCTTTTTATGTCCATTTTGAGCCTTGTCTACTCGTCATTCAGCCGCTTCCGGAGCCTCGCTCATCGTTGCATCCAAAAGATATTCGCCTTTGCTGCTGTTCCCCTCGGTAGCGAAACGCGCATCGAGATCATTGAAATGCCACCATTCCGAAGCCAGCGGTGTCAATCCGGCGTCCGTGCAGTAGCGCTGCAGGAGGATGGCTGCCTCATTCATCGTATCCGCCAAATCGGCTTGGAGCCAAGCGGTCGGGGAGCTGGATTTGACCGGTCCGGTGAACGTAGCCGAAGCCATGCTCAATTCATGGATAGTCGTCGGCATCGTGTATTCCGTGTAGCCTGTTATGGCTGTCGCGGCATAGTCACCTATGACGATTTCCTGCTGTTCGGTTATTTTTGCCAACGTGACATCGATGGCATAGCCCATCTGATGATTCGAAACATTCGTAGCGATGAACCAGTTGGTGTCCCAAGGGTACGTATTGATGCCCGCCATCACTTCCGGATCTGCCGCAGCCAGATTCGTCAAAGCATCTGCAGTCAGTTTCTGGGCGGAATAAGGTCGGTACCCCTCATAGATGACCAAGGAATTCCCCTCCGCCAAGGCGGCTTGTTGCGCCAGATGGATTTTCTTGGACATGCTGTAGAGCACCGGCACGATGTCGGACACTTTACCCAGCCGCCTATTGTATGCTTTCCCGTCGTACAGCGCCTGACCCGTGATGCCGGGAATCGTTTTTCCCGAAGAAACGAACTTGGATGCGTAAGTGTTGGTATTGTCGTAGATGATGGAAGGGATAACGTCCGGAAGATTGATGAAGCAATAAAGGTGTTGGACCCAGCCTGCCTCGGTTGCGGTCTGGACATACCACCAATCACCCTCTTCCTTGAGCACTTCAAAAGCGGTGCCCGCCTCCAATTCCGAAATCGTTTCGGATCCGGCATCCGCAGTCGCCTTCAGATCCATCAGTACCGAAGTATAACCAGTCGCTCCGTTGACCGGAAGTTCCAGATCCCCTTCATACAGCAATGGCTCTGACTCTTCCGGCCGGACCACCGCTGCTTCTTCGGAAGTTCCCGCTTCGGCAGCCGAGCTAGACGAAGCGGTCTTAGACTCATTCGTTTCCGTCTGTTCATCCGAGCCGGAGCAAGCAGTCAGCACCACAGCCGTCAGGATGCCGATGAAAGTGCGGCGCCAATTTCCTTTTATTATCATATGTATATTCATTCCTCCATTACGCGGATACGATTATTTTCACTAGTTCCAACAGCAACAGATGGAACGGATAGAAAGCATAGAAGCCCCACTTCATCACATTGGATTTCTTTCCTTGACGGCCTTTGTAGAACAGCAGCAGCGGCAACGCCAGAAAAATGCCGATTTGGTAAGATTGCGTCCAACCGATTTCGCTGATGGAAGGGATGATGTGGAACAGAATCCCTATGACTGCAAAACTCAGCAACTGCTTTTCGGCTTGTCCCCTGAACAATCCAAAAAACAGGATCCACAACACCGCTACATAATTCCAATCGGCCGGGACCGCCAACAGACAGCAGGTCAAAACGATTGTTGCTTTTAACGGAAGCGACCAGTCCTCCCGTTTGGCCGCCGCCAATGCCACCAACCCCAGCGCCAAGCCCCAGATGACGCTCGTTGCCTGCCACCACGGGAAACCGAAATACCAGACATACGGAAAATGCGAAACGGCGGCAAACAGCACTAAGCGCACGATATATTTTTTCAGATCAGATGTGTAATGATAGCCTTCCGCAATCATATAGCACATGATTGGGGCAGCGATCCGCCCGGCAATCCGCAGCGCCACACCTTCAAGGCTGTCCGGCGGCACAAATACCGCAAAGATATGATCGAAAAACATTGCGAATATGGCAAGGTTCTTCAATGTATGGGATGATAGGTCTTTTTGAATCTCGCTAATGCCTTGCATCGGAGTGCTCCTCACTGTACTTGGTTTCGCAGCGTTTGCTGTGAGCTGATCGGCAGGCTTGTGTGCCTGTCCTTTTCCACAGTATAGGCTTTCGGGAGTCCGCCAATCCCCGAAAAAAAGGAAGATATTTGCGGGAAAATTTACGCAATCCGAAATTGGTTGCGTTCACATTTGCAAAATGCATGAGAGAAGCCATTTCTGGGCAAATTGGACCCCTTATTTTCTGTCGGATTGGACGGTTCCATAGTCATTTTCATTTGCTAAAATAATCAGCAATATACGAAACGACAAGGAGGATTTCCCGATGAGATACAAACCGAATTACGCCCCGGGTCCGACCGAGGTGCGCGAAAATGTGCGATCGGCCCGCGCAAAAAGAACCAACAACAGCGACTTCGACAAAACGTTTGTCCGCTATTACCGGGAGGTCTGCCAAAAAATGGGCAAAGTCATGGGCACCACGAATGAGGTCCTGTTGCTTGTCGGCGAAGGGATACTGGCTCTCGAGGCCGCTTGTGCGAGTTTGACGGAGCCCGGCGATCGCGTGCTCGTGCTGGACAACGGCATCTACGGCGAAGGCTTCAAGGATTTCGTCAGCATCTATGGCGGCGTACCGGTCGTCCTGAGTTTCGATCACCGCAGCGGCATCCCCGCTGAAGCGGTACGCGCCTATCTGGAGAAGGATTCCGACTTCAAATATGCTACCCTGGTCCATTGCGACACGCCGACATCGGTGCTGAACAACGTCGCCGAGCTTTGTCCATTGCTGAAGGAATACGGCATTCTGACGGTGGTCGACTCGGTAGCCGGCATGGTCGGTGAACCGATCAACGTGGACGAAAACCAAATTGACATATGCTGCGGCGGAACCCAAAAAGCGATCTCGGCTCCGGTCGGATTGGCGATCGTTTCCGTCAGCGAAGCCGCCCAAAAAGCGATGGACAATCGCAAAACGCCTATTGCTTCCTTCTATGCCAATCTGCAGGTCTTCAAAGGCTACGCGGAAAAAGAATACTTGCCTTACACGACTTCTGCGGGCGATGTCGCAGCGCTTGATGCTGCTTTGGACAACATCCTGGAGGAAGGCATCGAGACAGTCTGCGCACGCCATGACTGGATCGCTTCCGCAGTGCGCGAAGCCGCCCAAACTTACGGATTGGACCTATTCCTGGATTCCGACCGTTCCAATACCGTCACCGCCATCAGGATACCGGAAGAGATCGGCGCCCTACGCCTGCAGGAGCACCTCAGCGAAAACTACGATCTGTTGGTCGCAACTTCATTGGCACAATACGCAGATGTGATCCTGCGCATCGGCCATATGGGCGAAAATGCCTTCATCGACAAATTGGTTTATGTTTTGGCCATCATCGACAACGGTCTGCGCGATTTAGGCTTCGCCGGAAACGGGGATTTGGCCCAACTGTTCATCGAGAGCTATAAGAAAAACAATTAGGAGGTTTCACTATGCAAAAAGCACAAGGTTATTCAAATACACGCACGTATGATTTGGTTTTGACGGCAATCCTGATTGCCCTCGTATTCGTTGCGACGGTCTTCCTGAACATCAAATTGCCTATCACGGCAAACGGCGGATTGATCCACCTCGGCACTGCGATGCTCTTTCTCGCATCCATCCTTTTCGGACCGAAAAAAGGCGCCATCGCCGGAGCGGTCGGCATGGCCATCTTCGACCTCATGGCCGGATGGGTTTTGTGGGCTCCCTTCACGTTGGTTACACGCGGCTTGCAAGGCTATCTGGTCGGTAAATTGGCCTGGTCGAAAGGTCGCCAAGGGAATAGCTTTGCTGTGAACCTTTTGGCCACATTGCTTTCGGTTCCCATCATGCTGATCGGTTATTATCTGTGCGAATGGATCCTGTACGGCAATGCCATCACCCCGTTCGCTTCGATTCCCGGTAACCTCGTCCAGAACGCGGTCGGAATCACCATTTCCTTGCCGCTGTCGGCAATCCTGAAAAAAATGAATATCACTGCAAGATAATGGGAAAAGGAAGGCTCTGTCTCGGGATGAGACAGAGCCTTCCTTTTTTGTAATAGTCCTCGGGTTGTCCGATTCTGCCTGGATATCGGACAACTTGAAGAATTTTTATGTCCCAGTTGTCCGATTCCTCGGCGGTATCGGACATCTAGCAACCGCGACATGCTCTGCTTGTCCGATTCTTCCGCATTATCGGACATCCAGCAACCAAGACATGCTCTGCTTGTCCGATTCTTCCACATTATCGGACATCCAGCAACCAAGACATGATCTGCTTGTCCGATTCTTCCGCATTATCGGACATCCAGCAACCAAGACATGATCTGCTTGTCCGATTCTTCCGCATTATCGGACATCCAGCAACCAAGACATGATCTGCTTGTCCGATTCTTCCGCATTATCGGACATCCAGCAACCAAGACATGATCTGCTTGTCCGATTCTTCCGCATTATCGGACATCATTTGATATCGCTATAGGCACAACACGAAAAGACTGTCCATAAAGAGACAGCCCTCCGTTTCCTATATAATATTTGATAATCCTCGGCCTATTCCGAGTCCGCTATTATTTGGCAAATGTTCCCCAGTAACATCTGTTATCGGTGCTGGTCGACGAGGATCGGATTGCCGTCGGGATCTTCGATGATGAAGCTGCCCGGCCCTTTACTGTCCGGATCAGCTTCCGAAACAAAAGCGATGCCTTTTTCCCGCAATTCTTCCTGTAGCTGGCGGACATCCTTGAACGGATTCACTTCTTCCGCATCGCTATTCCAGCCGGGATTGAACGTCAGCATGTTTTTCTCGAACATGCCCTGGAACAACCCAATGATGCAGTCCTCATTCTTCATGATCAGCCAATTCTGGTCGATGTCACCGCCGAATGTGCTGAAGCCCAATTTTTCGTAAAATGCCTTTGATGCATGTATGTCCTTGACCGTCAAACTGAGGGAAAATGCTCCGATGCCCATGCTTATTCTCCGTTCTATTTGGAATTTTGTCGCTTCTGATCCGGATCGTTCTGAAGAATGTCTCTTCATAGACCATTATAATTTCGTCGGATGCGAAAAGCTAATTTTAACGGATCAGGGGGGATTGAGAAACTGAAATTGCGTGGGTGAAGCGTGCAATTTTATTTGGTTATTGCAGATAGCGCCGACCGGTTACCCGGATTGCCGAATATAGTACCTGTATTCGGCAATTTTGCCTTTCGCTATGTCCAAATTATCGAATGTTTTTGAACATTCGGCAAATCCGCTCTCCATTGGGGTCAATTTGTCGAATGAACTTGTAGCATTCGACAATTTGACCCGCCGAACGCAACATTTGGATACAGAACCCAAGTACTCCTTGAAACGGAAATAAACAAAAAAAGCCCGGAAGCCGCTGCCTCAACAACTGTGAGTCAGGGATCCCGAGCTTTTTATTTTACAGTTCTCCGTTCATAGAGAGCCGTTTAGACCTTATTTGCCGCTTGTTTGCGCTTGTTTTTTCTTCAAACGCTCTTGTTTGCGCATGTCGATCTCTTTGTAATACGCTTCCCATGATATTTCAATAGTCACGTTCTGCGAATTCGTATAGACGATGTTCTTCATATATTTTTTGCTCCTTCTTTAGCGTAACCATATGCGTACGCTACTATCTTTCAACCTCCTCATATATCCTTTTTTTCTGTATTTAGAGAAATCAAAAAGGCACTCAATCGAGTACCTTTTGCGTCTCTACTTATTATCATAAGAAAGAAAAAGGTATTCCTGTACAGGAATCGCGGCTTTTTCACTATCAAATCTAAATCTTGGAAATTCATGTTGCGGGCACCACACTGTGGCGCTACATATAAATTTAACTTCGCTTATTTTTGGTTCCGTTTGCCTGCAGCATCCGCTGCAGAATAGAGAAAAGCCATGGTTCCATACATATAAGATGCATATGTTCTTGGACGTTGAATACTAACTATAACACGAATATCCGTTCGATGCAAGTGGAAATATTTCCGGAGTCAATGCTTGTTCATCCCTTGCTTTTCAACGAAATCATGCATGTACATGCGTTGCGGATGAGAGAGCATCTCTGCCATCTGGCCGGTCCAAGTGTCGCAGCGTTCGCCTTCGGTCCGATCCCGATAGTACTCTTGGATCTCTTCGTTGTACTGCTTCAGTTGTTCTTTATAAACCGCATTATTCTGTTGATACTCATTTTCATGATAAACATGTTCGAAAGGCAGGCGCGGCTTCTGGTCATTGACGCTGGATGGATAACCAACCGCCAGTCCGAAGAGCGGAATCACTTTATCGGGAATCTTCAGGAGTTCGCTGACTTTTTCGAGGTCATTCCGTAATCCACCTACGTAACAGATCCCGAGTCCCATCGCTTCAGCCGCCAAAGCAGCATTCTGGGCAGCCAGGGATGCATCAACCACGCTGACCATGAATTTCTCGGTGCTCTCAAGCGAGTCTGCAACATCCTTCCCTTCCATCTTTCCGATCACATCGTGGCGATGCAGGTCGGCGCAAAATACGAAGAAATGGCCATTCTCGGCAACAAAATGTTGGTTACGCGCGATTTTCGACAATGCGTGTTTTTTGTCGCGATCCGTGACTCCGATGATGGAATAGGCCTGCACAAAACTTGAGGTCGATGCCGCTTGGGCACTGCGGACAATTGTTTCTATCTGTTCCGAGCTCAATGCCCTGTCTTCAAAATCCCTTACGGTACGATGCGCCAGGATGCGCGCGATTGTTTCATTCATCAATTGTTTTCCTCACCTTCAGAATAGCTTATATTGAATCCATAAAATCATTCTAAAGGAATGCAGAGGCCACGTCCAACCGGGTGCTCAAGGTCCCAACAGCGAAAAAGCCCCGCTCCTTTGCCATTTAGGCGAGGAACGGGGCCGGAAAATCCATGCATTATATTTTTTTGGCTTCTTTGATTGGGCGTTCGTGTTCTTCAATCGCTCCGTCGCTCAATAATTTTTCAGCGACCAAAAACAGGATCGGCAACAGCACATCATCCGCATAACCGGCCATCGGGATAAAATCCGGGATAATGTCGATTGGACTGATGATATAAAGAATGATCCCCAACACCAGCCATTTTTTCTTGCCTTCGACTTTGGAATCGAACAGGGAAAGGATAAGTGACTTGACTTTACTGAAAGGTGTCAGACTGATTTTCTTTTTTACTTTCATTTTGCATTTTCCTTTGCTGATTGATTTGGACAACCATTCTTCGCACCTAGCTTGTGAGCGGGCTCTGACTAGTTATCGTGAACAAAGTATACTGCTTATCTTAAGTAAATGAATCAGTCTCAAGAATGATTTTTTGGCCTGTCTGAATGCCTCAGCTGTGCCCGACAATCAAATGTGGAACATAAGGCTCTTCCAGGAACGCGACTTCGGCATCGGTCAGTTTGACCGATATGGCTTCCACCGGTTTTTCCAGATGCTCCAGCTTGGTCGCTCCGATGATGGGAGCTACAACCGGTTCCTTCTGCAGCAGCCAAGCCAAGGCGATTTCGACACGGGAAACGCCTCTGTCGGCGGCTATCTGGGCCAATCGTTCGACGATGACCCGGTCCTTATCGGCAGTGGCGTCGTATTTCGAACGCGCCACATTGTCCGTTTCCATCCGTTTGGACGTCTCCGACCAGTCGCGCGTCAAACGACCTGAAGCCATCGGACTGTATGGGGTCACGGCGATTTTTTCTTCCCGGCAAAGCGGCAGCATTTCCCGCTCCTCTTCACGGTAAAGCAGGTTCAGATGGTTCTGCATCGATACGAAGCGCGTCCAACCGTTCTTTTCTGCTACGTGCAGGGCCTTTTGGAACTGCCAGGCATACATCGCGGAAGCTCCTATGTAACGGGCCTTTCCGGATTTCACCACATCGTGCAGAGCTTCCATCGTTTCCTCAATCGGTGTATTGTAGTCCCAACGGTGGATGATGTAGAGGTCCACATAATCCATATCCAGACGCTTCAGGCTGTTGTCGATTTCGCTCAGGATGGACTTGCGGGACAACCCGGAGCCATTCGGACCCTCGTGCATCTTACCGTGAACCTTCGTCGCGATGACCACTTCATCCCGCTTGGCAAAGTCTTTGATGGCGCGTCCGAGAATTTCTTCGCTTCTTCCCAGCGAGTAGACATTGGCTGTATCAAAGAAATTGATGCCCAATTCTAAAGCACGTTTGATGATCGGTCTGCTTTCCTCTTCCTTCAGCGCCCATTTGTGCAGCCAGGTATCCGGATCCCCGAAGCTCATGCAGCCCAAACAGATTCGGGATACATCCATCCCTGTGTTGCCGAATTTTACATACTCCATTATCATGTTCCTCCTTTGATTACACTTTTTTCAAACTGAATGGCTGTCCCGGTGCGTAAGCATGGATCCTTTCCGGATTAACCACCCGGTCGTACAAGGATTGCGGGTCGGCGTTGAACACGTTCAGATCCGGCGCATCCACCGTGCCCCAATGGCAAAGAATCAGATGTGCTTCAGGATAGGTGTTCGCCATTTGGATGGCCCCTTCCAATCCGATATGCCACTCGTTGTCGGAAAAGTCGAAGAGAATCGCATCCGGCTGCGGCATTTCCAAGTGCTCCTTCATCAACCGGGAATCTCCCGGTGCCCAGATGATTCCATCCGGTGTCTCGATCCAAAAGCCGCAGTAATCCTCCAACCGGAATACTCGGTAATTGTATTTGGCTTTTTCATTCTGCCAGGCATGGTCCGCCGGTGTCAGCGTTATTTTGGCCGGTCCGATTTCGAAACTGTCGCCGATAGTATGTCCGTTTGCTGGAAATCCTTCCGCCTGCATCAGTTCGGCCACATAATGCGGCCCGTGGAATGCTTTGGAGACATGCTCCATCGCGTGCAGCGACGGCACGCTGTAATGGTCATTGTCGCAGTGCGTAATCAGCACAGCATCCAGATGCGGGATGTTTTCAGGCGCAATCGGCATGTCGATCAGAAGCGGCATATCGAAGTCCTTCAGCATCGGATCCATCATGATGCAGGTGCCGCGGGTGTTCACGAACATCCCGCCGCTGCCCAGCCAGCGGACCTCCGTGTGGTCGATCGGTTGAAAAGCTTCTTCTCCAAAAAATACGGTAGGTGGTGGAACGGCTTGTTTGTGTGTTGCCATTTTCTTTTCCTCCTTAAAGTTGTCTAGCTTTTTCATGCAGTCTTAGTTTTTTTGTTTTTCTCAAAATGAATGCGTTCACATATCCAAAATAACACAATTCGCTAAGCAGGACCAGCAAGGACCCTGTTTCAGCGCTCCATTGAGATCAATGTTGCGCCGAAACCGAGCTGCTCACACTTCCTCCGCACTGGTTTCAGCATGCTTCACCAGAAAATGATAGCCGCCACCGAGGATACCGCCCCCCAGCAGCAGTGCCCCTTCCAGGAAAAAAATTCCCCGTTCTGAAGTCAGCCGGAACAGGCGCTCCACCAGAACGATACCGTAAGGGGAAAAGGCTGCGCCGATATTGAATCCGACAAGCAGCAGCGATGTGGCGGCATTCGCGTTCCCCGACGCCGAGCTGTTGACTTTGTTGAAGAGATAAGGGATGAAAGTACGGAAGGAGAAGCCGCAGAATGCAGCAGCCAAACCGGTCACCCATACAGTGTCCGAGAGCCCTATCGTCACCAGAGCCATTCCCATACCGAACAAGGCGAGCGGCAAAGTATATTTCCCGACAGCCCCAAAAACTTTTCCGAACAAAAAACCGGCCGTCATTGCACCGATGCCAATCAGGGAAAGGATGTAGCTTCCGTTCGTGGCATCGCCGTAACCGTTCGCCAGCATGAGCGGCGTGACCCGGACCGTGATCGTCATATAGAACATTACCGCCACAACGAGCAGGGTCAGATAGCCGAAAACCGCCTTGTCCATCACCTTGCTGCGTGTACTCAAAGGATCCGTTTGCTGTGGCTGACTGGAAACGGCAGCCGGTTCAGCCGGGATATCCGGAACCAAGGCCGCGAACAGAAGCATCGCCGGCAGAGCCGCCAAGTAGACCCAAAAGGAAGTTTGCCAGTCGATTTTCAGCAGCTGCCCCACAAGGAAGGAAATGGTCATCCCGCCGATGCCTTCAAAGGCGCTCTGCAGCCCGATCATCGCTGCTCTCTCGGCCCCCTCATAAAAATGCCGGATAAAACTGACCAGGAGCGAATTGAAAAGTCCGATCCCGAATCCGAAGAGTGCCCTGGAAAGGAAAATGATCCAGAAATGATGCACAAATACCGGAACCAAGCCTGAAACCAGAACCGTGGCCAGCCCGACAAGAACAGTCCTCTTATAGCCGACTTTCCTTGCGATGGCATGGCTGAGCAGAACCGAAACGATCAAGAACAGGGAAGGCATCGTTGTCAAAGATTCCACCAACGGCAACGGGATTTCCGGAAAATCCCGGGCGATGGCGGGAACATTCACCGCGATGGCTCCACCGGAAACAACAACAAATGAGCTGGACAACAGCGCAAGCTTCTTGAGTGTCCTCATATCCATACTGATGATCTTCCTTTCTGAATATCCATGCCTATAATGCATACATCATTTTTCTTAATACCAGTTTAAAACGCAACCGTAGAAAAAGATAATAGTTTTTTCGCATGATTAATCATGCCCTGAAGGCATTCTTAAGAAGCTCGATGAATTTAGCCACTGCCGGCGGGAAAATCTGATTCTTTTTCCAGGCGATGACCACGCCTGTCTCCAAGGCAGGCGCCAAGGTCCGGAAGCAGAGCTCGGTTTCCTCACTGACCGGGACAAGTTTTTCCAGACACAACGCAAACCCGACACCCGCTTCCACCAGGATGGCCGCATTGTAGATCAGATTGTAGCGCCCGATGATATGCAAGGCCCCATAGGCGTCGCCGAACCAATTGTCCAGTTCGTTCTGGACCAATGCTCTCCCCGGAATCAGGATCGGATAGGCCAACAGATCCTCAGGTGCAACGGAGCGCTTCTGCGCCAGCGGACTGTCCTTCCGCATGATGACACCCCAGCGCTCTTTCTGGGGAATCCGGATGAAATCATATTTATCGACATCGACCGGCTCCGTCAGCAGGCAGATGTCCAACAGCCCTTTGTTGACCCGATCCTTGATGTCATCGGCATCGGCACTGTACAATTTGTACGTCACTTGCGGATATTCCGTGCTGAAAGCTTTGATGAAATCAGCCAAAACGCGCATGGACTGCGTTTCTCCCCCACCGATGACAATTTCGCCGTTCATGAGTGGTCGCTGCTCCTTCAGCTCCAGTTCGGTCCTGCTGGTCAGATCGAGGATTTCCTCCGCCCGTCTTTTCAGCAGCAACCCTTCGCTGGTCAACGTGATTTTCTTTTTGCCGCGCCGGAACAAAGAAACGCCTAATTCCTCCTCCAACTGCATCAGTTGGCGCGACAAGGTCGGCTGGGTGATGTGCAACTTTTCAGCGGCACTAGTGATGTTCTCTTCATAAACCACTGTCAAAAAATAATTCAGAACCCTTAATTCCATAATTTACGTGCTCCATTTACTGATCATTTCGCCATTAAAGGCGTTCACAATTCAATGATGACACAAGTAACCCAATCCGACAAGTGAGAACAAGTAATGTAGTTTTTAAACAATCGTAGAGGCTGACTACTCCCCACCCAATGCCCTTTTCATACTTTGAAAACGATAGAAATCCGGGTAAGAAAAGGTACACTTGAGGCAAAAAAGAATGGCGCACTAGGCACCATTCTCTTGTTGTTCAACATTATCCTATACATTAAAGCTGACTTTGATGCAAGCATTTTATAATTCTTCACCATTTGAAGCAATTACTTTTTTATACCATTCAAACGATTTTTTCTTCGTTCGATTCAGAGTACCTTTTCCTTCGTCATCACGATCGACATAAATAAATCCGTAACGTTTACTCATTTGCCCGGTGCTTGCGGCAACAAGGTCAATACAGCCCCAGGTTGTATATCCTAACAGTTCGACGCCATCAATCTCTACGGCATCTTTTAAAGCTTGAACATGTTTTTTCAGGTAGTCGATGCGGTAATCGTCAGCCACATACCCATTTTCATCTGGGATATCGATCGCACCCAATCCGTTTTCTACAATGAATATTGGCTTTTGATAACGATCATACATTTGATTTAATGAATTTCTCAATCCTAATGGATCTATTTGCCATCCCCATTCTGTTGATGGTAAATGCTCATTTTTGATCGATGGGAATAAATTTCCGGTTGCTTGTGCATAATCCTCAGAATGAGCACTGACAGTTCTTGAACAATAGTAGGAGAACGTTACAAAATCTACTGGCGAGGCAGCGAGAATAGCATGATCGCCTTCTTCCATTTGAATGTTCAATCCTTCTCGTTCAAATTTCTTTAATGCGTAATTGGGATATTTCCCGCGGGCTTGCACATCAATAAAGAAATAACCTTCACGATCGCGATTGATCGCTTCTTGATAATCTTCTGGTCTGCAAGTATACGGATAATGACTCCCTCCCGCTAACATACACCCAACCATATTTTCAGGATCAACTTCATGAGCAATTTTCGTTGCTAAAGCACTGGCGAGCAATTGATGATGTGCTGCTTGGTAATTGATTTCCAGTTTGTTATCGCCTTCTTTAAATACGATCCCGCCACCTACAAACGGCTGATGCAGCAAGATGTTGATTTCATTGATGGTCAGCCAGTATTTCACCAAACCTTTATATCTCTTCAGAACAGTCTCTGCATAACGGGAATAGAAGTCTACTAATTTACGGTTTTTCCAGCCACCATACACTTTAATCAAATGAATCGGTACGTCAAAATGAGCAATCGTTACTAACGGCTCGATATTATGCTTCTTTAATTCTTCAAAAATTGAATCATAAAAAACAAGTCCTTCTTCATTCGGTTCCAGATCATCTCCATTAGGAAAAATGCGGGACCAAGATAAAGACATGCGATAGACTTTAAAACCCATTTCCGCAAATAGTTGAATGTCCTCCATATATCGATGGTACATATCTATGGCTTCTTTTGCAGGATAGTAATAACCCTCTTTCCATTCAAGCATTTCCAAATCACCTGAGGCTACCTTTTTCCGATCCGGTCCAGTTGGCAATAAGTCTACATTGGATAAACCACGTCCACCTTCAAGTACGCCACCTTCCGCTTGATTGGCAGCAGTCGCACCGCCCCATAAAAAATTTTTGCTTAATCCCATTTAAATCTCTCCTTAAACTTTGATTACCAGTACATCCTCCGCTTTGCTGACCTTTCCTTGCGCAATTGTATCAACAGATGAATATTGTGGAGTGTTTGTTACAACGACTGGAACTTGAGTAGAATACCCAGCTTCTTGAATTTTCTTTATGTCAAAAGTCAGCAATAATTGACCTTTAGTCACTTCTTGGCCAACTTCAACCAAGGCATCAAAATATTTCCCTTTCAACTCAACCGTATTTAAGCCTACATGAATCAAAATTTCTGTACCGGCATCAGATACGAGGCCAACAGCATGTTTGGTAGGAAAAAGCGCAACTACCTTCCCATCAAATGGTGCAAATACTTTACCTTCTGACGGTTCAACTGCAAAACCTTTTCCTAACGCTTCCGAAGCAAACGCTTCATCTTCAACTTCACTCAAAGGAATAACAGTTCCTGGAACCGGACTATTCAAACGAGTATCTTCCAAAATAACTGCCTTAATTTCTGGAGTTTCGCCAATGACTTCATCTTTTTCAAATTTGAAACTTAAAATATACGTCAGAATTGCAGTGACCACTGCTGAAATGATTAAGGCAATGATAATGTTCCAGAAATATTTCATTGTATCGTCACCGATATACAAGAGCACTGCAGGCAATCCGGAAGAACCTGTTGCAAATCGGTGCGTATTTGTTAACCCTGCGTATAATCCACCTGATGCCCCACCGATCATGGCAGAAATCAATGGATATTTTTTAGGTAAGTTCACACCATACAAAGCGGGTTCTGTAATCCCCATATAAGCCGTGATTGAACTTGATGTAGCAAGTTGTTTTATTTTTTTATCTTTTGTTCTGAACGCTACAACTGCAGCCGCAGTCGCCTGAGCAATATTTGATACTAATGCACCGGGTCCAAAAATACTATCATATCCGAGCTCAGCCATTTGCATTACGCCCAATGGTGCTACACCATTATGCAAACCGAACATGACCATAATCGGAAGGAAACCACCGATCAAAACTGCAGGCACCCAGCTTGCATTTACACTCAGGAAAGTAAAGAATGAAGCTAAATAGCCACCAATAATACTGCCGATTGGCCCTAAGATTGAAAATGCAAGGGTTCCCATGATAAGGAATGTCAACATTGGTACAAATACAAGTTCCACTGATTTCGGAATAATTTTTCGTAAATATTTCTCGACATAAGACTGACAGAAAATAACAATTAAGATTGGAATAACTGATCCAGAGTATGAAGCTAGACGGAACGGAATAATCCCAAAGAAATTCACAGGTTCTCCCGCTGTTACAAGCGCTCCCCAGTTTGGATGCAGCATCATTGCAGCTACTGACGCTGCTAAAATAGGATTACATCTTAATTTTTGAGCTACCGTAAATGCTAAAATCATCGGCAAGAAGAAGAATACCCCATCTGCGAACAGATTTAACATATAGTATGTTTGAGACTCATTTGTAATGACTTTAAAAACAACTAAAAGTGCTAAAACTGCTTTAACCATCCCTGCTCCAGATAATGCGGGAATAACCGGTTGGAATGTGCCTGATACGAAATCAATGAAGGCCGAAACCGGACCCTTTTTTTCTGGAACGCTATCATTTGAAGAGACAATATCAATTTTCTTCTCGACTTCATCAAAAACATCTTTCACATGAGTGCCGATGACAACTTGATGTACACCGGCATTACTTAGATACTTAGTAACACCATCTAACGCCTCAAGCTTATCTTTATTCAGCTTTGATTCATCCGCTAATTTGAACCGTAATCTTGTTTGGCAATGATATGCATCCGTGATATTGTCTTTTCCACCAAGTTGCTCAACAATATCCTGAGCTAATTTTTCATATTTTTTACTCATACAAGTCACTCCTTCATTCATTTAAAAAGTAAGTTCTATGTTGTCACTGGTAAGACATTAGATTTCTTCTGAATAGAATGTAACACTTCGGGATAGCGTTTCCAATGCTTATTCGGCAAGTCGAAATCTGTTTCATATTTTTCTTCTATATAGAGTTTTTTCGTAAAATTTGTTTCACTTTCAACAAATTAAACCGGCTATTTTTTTTGAATCCAGCCGCAAGAGAACCATTAGTTTAAAAAATATAGTAAAAAAAAACAAAACGATTAACCCGTTTTGTTTTTTTGATTTAAAATTCCTCAGAAATATCTTTGAATGTAGTCTTTCTGTGTGTTTCCAAAGTCCGTGAATTTTGAATTTTCATTTCCATGTTGTTATCGTAATCTAAAGAAAAAATTTTTGCATATAAGACATTCAATATGAATAGGATTGATTCTTCTGTAGCAAAATTAGAAATCTTAGAATATAGTTTTTCTCTGCTTGAAATATTCAAAACGATTGTGGAATAGTCCCTAAGATAATTTTCTCCGCCGCTAGTGACACTTATGATGGGGACACGGTTCTTTAAAAGCCACTTAACATTTTGCATCGGATAAGTATCCGCATTATTGCCAGAATAAGAGATGATCACTGCACAATCTTCACTGGACAACGTGTTAGAAATAAGTCCTGATTCATCGCTATCTGCCATAAAAGCCTTTTTATGAATGGCATTTAAATTTCGCTTGAACAATTCGCCAAAATACGAATTGGGACTTCTTCCGTAAATAATAATAGTTTTTGCTTGGCCAATAATTTTAGCAGCTCTGCTTAAATCATCTGTTGACATTAAAGAACTTGTTTCTTTAATTGTTTGAATCCTTAAATTTGCTAGATTTTCAATAATTTCCAATGTATCTGCTGAACGAGAGAACGGAATATTAGAATCTACTTCAAATGTATTTTCTTCAAAATGAGCCACTTCATGAGTAAAAGCATACATAAATTCAGTCCATCCAGAATAGTCGAAATATTTAGCGAATCGTACTAAAGTAGCTTTGGAAGTATACGTAAATTTTGCAATTTCATCCATTGAGTATTTAGGTAACTGTTCTCGATTAGCCAACAAAAATTCGCCAATTGTTCTTCTTGCATCATTCTGCTTAAATACAGCTTCTTCAATTCTTTGAAAAAGATACACTATTTCCACACTCCTTAAAATGGCTGGTTACTTTTTCATTATAAATGATTTTCTTAACAAAAAAGGTGCAAAATCGCATTTTTCTAGCGATTTTAGATCGTTTTATTTACCGGGAATTTCTTCTCTGTACAATCCCACACCTTCGGCGAAGCGTTGGATACCGTCCTCCAGAAGAGCCTTCGGGCAGGCGTAATTCCAGCGGACAAAGCGCGAGCCGTTTCCGCCGAAGATATCCCCTGCGGAAAGATACAGTCCGGTTTTCTCCCTGATGAACGCGCACAGCTCCTTCGTGTCCTCCGTTATCGCTGAGCAATCGATCCAAGCCAGATAGGTTGCCTCAGCCTCGATCACATGGACTTCGGGCACAAGTTGCTTCAAAGAACCAACCAGAAATTTCCGGTTCAGTTCCAGATATTCCCGCAGTTCTTCCAACCATTCCTCCCCTTCGTCGAAAGCCGCTTCAGCCGCTTGGATTGCGAAAGTATTCGGTTCCGCCACCTCGTCCGTATTGATTCCTCTGTCCACCAGTTTTCTGATTTCAGGATTCGGGACAACGATTGCAGCTGTCTGCAGCCCGGCGATATTGAAAGCTTTTGTCGGCGCAATGCACGTGATCGTCCGGTCAGCAATCTCCTCGGAAAGGGAGGCAAACGGGATGTACGCGTGGCCGATATGCGTCAGATCACAATGGATCTCGTCGCTTACGACCAGCACATCATGTTTGATGCATAGTTCGGCAATCCGTTCCAGAGTCGGCCGATCCCAGACTTTTCCGATTGGATTATGAGGGTTGCAGAAGATGAACAGCGAAGTCGTTTCGCGGGCGAGTTTTTCTTCCAAGTCCGCATAATCGATGGCGTAGCTTCCGTCTTCATAGCGCAATTCGCTCGCCAATACTTTCCGGCCGTTGTTCAGGATGGAATTGTAAAAGATGTTGTAGACCGGCGAAAGGACGACAATATCATCGCCTATTTCCGTCATTTTCCGAACGATCGAAGAGATGGCCGGAACGACACCCGTGCAATAGAGGATCCACTCCTTTTCCATCGCGAACTGGTGCCGCCTCTGCCACCAACGGCTGATGCTTTCCCGAAAACTGTCAGGGACGGTATTGTAGCCGAAAGCGCCTTGCCGAATCCGCTTTTCGATGGCGTCGACAACAGCAGGCGCCGTTCCGAAGTCCATGTCCGCCACCCACATCGGCAGCTCGTCCGCTTTGACTTCCCACTTGTAAGAGTTGGTGTTCCGTCTGTCGATGATCTGGTCAAAATCGAATGGCATATTCCTGTTCCTCCGCAAGCTGGTATTTGGTGTTCTCGGCAGCGATTTCCGGGTCATCCAGGATCAGTTCTCCGATTCCGGCAGTGGTTATCGTGCCACTGATCGGATTCTTGACGCTGTCGATGCGGCTGTTCGCTTGAACATCGACCGTCGAATATTCGAACGCCAGATCCGTGTTGATGATTGTACAATTCTCCATCTTCACGTTTTCCATGTAGCACATGCCCTGGTTGCTCTCGATGATGCAATCGATGAAGGTGATATTCTTGGAATTCCAACCCAAATATTCGCCGATGATCGTCGAATCCCTGACGACCACATTCTCGCAATTCCAGAAAGCGTCTTTTGAAAGCAACTTGGCATGCGAAATTTCGATATTCTTCGCCCCGTCAAAGGCATAGTTCCCCGACAGCGTAAAGTGCTCGATATGGATATTTTCGCTGTTCATCGCAAAATAATCGCCCGCTGCGTTGACGTGTTTCAGCGTGATGTCGTTGCAGTTCCACAACGTTTCTTGCGCATTTGGCATTTCCACTCGTTCCAGCGTGATATCAGTTGCTCTTCGGAATGTCTTGGGCGCTTGGATCATGCTGTCGGCGATGGTGATGCCATTGGTATACCAAATGCCGGAACGCGCTGTTTCCACTAAAGTGATGTTGTTTGCCTGGATGTTCCGCGCATACCACAAAGGATATTTCCAACGGAAGATCGTGTTGTCGAGTGCGATGTTGCTGCTTTCCTTCAAAGGGGACTCCCCGTCCGCAAAGACAGAATGGCTGATCTGCAGGTCTTTTCCTTTGAATAGAGCCCTTTCCCCGGTGAATAGCTGTTGATTAAGATGTTCCATCATTCATTACCCCTCTCTAATACATACAGAGCGTACACCTTAACCTTGACATTAAGTCAAGGGATAAAAAAAACCCACCAATTTGGCGGGTTTATTTCGTACTTTTTTCTTTTTCTGCTTGTGGGTTGGAGATCATACTATCTTCGTTGCCTTTAAGGCGCTCCTCGTAGAAATCGATTTTATTTTCGATTACTTCAAGATTGTGCATCAAGGCTTGGATATCTTTTTCCAACAACCGCCGGCGCTTCTCCAAGAGTTCCATCCGCTCCAGCATCGTCGCATCCCCTTCGGCACGCCAAATGGTGTACTGCTTCAGTTCCGCCATCGACATGCCGGTGCCTTTCAGATGCAGAAGAAAAGTCACCCATTTCAAATCCTGATCGGTATAGACGCGCAGGTTGTTCTCATCGCGATCCGGTTTCAACAGCCCTTCATTTTCATAATAGCGCAGCGTCGACACAGGTAGGCCGATCATTTTCGAAAATTCTCCGATTGAGTAGGACATAGACTATCTCCTCCTTTTGTTACGGATACTATATCACTATTTCTTAGTGAAAGGAAAAAGCATCGGGACTCTTTTGGTGTATTCTTCCCATCCATCGTATTTCTCCATATTTTTCTCCAGTAATGGCGTCGATATTTTGATTAATACGGTACTCATTAAAATAGGCGAGATGATTAATAACAGATAATAATAAGGGTTGATGGAATCCGTAAAGAACAACGTAATACCACTCGCATACAATCCGATCCAAATCAGGATTTCACCGAAATAGTTTGGATGACGTGTGATTGACCATAATCCTGATTGCAGAAGTGTGCGTGTTTTTTTATTGATGTGTCGTCTTAGTTGTTCATCACCGACTACTTCAAAGAACAATCCTGCTAGCGCAATGAATAATGCAGCATAAACGAAATAGCGGTGAGCTGAATCAAAACTGAATTCGTTGTATTTGATTACCACATAGCTTGCAGATCCAACGATAAAATTGATGATCCCCTGAACCACAAACACTCTAAAAAAGGCGGTGATGACTACTTTATCGCCCCATTCTTTACGCCACTGTGCGTACCTGAAATCTTCGGGTTTCCCATAATTTCTTTTTAATAAACGCAAGGATAACCTAAGGCCCCACACACTAATGAATCCAACGATAGCATACGATAGAACTGTGGGATTTTCAGTCACAAGCAGTGTAAGCCAGCTCCCCACAACAAACCCCATCCCCCAACCAATATCGACAATTGAATTGTTTTTGATTACTGTTGCGATAATAAAGATGATCGTAAAGTAAGCAAAGGTAAAAATTAATGGGACAAGCAGTCCGTCCAAACCTGTATTCGTGAATCCTTGTGTCGCTATTGCTAACGTTGCTATAAATAATAGCGTATAAATTACAATCCTTTTCTTATCCATAGGCCACCTCTTTCAAATTTCTAAACATCCTACCCTATCAAAAAAACAAAACAATTCAGCCATCTCTATCACTAATATAGAATACTCTCATTGTACACTAATATATAACAAGCAATCGAATAGAAGCTCTCACTGAAGCCGGAATTTTCTAGCCTTTTAATTTGAACGCGTTCTGTTCAGAATCTTATCTCCGACAAAGTAAATCGTTGCACCTGATGCAGCTGACAAGTAGATAACTAAATTATTCAACGATACACCCCCAAAGAAAAACAGCAACAGAACCGCCGCACTATACAAAATTTGGCTTGCTAAGAGTTTAGATCTGTTTACGCTGTTGCCTTTATCATCTTTGACTTCGGCTTTTGATAAAAGACAAAATAGTATAGGCGATAGACCAGATACGGCAACTGCAAATGGGATTACAGCATTTGAATAATTGATCTTGTCGATTGATAAATTGTTCATAAAAAACCGGTCAACTACAATAATCCCTATGCTGATCGCACTGGCTATCCATGCTTCTCTCATTTTTTCTCCCGTTTTCAGGCTAAAGACCATAGCTAAAACAAATATCATCAAATATATGCTATTTCCGTTATCGAATGCTAGGTAGGCAGTAAGTCCCAGCACTGAAAATATATCAAACGTAGTCAGCTCTTTTCCTGTGATCCCATTTATGATCCTCATGAGTAAAAGCACCCAAACTACCACTAAAAGCTGAATATTTTGATAATATAGTGCATTAAAAAGTGAAAATGCAGCAGCCAGAAATGCTGCATACTCATGGTTTGGATCCAGTTCTCTGACGAGTGCCCACGTTAAAAACACGCTAAAGCCTATATAAACTCCTGATAAAACATTTCCGGTCAACCACCATCCTATAGCAGCCACTACTGCTGATGATAGTACTATCATTTGATTTGTCTTATAACTAAAATCCATACTTCTTCCCAATGTAAACATATATTCACTCCTCAATAACTTCATTATATCTTACTTTTAGATAACCAATCAGCTAACAGACTAGGAGCCCTGTCAAATGGTGTTGGTGAGGCAAATTTCATCAACACCATATATTGTAGAACCAAATCCCATCCGATCCTGTATCGTCGCATCCATTACCGAGAATGCTCAAACTGAATAGGCCGTGCGCTTACATCCCCGTTTTCTACATGTACAACAGCACAAAAATGTTGGACTCGCGCTTGACTTAAAGTGCACTCTAGGGAGTATGCTGAATCTAACATTCCTAAGGAGATGATTTTATGGCAAAAGTAACTGCAGGAAGAGATTTATTAGGTGATTTTGCACCAAAATTTGCTGAATTGAATGACGATGTCCTGTTTGGGCAAGTCTGGTCGCGGGAAAAAGAATTCGCGCCGCGCGACCGTTCCATCGTCACCGTCACCGCATTGATCACTGGCGGAAACTTCGAGCAGCTTCCGTTCCACTTGAACAAAGCGAAAGAAAACGGCATTACAAAAGAGGAGATTGTGGAAATCATCACCCAGCTCGCGTTCTATGTTGGCTGGCCAAAAGCTTGGTCCGCTTTCAACATCGCCAAAGAAATATACGAAGATTAATTTACAGGAGGAAAACTTATGTCCAAAAACGAAGAAGTAAAAAAAGGCGTCATCTTCCCGATCGGGGATCAAAACACAGCTTACGCGCAGTACTTTATCGGCCAAAGCTATTTTAATTCACTGGTGGCCGATCCCGAAGTGGCTGTCGGCGTCGGCAATGTGACCTTTGAACCAGGTTGCCGCAACAACTGGCATATCCATCACGACGGCTACCAAATCCTATTGGTCACAGGCGGAGAGGGCTGGTATCAGGAAGACGGAAAACCCGCCCAATCATTGAAGCCTGGGGATGTCATCGTTACCCATGACGGCGTGAAACACTGGCACGGGGCCGCCAAGGACAGCTGGTTCGAGCACATCGCCATCACCGCCGGAAAACCGGAATGGCTGGAACCCGTTGCTGATGAGTTGTATGAGGGTCTGCATCACTAATTGCACAAAAAAGAATGTCCGGCCCCATTTTCAGGGCTGGACATTCTTTTTTGATTGTATTGCATTAGTAAAAAAGATTAGCGGTGGCCGTTAGTCGGAGGAAATCCTGTTTTTCGAACTCCCGCTCCGGCGAGGCTGCTGCCCGCCGGAGGACACTATTCAGAACCGGCCTCAGCTCCTACGAAGCGGACCTCGCCGAAGATCACAACCAATAATGTTGGCCGAACTCCGGCAAGGCCTCCGTTCACCGGAGGAGAACGCTCAGGTACCCTGTCCTCCCGTTAGTCATCATTCACCGTCAAATCAATCTTCCACTATATAGATCGCTGCTTCGTTGCCGGTATGGTTGGCGGCTACGATGATGTCCCGATCCGCTTCGTTCACAACCATGATATTGGATGGGCCGCAGCCTTTGTCGATGATTTCGGTTTTAAACTCGCCATCCACATATTGAATGTAGAACAGGTCGCAGTTTTCGCGGCGGATGCCACCAACAAAACTCGGCACGCCCCTGAGCGTCGTCCCCACCAATGTATGGGCGAAATCGATTTTATGCGGATATTCATAGACGGCTTCGTATCCGGATTCCGTCTTTTTGTAGATTTTGATGCTGTCGCCATGGAAAGGCTCGATTGTAATCATTTCCTTCGTGCCATCGGAGTCGATGTCCAGCAACGCAACTTCGCCGATAGGGCTGTCTAAAATCTGCTCGATTTCCCATTCTTTATCGGCAAAAGGCGTCACTTTGATGATCCCTTGATCACTTGTGAAGTAGCCGACCGGTTTGTTGCCCTCGTAATCCTTGTAGTAGCCATGGTTGCGGAAATAGCCTTTCCCCAAAACATTCAGTTCGATGCCTTCGGTAGGGTCTTCCGGAAGAACGCCATAATAGATGCTGCCTGATCGTGACCAGTCATCTTTGAAGTCCTTGTCATCCGCTATCGTCGCGCCGACAAAGTAGTTCACACCATCCACGTCATAGATATCGAAACGGTGCAGATACGGCAGGTACAGCACATCTTTTATCTCCCAGCCGTTTTCGGCGTCATACTTGCCCCAGACGACTTTCGCTTTGCTCGGGCTGACCTTCAGGTAAAAATCGACGATGGCGAAAAATTCATTGTTTTTGTTCGGGATAGGGATGATGGACATGCAGCCACCGCCCTTTTCCCAAACGGTTTCCCTTTTTTCGAAGTCTCTGCCTGAATACATGTAGCAAGGGTAGCCTTCCTCTTCACTGGCGATCAACGCGCACGTTTCGCCCCCGATTGTGATGTAGCTGGCGCAATAGCTTCTATACATATCATCCAATTTTTTCTTGGTTATCTTCATCATTTTTGCTCCCTTCATTATTAGCCCCGCACAGTTGCAGCAGGATTCCGTTTAATTTACGAACTTCGCTTGATAGGCCGCAACCACTTTTTCGGTCGTAAAGCCGAACTCAGCCATCACCGTGTTCCCATTTCCGCTTGCGCCGTAAGTATCGATGCCGTAAGCTAGGCCATCCAGGCCGACATAACGTTCCCAACCGAAGGTCGCGCCCATTTCGATGGACATGCGGTTGCGGACTGCACCAGGCAGGACTTGCTCTTTGTAGGCCGCATCCTGGGCTTCGAACAGATCGAAACTCGGCATGGAGACGACAGATACGTCCACTCCCGCTTCACGCAATTGTTTTTGAGCTTCCACAGCCAAGTTCACTTCCGAACCGGTTGCGATCAGGATGCCTGCAGGCGTTTCGCCTTGTTGCGGCGAAAGAACGTAAGCGCCCTTCTTCACGCCTTCGCGGGCCATTTCTTTTGTGCCTTCCAAAACAGGTAAGTTTTGGCGCGTCAGCACCAACAGCGTTGGTTTGTCCGCTGAAGACACAGCAATTTCCCATGCCGCGCTGACTTCGTTGCCGTCAGCCGGACGCAGAACTGTCAAATTCGGCATACCGCGGTAGCTGGATAAGTGTTCCACCGGCTCATGTGTCGGGCCGTCTTCGCCGACCGCGATTGAGTCATGCGTCATCACGTAAGTGCCTGGCAAGTGCGAAATGGCAGCCAAACGCATCGCTGGACGCAAGTAGTCAGTGAAGACGAAGAATGTTCCTACATACGTTCTGGTTCCGCCATGCAGCACGATGCCGTTCATGATAGCGGCCATCGCGAATTCGCGCACACCGTACCAAATATTTCTTCCTGCATAGTTGCCGGACTCAAAATCAGACGCTTCTTTGATCATTGTGTTGTTTGAAGAAGATAAGTCCGCAGAACCGCCCCAGAAGTAAGGTACAGCTTCACTCAATGCTTGGATGGATTCCGCACTGGTTACACGGCTTGCTTTGGCTGCGCTGCCCACTTCATAAACCGGTAATGTTTCTTGCCAGCCTTCAGGCAATTCACCTGCCATCGCTGTTTCGAATGTGTGAGCCAACTCTGGATAAGCCGCTTTGTAGCCATCGAACATCTCTGTCCATGCCGCTTCCGCTTTTTGGCCTTCTGCAATCGTTGTTTCCTCGAAACGGGCTGCCACTTCAGCAGGTACACAGAAAGCTTCATCCGAACAGCCGTAGACTTTTTTCGCGAAAGAAACGCCTTCCGCTCCCAATGGAGCGCCATGGACTTTATGCGTTCCTGCGTCAGGAGCACCAAAGCCGATGATGGTTTTGATTTCGATCAAAGTCGGTTTTTCGGTTTCAGCTTTCGCTTCTTCGATGGCTTTCGAGATGGCTTCCAAATCATTGCCGTCCTTGACCAGGATATGTTGCCAACCGTAGGCTTCGAAACGGGCAGCAACGTCTTCCGTGAAGGATTTCGAAGTCGGACCATCCAAGGAGATATCATTGGAATCATACAAACCGATCAATTTTCCCAATTTCAGATGCCCTGCCAAGCTGGCCGCTTCATGGGAGATGCCTTCCATCAAATCGCCGTCGCCGTTCAGGAAGTACGTATAGTGATCCACTACCGGGAAATTCTCTTTGTTGTAAGTAGCAGCCAAATGCGTTTCTGCCATCGCGAACCCGACCGCATTCGCAATCCCTTGTCCCAAAGGACCAGTCGTCGCTTCCACGCCGTCCGTGTCATGCACTTCCGGGTGTCCGGGTGTTTTGCTGCCGAATTGACGGAAGTTCTTCACGTCGTCCATGCTTATAGCGAAGCCGGATAAATGCAATAAGCTGTACAATAATGAAGATCCGTGTCCAGCAGATAGGACGAAACGATCACGGTCTACCCATTTGCTGTTTTTAGGGTTGACTTTTAAATGCTTTGTCCATAAAGCATAGGCCATTGGCGCTGCCCCCATCGGTAACCCGGGATGCCCTGAATTTGCTTTTTGTACAGCCTCGATGCTAAGTGTACGTACGGTATTCACCGCTAACTCGTCGATTTGATCAAATGTATTTTGCATATTTCCAACTGTCCTCTCTTCCTAAAAAATGGTTGAAGGTCTTTTGACCTTCAACCAAACTCAATTAATGGCCAACTTGTTGAAATTTCCCTCTTAAGAAAGTGTGGGCGAACTGGATATCTTCCAGCCAATTTTCTTGTCCGGTGTACCAGAATTCAGCAACGAAGCGGCGGACGCCTTCTTTCCACATTGTTTTGATTGTTTCCTCGAAAGATACATGTCCCGTACCGAAGGGGATTTCACGGAAATGACCCGGGATTGTTTCCTTCAGATGTGCTGCAACCATATGTCCCCTGCCCGTTTGGATATCTTCACAGACGGAATTCGCGCAGGACAAGGAAGCGTTCTTCAAATTCCCTGTGTCCGGATAAACCTGCAGATACGGCGATTGGATGATGTCCACATATTCCATCGCCTTCTCAACGGTGTTCATAAACGGCGTTTCCATCGTCTCGAAACCCAACAGGATGCCTTTTTTACTTGCCATATCGACGGCTTTCTGCAGATTTTCGATGAAATATTCCTTGGTCTGCTGATCACCGTCTTCATAATAGACATCGTAGCCTGCCAATTGGATGATGCGGATTCCCAAATCATCCGCCAAATCGATGGCTTTTTCCATGATCTCCAAACTTTTTGCCCGGATGAGCGGATCATGGGAACCTAGCGGATATTTCCGATGGCCGCTGAGGCACATGGAGCGGATCGGCAGCCCGACCTCATACATGGCATCCACAAGTTCTTTGCGCTCTTGTTTGCTCCATTCGATCCGTGCCAGTTTCTCGTCTGTTTCATCGACACTCATTTCCAAAAAATCATAGCCGGCATTTTTGGCGATCGTAAGCTTTTCCTTCCAACTCAGATTGCCCGGCATCGATTTTTCATAGATTCCCAACGTGTAAGTCATGAGGCTCCTCCTTGACCTGTCCGTAGTAGGCTCCCGGACCGTGTTTTCGAAGAAAATGTTTGTCCAACAGTTCCTGCTGCATACTTTTGATCCCCGGATTCATGACGCGGTTGCGCCAGGACATCATGGCAACTTCTTCCATGACGACCATATTGTGGACCGCCTCGAAGGCATCCTTCCCCCAAGCGAAGGGCCCATGACTGTGGACCAGCACGCCCGGAACTTGATTCTCATCGATGGCTGCAAAAGTTTCGACGATGACTTTGCCGGTTTCCAGTTCGTAGGATCCCGCGATTTCTTCACTCGTCATCCGGCGGGTGCAAGGGATCGTTCCGTAGAAGTAATCCCCTTGCGTCGTCCCATAAGCCGGAATCTCTGCTCCCCCTTGCGCCAAAGTGGTTGCCCATGGTGAATGCGTATGGACCACGCCGCCGATATCCTTGAAATTCCGGTAAAGTTCAAGATGCGTATCCAAATCCGAAGAGGGTTTCAGGCTGCCTTCCACTACATTTCCGTCCATATCGACGACAACGATGTCTTCAACAGTCATATCCGCATATTCGACCCCGGATGGCTTGATTGCGATGATTTGCTTTTCGCGGTCTATTTCGGAAACATTGCCCCAGGTAAATTTCACCAGCCCGTATGCTGGCAGCGACAGGTTAGCTTCCAGCACTCTTTTTTTCAGTTCAGTGTATGTCATAGGAGCACCGCCTATTCGCCCAAGACGATTTCGCGGACTTTTTCTTCGATCTCTTTTTCGGACAAGAGATTTTTCAACCCAATAATTTTCGTTTTGCTTTGGTCCACATTTTTGAATACGTCCAAGAGCGAGTTCGAACAAACAACCACATCGTAGTTCGGAGCCAGTGTTTTTGCTTCAGAAACCGCACAATGGTGGATCTCCAAAGGGATATCTAATTTTTTGAAGACATTCGTAATTTTCATCTTGATGATTTGGCTTGAACCCATTCCGCTTCCGCATGCTGCTAATACTTTCATAATCAATTCCTCCTATGTATATATCCTGTTTTTTCGGTTAAGCTGCTTCAGTGCTGAATTCAGCATTGTTTTCAGCTTCGATTTCTTCTTTATATTGTTCATAATCTTCCGCAATCATGAAGTAGTGTTTTTTGTTTTTACGGTATTGCAATTGCGGTATCAACAGCATCCCGATGACAAGTGCAGCGACACCGGCATATCCACCATATTTCATGATGACTCCGTATCCCAACCATAAAGTATCCCAGTCGAAGTTACCATGCCAGCCGCCGAATTGGGAAAGTTGGAAGAGATAGGCTGCCAATCCGCCACCGATAACTTGAATGACACCCGAAATGAACGGGATGATCATTGCGGCTCTCATGCCGCCTTTGTGGTTTGCATATACAGCAAACGTTGCATTATCAAAGAATACAGGTACGAATCCGGTAATGACCAGAACCGGGCTCTTGAATACCACCAAACCGATGATCGCCAAGAATTGTCCCAAAGCTCCGAACAAGAAGCCGAATGTGACGGCATTTCCTGGACCGAATCCATAAGTTGCCGCGCAGTCGATTGCCGGCATGGAACCAGGCAACAGTTTGTTGGAGATCCCTTGGAAGGATTCCGTCAATTCTGATACGAACATGCGGACACCAAGTTGCAGAATTTGCAGATAGACTGCGAAGTACAGTGATTTTTCCAGAATGTAGAACACATAGTTCCGTTCGCCTGTATAACTAGCATCGATGGTCATCATCAGATCTTTCCCGAGGATACCCATGATGATGCCGAAGAACAGGAACATCAGAATACTTGTCGAAACGACGCTTTCCTTGAAGATGGAAAGGAATCCAGGCAGCGTGACGTCTTCCAATTTTTTGCTGTTCTTGCTGAATTTGCCTGCAAACTTGTCGGTCAACCAGACACCGAACATCTGCTGGTGCCCTACCGCAAAGCCGCCGCCTTCAGTCAAATCTTGCGTTGCTTCGACAGTCAAATTTGAGAATACTGACCAATACGTTCCCAACAAAAGGCCCAACATGACGATGACGCCTGCATCCTGCAATTCAGGAAAAGCGAACAAGACAAGCCATAAAGCAGTGGAAGACTGTTGCACCATGATGTGGCCGGTGATGAACACGGTCCGGACTTTAGTATATTTACGGAAAATGACTAAAACAATATTCACCATGAAAGCGATAAGTAAAACGATAACCATCAGGCTGAAGGAACGTCCGGCGCCTTCAATCGCTTGTTGCGCAGCCGTTTGTCCAAAATAAGGATCGATTACGACTGCCGATAAGTTGAATCTTTCTTTCAAGCCTGCCAAGATCGGACGGAAATTTCCGACCAAACCCCCAGCCGCTACATTTAAGACTAAATAACCGACAGTTGCCTTGATGAATCCGGCAAGAGCGTCATAGACTGGTCTGCCCAACAACAAGTAGCCGACGAAGACGATAATACCAAGGAAAAAAGCAGGTTGCGTTAAGATATTGACTTGAAAGAATGTCCATGCACTAATTAGTAGTTCCAAGATATTCACCCTCGATTTCCATAATTTTTTCTAAATCAGCGACAGAGTTAGCTTGAATAAAGGCATCCACGACACTTTCATCAGACAGCAAGGTTACAAGTGTGGATAGGTTCGCCAAGTGCTTCTCGTTGTCCGTCGATGCCAGGACGAAGAAGATGCGCGCTTCGTACTCGGCTGCCGGCCCGAAGTTCACGGGCACTTTCGTACGCATAAAGCAGATAGCGGTTTCATTTACGCCCTTGCCTTCTTGTGCATGCGGAATGCAGATATCCGGTGCGATGACGATGTAAGGTCCGAATTCGTTTACGTTTTCGATGATGTACTCGGGATAAGCGCTCTCGATGGCGCCTTCTTCGATAAGCGGTTGACAAGCAGCACGGATGCTGTTTTGCCAACTATCGAATCCCTCGTGGAAAGAAAATCTTTTATTTTTGATGACTTCATCTAACATATGATCTCTCCTCTTAGGTGCTTGTTCTTATAGGAATGAAGTGAAAGGTACGTCGTTTTCGATGCTGAACACATCGTCAAATCCGCGGTTGAAATTGAATTCCATTTTGTCTTTGTCATTCGGATAGACGAACTTGCCGCCGACTTGCCAGATGTATGGCTTAAATCCGTATTGGAGACGATCTTTTTTGAATTTCCACAGCTCAATCAATTCTTTCGGGTCCGCCTGGAAGTTCGACCAAATATCATAGTGCACTGGGATAACCACTTTCGAATTCAAAGATTCCGCCATTCTCAGCATATCCGATGAAGTAACCTTATCGGTGATTCCGCGTGGGTTTTCACCGAATGCCCCTAAGCAGACATCCACTTGGTGATCGTTTCCGTGTTTCGCGAAATAGTTGCAGTAATGGGAATCGCCTGCATGATACAAGTTTCCGCCCGATGTTTTGAACAAGTAGTTCACTGCGATCAGATCCATCTCCTGCGGCATTTTCCCTCTTAAAACTTCTCCTTCAGAAGCCGTAACCAAGGCTGTGCGGTCGAAAGCTTCAAGAGCGACAATCTCGATGTCCTTGATTTTGACGCTGTCGCCCGGTTTCACGACTACGCATTTCTCTTCAGGCACGCCCCAGCCGATCCAAGTATCCACAACCGCTTGCGGTCCTACGAATTTAACCGCGTCGCTCGAGTTTTTCAGAACAGCCGCTGCCGTGTTGATGTCCAAGTGATCAGAATGGATATGCGTAACGACCAATGCATCCACGTTTTTCACTGCGAAAGGATCGATGACAAATGGTTGCGCTCTCAAATTAGGCTGCATATTTTGAACGCCGCTCATGCGCTGCATCTGGTGGCCGTCCTTCATTTTGCCGCTGCCGTGCGATTGTTTGCCGGTTCCGCACCACAAATCACAAAGGATGTTTGTCGATTCATGGGATTTCAACCAGATGCCTGTACAGCCTAGCCACCACATTGCGAATGTATTTTCAGCAACCACTGTGTCCTCGATTTCTTCATTCAGCCAAGTGCCCCATTCAGGAAAGGTACTCAATACCCATGATTCTTTTGTAATATCATTAACATTAGCCATTCGTCATTCTCCTTCTGCGTAATCGTTATGATCACTTTTTCTTATTATTTGTACACCGATCTTAAAACGTTCATATAACGAACATTTCTTTCGATGAAGTAATCATACAATAAAACGCTTTCAGTCGCAATAGGTCCGAAACAAACAATCTTTAGCTTATTTTTATGATCGTTTCATAGGTTATGAACGATTCAAACACTGGGATTCTTCTTTATGATCGCTTCCATAAAGACGCGCATGCTGATTCCAACGAAAAAGCGACAAAACACTTTCGGGAGCTTCCCGTCGCGTTTTGTCGCTTTGATTTGTATTCTTATTCAGTCTTCCGTTCCGTTCTCATCGGTAACGCCGGTAATGTCGGCAACGTCGGTAACATACAGTACCTTCACGCCCTTGGCTTCGATTTTCTGAATTTCTTCTTTATCCGCAGAACGGTCAGTCACCAGATGCGTGATGAGGCTGATGTCAGCAGTGGAAAAATTTTGCTCCCGGCCGACTTTGCTGCCTTCCGCCACTACGATGCGCGGCCCGTTCGTTCGTTCTAGGATCAGCCTGTTGATTGCTGTTTCCGGCAATGCATAGGTCGTGATTCCTTTTTCGTTGATGCCGCCCACACCCAAAAAGCAGATATTGGCCGTCACCTTGGAGAAGGTGTACAAGGCGAAATCCCCTACGAGCGATTTTTTCTTTTCGTAAATCTCCCCGCCCGACAGCACGATTTCCGCTTTCGAGGATGGATTACGGAAGATTGCCCGGCCGTTGTTGGTTATGATGGTAACATTCCGGTCCGACAAGTAGTTGAGCAAGAGGAATGCGGTAGATCCCGAATTGATGAAGATCATATCATGATCATTGACCAGAGTGGCAGCCAACTTCGCAATTTCCTGTTTTTTCGAACGATGTGGCCTGACTGCCGGATATTCTTCTTTTTGAAAAGATCCTTCCAATAGACGGGCGCCTCCATAGAAACGCTCAATCAGGTGCTGATCGTCAAAACTTTGCAGATCTCGTCTGACTGTGATTTCCGAGACAGCCAGTTCCTTCGCCAAATCTTCCACTAACACAACTTTCTTTTCTTGAAGGGCTTTCAAAATTTGCTGTCTTCGTTTGTAAACGATCCCTTGACTTGATTTCATGTATTCACCCCGATCCTTTCCTTACATTGTACCCGAAACAAACCAAATATCAAAACAAAAAACATTAAACAGACACTAAACGATCATTATTTATCGTGCAGCTGCATCATCCGGTATTCATGGTTGATGCTGAAGTTGTTGATCATCATATTGACCGTGAACATCACCATAATCACTTGATCGACGATTACGGGAATATCCTTCAGATGGATCTGCGTGTTGTAGAGGACAACGAGCAACAGCATGAACAGGAAAGTGGCGGTGATGATCATGATGAAGTAGCGTTCGAACAGGGCATCCAGTTTTCTCCTGAAAAGTTTGCTGAGGATAAAATAAGCACCGCGGTCAAAGCTACCGCCAGATACAGATTCCGGGGCAAAGCAGCCAAGATGGCCTCATCGCTATACAAAACCGGAATCGTTCTGATCACAAACATCGTTGCAATAAGGGCCGATCCGTAGTAGATCGTTTTCCCCAGCCTGATGACTTGCGTCGGCAGTTGATAAAGGATGAAGATGAAAACTAAGCTCAGGAACATTTGCATAATCGCGATTGAGAAGATGATACTGGCTATAACCATATGGAAGGCTACCATTCGGATTCGGCCCAAATCATTTGCCTCCGTAGCCATCCCACTGATGTTCGAAAACAAAAAGGCTGTGAGCAGGAGTCCAAAAAAGCCGACAATCAGGATGCTGATGACCTCGGAAGCGTCCCTTTTCTCGTCTTCAAGAAGCAAGAAAATGCCGCTGAACACAAACCCGGCAAGGATCCCGGCAAAGTTCGCATAGTTGTTGCTCATAGTGGCCCAATCGACTAGCATATCCTTACCCTCCATTCTTTACGGACAGGCATTCCGGCACGCCAACAAAGAGTTTCTCCACAGTTCCATTATATCAGCAGACGGCGCTACAGCAAAAAAAGACCGAGCTCATCTGTCTTCCAATGTCATTAACTTAAGGCTATTGACAAATAAGAGGCAGGAGGAATGCTCAGCGCGGTGGCCAAAACTGTCGAATAGGAGCGGTAGATTCGACAATTTGACACCAGCTTGGACCGAGATTGTCGAATGCCGAGAAACTTTCGACAATTTGACATCCTGTCGGACCGAAATTGTCGAATATCTGAGGAACATTCAACAAGTTGGCCCCGTAGTCAAAAAAAGGCGAGAATGCATCATGCATCCTCGCTTTTTTACAGTTGTCAAGTTGCTTAAGTTAATGACATTGGCTTCTGCACTCGGCTTTTTTGCCGCTATCATATTCATTCCCCTTCTGCTTATGCAACCTACTGAAGAATCACTGTATCCTTAGGCTGGAAAAGCCTTCAGGCGAAAGACGCATTCATCCGTTCCAAAGCTTGTTCGCTGACAAAATTGGAAACAATCGGCAGGTCCTTGAAGTTTTCCATCGGCATATCCAGGTACTGCAAGGCGATGTCGTTGTTGCGCATCATCGGTAACTGTTCAAAAATCACTTTCCGGGCTGGCGTGTATTCCAGTAACTCCCGGAAGGACAACTCAGTTGTGACTTCAGGTCGATAGTTCCGTGTCGGCATGTACGTGATGCGGTATTCACCTGCTGGGACTGTGACTTTTGCACCGTCCCCGGCAACGACCGCAGACCGGAGCCACTCCGTTTTCTGCGCTGTTTCAAGCAACATATCAGGCAGGGTGATGGTTGCGGTCGTCCCGAAAGGCACTCGGAAAGCGAAATCCAATTGTCCGTCCACTAAAATCTCCCACGCGCTTTCGATGCGGCCAGAAACGGATTGATAATACCCTTCCGCTTTGCCCAACTGCGCACTCGGTTGCGGTGCCAGGAAAAAATGTTTGTATCCTGGATGTGCGCTATCGGCTTGGATGCCCAGGACGCAACGGTACAGCCATTCCACGATTGAGCCATAAGCATAGTGGTTCAATGAGTTCATGTCCGTTCCGGAGATTTTCCCGTCCGGCAAAATCGAATTCCAGCGTTCCCAGATGGTGGTCGCCCCCATCTTCACCGCGAACAGCCAGCTCGGATAATCCTCGTTCAGCAGCAAACCATAGGCCAGTTCGTTCATGCCGGTCTTGCTCAAAGCCTCGGCAAAATATGGTGTTCCTACGAACCCGGTCTGCAGGTGGACGCCACTGGAAATGACTTTATCATAGAAATCTTTTGTCATCCGCTCTTTGAATGGTTCCGGGCAGAGATCGAAATAGTGGAACAGAATGTAGGCAGTTTGGGTCGTTACCGCCAGACGCCCTGTCGCGGTCAGGTATTCGTTCTGAATGGCTTGTTTCACTTCCGAAGCCAATTTGGTGTATGCCAACGCATCTCCTGTGTAGCCAAGGACCTCTGCAGATCGCGCCAGCAAGGAGGCCGAATGATAGTAGTACACGGATGCAACCAGAGAAGTGTCGGTGCCGCCCATCGGTGAGTGCGGATTGTCCCCGTCCAACGCCAACCAGTCGCCGAACTGGAAGCCGCTCGTCCAGAGGCGTTTGCCACCGGATTTCGTATCTTCGCTAACGATATAGTCCACCCAATCTTTCATGGTCGGATAGTGTTCCTTCAACAACGAACGATCGCCGTATTGTTCATAAAGTACCCAGGGAATGACCGTCGCCGCATCCGACCAGGCGGCCGCACCGGCTCCGGTAACGAATCCGGCATCTCCTTCCGGCTTGATCTGCGGAACTACGAACGGTACGGCTCCATCCAGTGCTTTTTGCTCCAGACGCAAATCGTGCATGAATTTTTTGTAAAAGGCCGGCGTGTACATATGGTAGCTGGCTGTCCGGGCAAAAATCTGCGCATCACCTGTCCAACCCATCCGTTCATCGCGCTGCGGGCAATCCGTCGGCACATCCAGGAAATTGCCTTTTTGCCCCCAAAGCGCATTCTTCAGCAATTGGTTCACATCCGGATTGGCTGTGATCATGCCGCTCGTCTCTTCCAGTTCACTCTGCAGTACGTAACCTTTGAAGTCGAAATCCTTCTCCAGAAGGTCAACGCCGGTGATTTTTGCATAGCGGAATCCATAGAAAGTGAAGTACGGACGTACTTCTGCCGGTTTACCGTTGCTGATGTAGGTGAACTTCGCTTCTGCCGTACGCAGATTATCGCGATAAAAATTGCCTTCCTGCAGTACTTCGCCGACCTCATAGGTAATGACGGTCCCCTTTGGCACATCAGCAGTGAAAGTGATCCACCCAGTCATGTTCTGTTTGAAGTCCAGCACCTGTTCCCCCACCGGCGTCAGGATCAGTTCCGGCACAAAAGCATCCACGATTTTGACCGGAACGCTCAAGCGTGCCTGAAGTTTTTCGGTGCCCGCGTCGCTCAGTTGCATCGGTTCCCAACAAACATCTGATGCTGCTTCGCTGTACTTGTTCCAACCGTGGATTTCCAGGTTCGCGTCATATACTTCCCCGTCGTAGATGCTGCTGGAGACGAGCGGTCCCTCCGCAACCTCCCAGGTATCATCGGTGGCAATGATTTCTTCAGTTCCGTCCTCATAAGTGACGATGCATTCCGCAATCAGGCGGAATTGGTCCCCGTACAGATCTTCGTATCCGCCGTCGAAGCCGAAGCGTCCTTTGTACCATCCGTCCCCCAGCATGAAGCCGATCGCATTTCCGCCTGCTTGAAGGGCTTCTGTGATATCGTACGTCTGGTACTGCTGCCAAAAATCATAGGAATGGAAACCGGGAGCCAAATATTCATCGCCGATTTTTTTACCGTTCAGGTACAGTTCATAAATGCCCAGTCCTGTCGCATAAACACGTGCCTCGCGGATAGATTTTGCAGGCAGGCGGAACAATTTCCGGACAAGCGGCATCCTTTCCATCTGTCGGGCAGGTTCGATCCATTTCCCGGTCCAGTGTTCCTCTTCCTTCGCCGTCTCGAAGTACTGGATTTCGGAAGAGAACTCCTCTCCGCCAGCGTTCTTCGTGATCACTTTCCAAAAGTAGCGCGTGCGCGGCTGCAGTTTGATTTCCGGCTGATAGCACAGATGATCCAAATCGGCTTGCATTCCGCTGTCATGGATGACCTCTTCAAAGTTCTCATCTAAGGCAATGATGACACGGGTCCCTAGCAGCTCTTCCTCAAACGGGGCTTCCGTTATCCAAGAGAGCGTCAGTGCATCCAGTGAAAAGCCGATGGGATTCAGGATGTGATTGGTTTTCAGATTGTATGTATTCATTGTTTTTGCTCCTGTCTTAAAAAATAGGCTGCCTATGATGCGGCAGCCTGTAACATTATCCGTTCACTCGTTTCGCTTTCAAATCTTCCGCAATTTCTGGAAGTTTTTTGTCCAAATCATAGAACAAAATCAGTAGAATACAGATTGCCGTGAAAGCTATCGGCAGATAGGCGAAGATTGCCTTGATCGCGAATAAAGCTTCTGCTGATTGCGTTGCCCCTTGAGACACATAACCGCCAAGCCCCAAAACGACACCCAGAATCAGCCCGCCCACTCCGGAGCCGACTTTTTCGGCAAACGTTCCTGCCGAGAAAATCAATCCTTCGCTGCGGATGCCCGTTTTCCATTCGCCGTAATCGGCAACGTCACCCAACATGGCGAAGCCTGCAACAGCTCCCGGTGCGATGCCGAGTCCGCGGATGACCAAACCGACCAAAATCATCGTGAAGTTTTCCGGGAACAGCGCGATGATCCCCAACCCGAGCAGCATCACGAAGCTTCCCGATAACACGATTATTTTTTTGCTGAACTTGCTCAACAGCAACGGCATGAATACCGCGCCTACCGCAATCGGCATAAAGGACAGGATTCCGATTACCGCGACTTTTGCGGGATCCCCTAAAATCCATTGTGCGTAAAAGATATTGATGCCGCCCAAACCGGAACTGATGAAGCCGATCATCATGTAAAGAATCATGATGATCCAGTATTTATTCTGCAGCAGTGCTTTGATGTTCGTTTTCAACGGCACCTTTTCGACAGCAACAGTAGTTTCGATGACACGTTCCTTTGAATTTTTGAATAAGAGCAATAACAATAGTGATGAAATAACCCCGAAAACAACCGCCATCCAGGTCCAAGCCTGTTTATCGCCACCGAAGAAAGTGACAATCGGCAGCACCGCTGCAGTCACTCCCATCGCCCCCACAAACCCAGCAAGCGTACGTGATGTCGAAAGATTGCCGCGATCGACAGGATTCGAGGTCGTCGTACCGATCATTGCGTTATAGGGAACCATCGTCGCTGTGTAGACACCAGCCAAAGCGATCACATAAGTAACGAAAGCATAGACGGCTTTGCCCGTCGATCCCAGGAAATCCGGAGAAGTGAACAGAAGTATCATTGCCAAGGCATACGGTAATGCCATCCATAAAATCCAAGGTCTGGCCTTTCCGTGTTTCGAACGCGTCTTGTCGACGAGCGCGCCCATCGCCAAATCGGAAGCGCCATCAAAAAGTCGCGCCCATAAGAGGATATTGCCGACGATGACTGCGCTCAGGCCGATTACATCGGTATAATAATAAGTGATGAAGGAACTGGCGGTCGTCAGCATCAGGTTGGCTGCCAGATTCCCGAAGCCGAACGTGAGCTTCTCGCTCAAAGGCATCTTGTTTTCGTCTGCTTGGGCCAAAATTCTTGTTTCAGTTGCCATAATTAAACTCTCCTTTGTTCTGTTTTGTTTACACCCTAATTAAACCGTTTTCGGCAAAGGCTTACAATGTCGTACGAACAGAATAAAGTGGTCAAACTACAGGTCCCTGCGCAAAGCTTCATCGCGGACCTGCCCTGGCGTCTTGCCGTGCGCTTTCTTGAAGGACCGGAAGAAATAGCTCGTATCCAGGTAGCCGATTTCCTCGGAAATTTCCTCCATCGAATAATTCGAATAAAGCAGCAGATGATGCGCGTGCAGCATGCGTTGGCGCTGCAGCAACTGTTTGAAGGTATCCCCGGTTTCTTTTTTGATCAGGTTCCCTAAATAATTCTTGTTGAAGCCCAATTGCTGCGCCAGCATTTCCAAAGAAAGCGTGCGATAGTCTTTTTCGATTATGGCCAACGCTTCCGTGACAACCTGATTCTGGTGGCCTTGTTGCCCTTTCGTTTCCTCTTCGAACGTGCGCGCCAGTTCCATGAACAACAATGGCAGGTAGAGGTGGATCACTTCGATATTCGGTTCGGTTCCTCCGTAGTATTCCTCCAAGATGTACTGCATGAAAGTTTGTACTTTTACATTTTCTCCCGTCCGGAATACCAAAAACTGATCCTCTTCGTGGGTTCGTTGGCTTGCCAACACCAGAAACTCAGTCAATACCCCCCGTTTCCTCACAAGTTGCTGGAGAATTTTGGTGTTGATCGTCTCCACTTTCAACAGAACATTGATGAGGATGTCGTTTTCGCCCAGTGCCTGAAAGGAATGCGAGCTGCCCCGATCCAGCATGATGATGTCGCCTTCGGAGAGGACGATTTTTTCACCGCTCACTTCCTGGGTGCATGATCCGGAATACATATAATTCAACTCCAGAAACTGATGATGATGCAAGGGCATATCAGAATAGCGGTTGTGCTTGCGGATATGGACATCGCCTTTTTTGAAGAACATCTCCTCGCTCAGCAGGAAATCGCCATTTAAGCGGAACTTATTTCCACTCAAAATCAGTTCGTCGAGGATATCGGGATCCGTCACATTGAACCCAGACTTCCGCTGCTCTTTTTCGACTTTGGTTTCTTCCCTTAAAAAATGGTCCAGTTCAAACATTTTGTCGCTCCCCTCTCTCGTTGTCTCATCAACCATTATACAGAAAAACCCAACCGGACTCATCTGGTTGGGTGCATAAAATCTATCTGCGGGCATCCATCAGTCCACAATAAGGATCGATCGGACTCACGCCCTTGAAATCGCTCTTGCCGAGAAGTTTGGTGACCAGCGCTTCAATGATTATCTGATGATTGTCGTAGGCATTGATGTAGGTCCTCACCATCGGCACATCGATCAGATGGTAGGGATTGCCCAGACTCGCGAATACGGTCGGCACTTCATCAACGAACCACGGGATATTGTTCCCTTGGCCAAAGAAAGTGTACCAGTTGATTCTTGTCGTTGTGGCATTGCTATGGTTTTCGACATTGGCCAGATAGAGGACAGCATCATATTTGGAACGGAATTGGGAAACGGACTCGAACCCGGTCGTGAAATCTTCTGGCTGATACAACGTAACGCTGAAGCCTTCCTTTTCCAAAAGCGGCAGCACCTTGGAAAAAATCTGGCGGTTCGATTCCTCGTAAGGCCCTAGCAGTTGCAGCAACAGACGCGGTGTCGCTTCCGGGCGCAGCGGCAGATTGCCGGCCGTATCCTTGACGAGCGTGATGCCGTTGTCGGCGGCTTGCTTCGCCCACTCGACATATTGTTCCGTCTGCAGGACAGACAGCTCCTCTTTTTCCGGGACCAACAGTGCTTCCGCTTGTTTTTCAGGCAAGTGCAAGGCCGCTTTCATCGCCAAAATGCGGGTGACGGCTTCGTCGATCCGTTCCGAGGTAAGGATGCCGGCCGCAATCCCTTCCTTCATGAAGCGGATATCCTCCTCCAAGTCTTTGTTGAACAGAAAGATATCACATCCAGCCGCGATTGCTGTCGGAACTGCCAAACGCCGCTCCATCGCCGCGCAAAAACCGACCATCGGCGTGGCATCGCTTGTGATGACGCCATTGAATCCGAGTTCCTCGCGCAACAGTTCCTGCATGATGACCGGAGATAAGGTGGCCGGCAGAAAAGCATCTTCTTCTGATTTCTGGACCGCCGGCAAAGCGATATGGCCGATCATCACCGAAAGTGAGCCGGCTTCGATGAGGCCCGAATAGACTTTCCCATAGGTATTCCGCCATTCTTCAAGCGGCAAAGTGTTGACTGTAGTCACCAGATGCTGATCGCGGAAGTCGATGCCGTCCCCGGGAAAATGCTTGATCGAAGCCGCCACCCCGTTTTGCTGCACACCTTCAACGAATCCTTGCGCATAGTTCAGGACAGTTTCGGGATTGCTGCCGTACGTGCGCACATTCGTGATCGGATTGTGGCAATTGTAGTCGATATCCACCACCGGCGCAAAGGCCCAGTTCACGCCCACTGCCGAGCCTTCCTTGGCACAGACTTCACCGAGATGGTGTCCATAGCTGGCATCCTGTCCTGCTGCCAACAACATCGGATTGCCGATGCGCGTGCCATCAATAGCGCTTCCTGTACCCCCCGCTTCCAAGTTGGCTGCAATCAGTAAAGGGATCTTTGCCTGTTGTTGCAGATAGCGGTGGGCTTGCTGCACTTCTTCGCCTTTTCCGGGACGGAACAGCAGTCCGCCGACTTTCTTGTTGGCGGCCAAATCAAACAGTGCTTTTTCATCCGTGGACATGCCGATCGGACAGAACAGCTGGCCCACTTTTTCATCCAATGTCAAGCTTTCCAAAGTTTGGTTCACCCATGCTATTTGTTCATCCTTCAGATAAAAAGGATTCCCCTTCAAATCGATCATCCTTCAACACGCTCCTTCATCGTCGTCACTTCGCGTACAATTTCTTCCAGGTTCAATTCTTTTGTAGCCGCCACTTCGATATCCGGAAGCCACTCAGCAAAGACAGTGATGGCGATGGCTACAGCGGGCATGCCCGCCCGTTTGATCCCTTCGATGCCAGCCAACGAGTCTTCGAAGCCGATGCATTCATGTGGTTCCAGACCCAAAGCCTGAGCCGCCCTTTCGAAAATCTCCGGATGCGGCTTGTTCTGTTTCAGAGATTCCGGATCGACGACGGCATCGAAGGCAGCCGATAGACCCAGTCTTTCCAGAATGAGCGGCGCATTTTTGCTGGCGGAGGCGATCGCCATACGGTAGCCTGCTATTTTGGCCTCTTCCAGAAGCTCCGGAATCCCCGGCAGGATGTCCGCTGCCGTAATCTCCGCAATCAACTCCAGGTAATGCGCATTTTTTGCTTTCAACAGCTGTTCTTTTCCTTCCGAAACAAAGAGAAGGCTCGGCTTTTCAGCCAATATCAGTTCTAAGGATTCCGCCCTGCTAATGCCTTTGAGGCGCTCGTTCCATTCGAGGTCGATTGCGATCCCCAATCGATCCGCTATCCTTTTCCATGCCAAGTAATGCCGTTCCGCTGTATCGGTGATGACACCGTCCAAATCGAATACCAATCCTTTTATTTCGCTCATTTGTCTGCTCCATTCGAAGAATCCTAGTTTACACCTTTATCCTACCGAATTGGAGCATACCGAACAATAGCAGAACCAAAGCGGCTACTGTCCAAATCACAGGTCTGTTCCTAAACGCCCGGAATAACAAAAACATCCACACCGAGCAAATACAACCTGCTCGGCGTGGATGTGGAATTTTCTAGTCTTCTTGCGCTTTGGATTTCATCAGATTTTTCATCTCTTCGATATCTTCATAGTGCTTCGCAACCGGATTGAAACGTAATGCTACCAACAGAATAACTGCCGTTATGGCAGGAGCACCAAACCTCAGGAAATTGATTGCTGTCATCGTGCTCTCCGGTTGATTGCCAATGGCACCTGCAACATAGCCTGAAATAGCCAATAGAGCTAAAATACCCGAATTTGTGATGGTGTTCCCAGCTTTCTGGGCGAATCCTTTGATCGATGAGATCAACCCGTTTGCGGAAATGCCTTCCTTAAACTGGATGTAATCAATCGCATCATTCACGAGCACATTCACTAATGCGTTCTGCATCGAGGCGATGCTTGTAGCCAGGAAAGTCACCACATACAGGAACGTCAAATTGCTCTTTCCGAAGAAAAACAGTAACGTATAGCAGATGATCGCCCCAACTTGCGTGAATACAAGCGCGCGTTGGCCTGTTTTGAATATTTTAAGCACAATCGGCATCAGCACCATCATCGATACGAGCGCACCGATCGATACGATCCCCATGTATAAAGGAATCAGGTCCGGTCTCCCAAGATAGTACATCACATAGTAAACGGAGGAACTGAACATCAAGCCATAGCCCACCGAAGCCATCAACCAAACGATCAAAAATGGTGTCAGTTCTTTGTGTTTCAACACTCGCTTCAAATCTTGTTTGACGGTAGTGTTCTCGATTTTAGTCAGATAGCGTTCTTTGGAAGTCTTGAATAGTGTCCAAAAAGAGAGGAATGAGAACAGGCCACAGATGAGCATCAGCGGAATGAATCCGTTGCTGAATCCCATATTTTCCAAGAAGCTCGTGATAGTAGTGGTGAATGTTGCTCCAACAGTGAACATCAATGCCATCATACCAGCGCTCAGTGCAATAATTTTGTTTCTTTGTTCATTATCTTTTACAACCGCAGGCAACAGCGCCATGTGCGGCATCGTGTACATCGTGCCTGACATCCCATATCCGATGTAGATGATCAAGATATAGATGAACTTGCCTGTAGCACTGAAATCGGGATTCACCCACAGCATCGTTGCAAAGAACGTGAATAAAATCGGCGCCGGCACAAAATACGGTCTGTATCTTCCCCATTTGGAATTGGTTCGGTCCGCAATCACGCCCATTAGGGGGTCATTGATCGCATCCCAAAGCGTGGAAATGAGCATAATCAGAGAGGCTGCAGCAGCCGGCAGCAACATGGTGTCCGTCATGAATACAGCGAAATAAGTACTGATAACAGCGCCCGCCAGCATGGGTCCCCCATTCAGTGCAGACGCATAGGACCAACTGAATAGTTTGCTTACCTTCTCTTGAGGCTGTGCTATGCTTGTTTGTAATACTTTCTCTTCCATCGTAAATTTTCTCCCCTATCTATTGAATTTTATAGATTGCCTTTCGAGTCACTTACTGCGCTCAGCTGTCTTTCTGTTCCGCTCCCCTCAGCAACAGCTAGCTTGATTTCAGGACCTGCCGCAGCTTCTTTTTTGACAATCAGCAACGCCTTCCCTGAGAACAAGTGCAGCGCGTTCTCATTATCCTCTTCAGCATATGCCGGATTTCCGTTCCCCGTACCCAGAAGCGCACCATTTTTTATCGCTATGTCTAAAGCATTATTGGCCATGGGTACAACATTGCCCGCTCCATCTATCGCTTCCACCTTGATCAGCTGCGTTTTCTCGCCGTCATATATGACTTCAGTCAGAAAATCCACTGCTTCTTTCGCGGTCACTCTTGCATCCGAAACCATCGCTTCTCCATTGCTGTATGCGATAGCCTTCAATTCACCCGGTATAAAATCAACAACCCAACTATTATGATGCTCACCAACTGATTGTTTCCCTTGACTATCATCGTTCACGAACAGTTCCACTTCATCGCAATTGCTGAATACCCTGACTTCTACTTTGCCATCCTCATCAAAGGTCAGACCTTCCTTATTCCAGTGAGGCATGACATGAACCATCGGCGTTTCTGTCCATTTTGATTGATAGTAGTAGAAGTAATCTTTCTCGAAGCCGCAAGTGTCCAGCACCCCAAATTGAGAGCCGATCCCTGGCCAGCCGAATGGCGCTGGTTCCCCTGCGTAATCAAAAGCTGTCCAAATGAAGGACCCGCCCATATAGGGATTTTGTTCAATGAAATCAAGGACCTCTTCCGGTCGTGCCGTCCCGCCAACACCGGGATCGCCTAGCTTGCGTTTTCCAGGCAACACCATTGAATACAAGGAACCAAAGTTATTCGTTTGACATTTTTCTGCATCATCCTTATAGATGCCACGAGTAGAAAAGTAAGAAGCATTCTCTGTGCTCATCAGGGGTTGCTCTGGGTAATTTGCCTTGATTTTTTCCAGCCCTTCCCCCATTACACCGGCCTCCGGGTAATTGACGCCAACCACATCGAAATTTGACATGTACTCCTCATCCACAATACCTTCCGGATTAAGCAATTCAGCTGAAACCAACAAATGCTCATAATCTATCGATCGCATCAAAGCCGTCACTCTTTTGGCCATCCTGTGACCCAATTTAGTATTCCCGATCACTTCTTCGTTAGCTATCGACCAAAAGCAAAGGGAGGCGTGATTACGCGTTCGCTTCACCATTTTTTCCAAATCGCGCAGTCTCCAAGGACTGGTTTCGAGAATACGGTTTTCATTCATCACGATAATCCCCAGTCTGTCGCAACAGTCCAACAGGTCTTTACTTGCAAAGTGATGCGCGCTTCTGTAGGCATTTACCCCCATCTCTTTTAATTTCAGCAGCTTGAATGCCACGATGTCTTTGTTCAATGCGACACCTACGCCCGCAAAATCTTGATGCTCGCACACGCCTTTTAATAGGTAGTTGCTGCCATTCAGGAAAAACCCGTTCTTGTCGTAGGAAATTTTCCGGATTCCAAATGTAGTACTGCATTCATCAATATTTTTCTGCTCCCCGTGTATCCGGATGGTCGCTTCATATAAGTGGGGAGTCTCCGGCGTCCAAAGCTTAGACTGGTCAATCAAAAATTCCTTATTGACACTGATTGAACGCAACGGCTCAATTGTGATTTCATCAAATGCCACTTGTTGATCGCCAACATGCAACGCGGGCTTGACGGTCTGTGGTCTGTCTGTGCAGTTGACAAAGGTTGCTTCACAGCCAAGTACGGCATTTTCACCGATTTCCTTTGTATAGATGTAGAAAGAGTCCTCCTCCACATATATTTTCGGAAGGAACTGTAAACGGACTTCTTTGTAGATGCCGGCACCCTCATACCACCATCCTTCAGCCCCAGTAGTCGTATCAGCCCGGACCAGCAGCACATTCACCCCTTCATCACCGAATTTGGCTATTTCGGTGATATCGAATTCGAAAGGAGTGTAACCGCTTATATTATCACCCAAATAAATGCCGTTGAGCCACACCGAGGCCATCCGCATCACACCATCAAACTTCAACAAAATCCGATTTTCTTCCAGTGAGGCATCCAAGGAAAATGTTTTTCGGTAATACCCGATATTTTCCGGTTTGGAACCACTCATCAACAATCCCGGCGCATCCACATAGGGAACAGCCACTGACCAATCGTGAGGAATAGCAATCCTGTCCCATTCTTCCGTCAGCTCTGAATCCATATCGGTTCCCGCCAGCATCCTCAAGCCTCTCTTTAAATCGCCTTGAGAGATGAGATTCAGAAAATGCTTCCCGCCTTGCCCGATCGTGATCTGTTCCCCATCTTCGCCTTTGAGCGGAGCGGTCAGGCCACCGATTGCCCCAGCTTTTTTAACTGTTTTTACGGGAGAGCCGATTTCTCCTAAGTGAAACCACCAGTCATCATTCAACTTCATTTCGTTTCGCATACACAACCCTCTTTTTCTTGGTATCGCTTTATTCTCTTTGATAGTTACATTTTACTTAAAAAGAGGACATGATATAATGGTAGAAATCGACCCCAATCCGCTGCTCTATGTGAAAAATCGACATCCGAAAAAGAATATGAAGGTGTGGAACAAACTATGATCGAATCAAATTCATTACCCGAACAGCTTAAAGACCTCCACAATAATTTATCGGAAAAACCAGCTAGCGTTTTAGATACGAACAGTCCCGTTTCGATGTATTTTAAAACAGCTAAAGATAATCAAATTTTGTATACTGCAGCATACGGCGGTGAAATCAGATACCTGATTGGCGATAGCATTAATGTGCCGCACAAACATGCACATTTTGAGTTGATGTATGTCCTTCATGGATCCCTTACTAATTACATTGAAGATAAAACGGTCTATTATCGCGCCGGTGATGGCTGCCTTATGAACCGTCAGATCAACCACTACGAAGTCCTGGATCCGGCCTGTTCCGTCGTGTTCGTAAACTTTTCGCCAGAGTATTTGACTTCCATTTTTAATGAAACCTTTTCGCACAAGCAACTCACAACATTAGGTCCGTTATTTGAATTTCTGCGGGCCAATATCGCTGATGACGACGATTTGAAGCGCAGCTATGTTGAGTTTACTCAAACAAACGAAGAAAACCGCACTTTCAACATCCTGCTTGATTCCCTTCAATTAGAATTATCCACACCCAAACTGGGCGCAGGTTATTTCCAAAAAGGACTGTCTTTACGCATAATCGATGCTCTCCAGAACAACACAATCTTTTTCACGAAATTTATGGACCTTGGATTAAGTAAAGAGGATTTCCTGGTGGCTCAAGTTTTGAATGCACTCGAAAAAAGAATGGGGAATATCACGCGTGCAGAATTATCGGAAATAACCCATTATAACGATGAACATCTGAATCGAGTGGTTAAGAAGAATACTGGCCTCAGCATCATGAAGCATGCAAAAAAGCTGAAAATAAAGCATGCGATGGATCTGTTGGCCCATACGGATATGACAATCAGTGACATTTCCAATGCCATCGGATTCACTTCAGAGTCGCACTTCTACCGTTTTTTCAAAGAAAATCTGCAGCAATCGCCCGACCAATTCAGGCAAGCAAAAAAGCTATGATTTTCTCATAGCTTTTTGCTTCGATGCATTTTTTTCCGCAACTGATTGGGTGTCTCTCCGTACTCATTCTTGAATATCTTGAAGAAATAACTCGGACTGGTGATGCCAAGCTCTGCAACGATTTTTTCGATCGGTTTGTCGGTCCCGATCAGCAGATCGTAGGCCTTTTGCAGTCGCCGTTTCGTGACCCACTCTTTGAAAGTCAGACCCGTTTCTTGCTTCAGCAGATTGCTGAGGTAATTTTTGTTGAAATTCAATTGTTTCCCCAGACCTTCGAGTGTGATGCTGGCATATTCACTGTCGATGATCTCCAGGGCATCGATCACCTTCTTGTTGAAAGGCAGTTCCCCGGCTTCGCTGGACATGATATCTTCCAGTTCGGCCAGGATGATCAGCAACCAAAGCTCCACTTTCTCGAATTTAGGCGTTTCGTCTCCAAAATAATCGGCAAGCAAATAGGACAAGCACGTGCTGATCCGCTGATTATCAGCGGTGCTGAAATGCAGATAGGGTCGGTGACGGCTATTTTTTTTGCCCACAGTCAACAAAAAATCAGTGATCAAACTGTGCCGTTGGGCCATCCTTTGGAGCACTTTCGTGTTGATGGCGTCCGATTTGATCAAGATGTTGATGAGGATGTCCTCTTCACCGAGCTTGTCGATGGAATGGCCGGTTCCCGGATCGATCATCAGCAGATCGCCTTGCTTCATCTGGATTTTTTCCTGGCCGATCCACTGGGTGCATTGCCCTTGCAGAAGGTAATTCAGTTCCAGAAATTCATGCGAGTGGGTGGGCATGGGAAAGTAGCGGGCATGCCGGTTCATGAAGATTTGATGGTCCACAAAAAAGTCCTCATCAGACAAATGGAAATCCAGCAGATAGCCGGCTGTTGCTGCTTGATTTTGGAATTTGGCGGTTATTTGTTCAGCCGTCATTGTTTTCATTTCAGCTTCAAGCGGCGTTTCTTTCAGCAATATTTCCGGAAAATCTTGCGTTTCTGCCATAATTTCACTCCTCTGTTCTTCATGCCCATTTTAGCAACTCTATCAAAAGAAGCAAAGGATTTCGGGGAATGTCATTAACTTAAGCGGCTTGAACTTTTTTCGACTGCGGGGCCAAATTGTTGGATGATGCTCGCGAATTCGACAATTTCAGTGCGATGCGGAAGCAAATTGTCGAATGTTTCTTGACATTCGACAATATCGGCCCGATGTGAAAGCAAATAATCGAATGTTCTTCACCTATTCGACAATTTCGGCCCACTGTGCTGAGTAGTTTGCTTTTTCCGTCAGATACGATTCGATTTTTTAAATAAACGGTCGGCCTCGGCGACCATCTCTGCAGTTATGCCCGTGTAGAATAATTTTGACAGCTGATTCAAGGATAGGTTCCGCTGTTCTTCATCCGCAAACGCCATGAAGCCTCTGATGCGTTCGTGAATGCCCAAGATTTCTTCGAACAACTCCTTGTTTTCGTTCTTGATGATCGAAAGCGTGTATCCGAATCATACAGCACGCTCAGGTCTTTTGTCGGTTGGTAGGTGTACTCATGTATGCCTGACGCCACTTTGATTGGCTCCCGCTCAGAGTACGGCAACACGATCTCAGCCTGCGCGCCAAAAGGCACTTCGAAATAGCAGCTCAGTTCGCCATTTTTGAGTATCTTCCATTCGCTGACGAATTTACCGGCCGCTGACTGATAGCTTCCGCGGGCATATCCCAATTTTACATTTGGATTGGGCGCTAATCTTGCGATACGGAAACCAGCATCCAGCGGTTGGATGCCCACCACGTATTTATAGACAAACTCGATGACGGATCCATAACTGTAGTGGTTCAGGGAATTCATACCTGCCGGATTCATGGTGCCATCAGGCATTACGCTGTTCCAGCGCTCCCAGATTGTCGTCGCGCCAAGATTCACCGCATACAACCAGCCCGGGAAGCCTTCATTGAGCAGGAACTCATAGGCCAGATCGACCATGCCATTCTCCGACAGCACTTGGCAGAAAATCGGAGTCCCCACAAAACCGGATTTGATTTTGTAAAGATCTTTTTTCAAACGGGTTTTCAGCTGCTCAATGACCACTTCGCGCTCACGGAATAGTTTGAACTTCAAAGCAATGATGTACCCCGATTGGGTGTCGATGGACAGGCGTCCGGATGGCGTCACATACTCGAACAAGATCCGCTCCCGGACTTGTTCGCTGAGTCCCCGGTAATAGGCCGCGTCAGAATCATTCCCAATCAAAGATGCGACTTCCGCGACGATACACAGACTTTCATAATAATAAGCTGAAGCAATAAACGTATCGTCAGTACTTCCTTTGAATGATGAAGGCGTTGCGCCATCCAAGGCCAGCCAATCCCCGAACTGGAACCCACCGGCATTAAGCTCCGTTTTCGATCCATGCGATTTCTCTATTTTAGAACCAGTCCAATCCACCCAATCTTTCATCAGCGGGTAGTACTGCCCGACTTCTTCCTTGTTCCCATAGGCAGTCCATAAAGCCTTAGGAATGAACGTCGCTGCATCTCCCCAGACGGCTGCGCCACCTTGCGTAGCCATCGCCGGCATATAATTCGGGATGCTTCCCGACAGTTTTTCCTGTTCCGTGCGCATATCGATCAGATATTTGCGGTAAAAAGCCCGCGTATCCATATGATAGCTTGCTGTCGGGGCAAATACTTGCGCATCCCCGGTCCAGCCCAGCCGCTCAGCCCGTTGCGGACAATCGGTCGGCATATCAAGGAAGTTTGATTTGAGCCCCCAAAGCGAGTTTGAATACAATTGATTCACTTTAGCATTGCCCGTTTCGATGATGCCTGTTCGCGTCATATCGGAATAGATGGCCAGACCACGTACGATTATTTCCTTGTCTGCCGGCCAGCCCGTCACACGCGCATAGCGGAAGCCAAAGTAAGTGAAATGCGGGTGCACCGTTTCGGCTTCTCCATTGGAAATGTAACGGAAGCCTGCTGTGGCGGTGCCGTAATTCTCATTATAAAAATTGCCTTGCTGCAGTATTTCCCCGAACTCAAAGTGCACCTCGGTCCCTGCCGGAAAATCGGCATCAAACGCAAGCCAGCCGGAAAAGTTCTGCCCGAAATCAACTACCGTCTCGCCATTCGGGGTCGTGATGACCTCCTTCAAAGGAACTACTTCGTGAACGCTCAATCCCGGGCTCACGCGGTCTTTCAATTTTTCTTTTGGTATGCCGACGATCGCCACCTCATCGCTGCGCCCCGATTTATCAAGTGTCCGGTCGATCGTTTCGCCATCGTAGATGCCGCTGTTCGTGATATCGCTCAGCGTCGCTTTCCAACTGAGATCCGTCACGATCCGCTCTTCCGTCCCGTTTTCGTAGCGCACCATCAGTTCGGCGATTGCCGCAAATTTGTCCCCGAAATAAGCATTCTCTCCGCTCAGGCCGAATCTCCCTTTGTACCAGCCGTTGCCCAACATGATCGCCAACTGATTGCTTTGTTTTAATTGTTCGGTGACATCATACGTTTGGATTTGGATGAAAGCTTCGTAGTTGTTGACAAAGGGCGCCAGAACATCATTTCCGATCTTTTTTCCGTTCAAACTTGCTTCATAAAGCCCAACCCCACTGATATACAGGCGGGCTTCCTTCACTTGCTGGCTCAGTTCGAAATCCTTGAACAGAATCGGATGGATTTCTTCCTGCACCTTCGGCCCGATCCATTCGGCGTCCCATGCTTCATCCATTTTCCCGGTCTCAAAAAAGCTTGTCGATTCAGCCGTTTCACCATCTTCAGCAGTTACACGAATCTGCACATAATAGCGTGTTCTGGGCTTCAACTGCAGCGTCAACGTTTCCCCTGAACTGTCCAGATCACCATTTTTCTCAAGCACAATGTCCTTGAATTCGGGATCGGCAGCTACCTGGAGGCTTGCCTCTTTTTGCATTTTCCCTAACCCGTTGTCGACCGCCCAACTGACGATCAAGGGCTCAAAATGATATCCAACAGGCTCCACAATGCCGTTAAATTTAATATCCATGATTTCCATTTAATTCCCCGCCTTGTTTTTAAGTATACGCTTACTATAATCAAAACCAATCTGTAAAACTACATCAAAATCATACGTAAAAATGCTCTATATGCAGATTATTTATTTATTCAAAGCTTGGTGATGCCTTGATCTGTAAACTCAGTCTGTACTACTCTCGCCATTTGGCTTATACTTTTGATTAATGACAGATAATGGAGGGATTTAGATGAAAATTGCCGTTTCCAGCGACCATGCCGGCTTCGCATTGAAAGAAGAAGTCAAAGCTTTACTCGAAAAGGAAGGCCATGAAGTGCTCGACTTCGGACCTTACAACGAAGAACCTTGTGACCTGTCCGATTATGTTTACCCTGCCTCACTGGCTGTGGCGGAAGGAAAAGCCGATCGCGGCATTTTTGTAGATGGCGTCGGTTACGGCAGTGCCATGATCGCCAACAAAATCTACGGCGTCTATGCGGCGGTTTGCCAAGATCCTTTCTGCGCGAAACTGGCGCGTTCCCACTCCGACACGAATGTCCTCTGCCTCGGCGGAAAGATCATCGGTTCGGCGTTGGCGCTTGAAATCGTGACGGCTTGGATGACGACTGACTACCTCAGCGATATCGAAAGATACACCAACCGCGTCGACAAAGTGAAAAAGATTGCCGAAAAGCATCTGAAGAGATTGGATGAAATCCAGGACTAGTCAGTCATGAATTGACTGCATGCTGTTCGAAGCAAAAATTACTTCAAAAATCAAAACCACCCGTGTGAACGGGTGGTTTGCTCTGCGGCTGAAAGCCTTTGTTACTAACCAACCCCTAAAGGGGCTCTGAATGGTTCGCCAATTGTACTACTACCACGGGCTAGACCTAAAGGTCTGGCTCTTATTTTTTCTTTTTACTCTTACGAACTTCTTCGCCTGTAAATGGATCCGTGTACTCTAATAGGCTTAATTGTTCTGCGACTATATCATCTTGAATTTGGTTGCGTATATATTCTTGAATTGCCTTCTTGTTTCTCCCGACTGTATCGACATAATATCCTGTGCACCAGAATTTGCGATTCCCATAGCGATATTTCAGGTTGGAGTGCCTATCAAATATCATGAGGCTACTTTTACCTTTTAGATATCCGACAAACGATGAGACACTTATCTTGGGCGGTATGCTTACCAACATGTGTATATGATCCACACAAGCAGTGGCTTCGATTATTTCTACACCTTTTCTTTCGCATAACTGCCTTAGTATGACTCCTATATCTTGTTTTATCTTTCCGTAGATTGCTTGCCTCCGGTATTTGGGCGCAAAAACTATGTGATACTTACAATTCCAAGTGGTATGTGCTAAACTATTTTTGTCTTGAGACATCTAAAGAATCCTCCTAAGTCATGAATATTGGTTGGCGAACCAAATATATTCTAGCACTTAGCGAGGATTTTTTAATACACCGCTGGAAGCTCTCCGGAACCATGGGCCTAGCCCATGGTTTTCATTTATCCAATAAGACCGCACCGAAATGGATGAACGAATCCATTTCGGTGCGGTTTTGTTTGGTGTTTTTTTCGCGACATTTACGCGGCCAAATCTGGGTTGGCGGGTTTTTAGATTCGCTTTTCCCCCAGAATTACCTTCCAAATACCGTTTAGCGGGGAATTCTGATCAAAATTCTGTATTCTAACCCGCCAAATTGTTTTTGGCGGGTTATTTCGGATTCCTCAACGCTTCCTCGCCTTGTTTGCCCACTTATTATTCAACCCAAAAGCGGAATGCTATGACTTTTGCTTCCATTTGTGATATAGTAGGCCAGTCACGCTGTTGCTCAGAAAACCTATATAACGTTTCGCGGAGAGGAATTTGGCAAACGGGAGTCCGACTCTCTTTCCCAAACTGACCTGACCCGAAACAAACCCACTAAAATCAAATGCATGTAGAACATGCTGAAGGAGAACCATTTGTTATTTAAAGAACTAGAATTGAATCAAAACCTGCTGCGCGCACTGAAAGAGGCAGGCTACACTAAAGCTACGCCCATCCAAGAAGATGCCATTCCGCATCTGATGAACGACAAGGATTTGTTGGGTTGCGCCCAAACTGGTACCGGTAAGACCGCAGCCTTTGCCCTCCCGATTCTTCAGAACCTAACAGAAGCAGGAACAGCTGGAAAAGGTAACATCAAAGCCCTGATCCTTGCCCCTACCCGTGAGCTTGCCCTGCAGATTGGGGAAAGCTTCCAAATATACGCAAAATACCTGCCATTGAAGATCCAAGTCATTTTTGGCGGTGTTTCCCAGAATCCTCAGACAACCGCGCTGAAACGCGGAACAGATATCCTTGTGGCGACACCAGGCAGACTGTTGGACCTTATCGGACAAGGATACATCAAACTGAACCAGGTAGATTTCTTTGTCTTGGACGAAGCCGATATGATGTTGGACATGGGGATGCTGCATGATGTACGCCGCATCATCCGCGAATTGCCTAAGAAACGCCAAAGCATGTTCTTTTCAGCGACTATGCCGACTGAGATCGAAAAACTTGCGGGGACCATTTTGTCAAATCCGGTGAAAGTGGAAGTCACTCCGGTTTCCTCGACTGTGGAAATCATCCACCAAAGCGTTTATCCTGTAGCCAAGACCGACAAAACTGACTTGCTTATCCACCTGTTGAAGGAAGATACAGTGGAACGCTCGCTTGTCTTCTCAAGAACGAAGCACGGCGCCAACAAAATCGTCAAAAAGCTTTTACAGGCTGGACTTTCAGCTGAAGCGATCCACGGTAACAAATCCCAGACTGCGCGTCAGCGTGCTTTGGAAAACTTCAAGACCAAAAAAACCAGCGTTCTTGTAGCGACAGATATCGCAGCCCGTGGTATCGATGTGCCTGAGCTTTCGCATGTCATCTTGTTTGATCTGCCTGAAGTTCCGGAAACCTATGTTCACCGTATCGGCCGTACAGGACGCGCAGGACGCGGCGGAAAAGCCATCTCCTTCTGTGATGAAACAGAAGCATCGTTGTTGCGTGACATCGAAAAACTTATCCAGAGAAAAGTTCCGGTCGTAACAGATCAGCCTTTCCTGTTGAAAGAAGGCACTAAGGCAGCTGCACCACAGCCGAAAAAACCGGTTGCCGCTCGCAATAACGGAACCCGCGTCAAAAACCAGCAAGGTCCAAGAGGCGGCCAAAAAGCCGCACAAAGACCGCGTTTCCAGACAAAACAAAACACGCAAAGCAAATGACAGACAAGAGAGCTCCCGCCAAAAATGGCGGGAGCTCTCTTGTTTTCTTAAAAAATCTGATGAATGCGGCGGGATGAACCGTTTTGCTCCGGGGAACGCAGGCTTCGCCGGAGCTGACGCGTGCGCAAAACTCTCCCCTTCGACTAGCCCTCGTTCGACGGAGGTCAGCCTCTGTCCCCGCACTCAGCTCCGGCCAACATTCGCTCGCAGGAGATTACCGGGAACCACAACTCCGTTGAGAGGGGCGCTCACCGGAGGAAACCACCTTCTCCGACCAGGGTTGGCTTCGCCGGAACTGATACGTGCGCAATACTTTCACCTCCGTCGAGCCCTCGTTCGACGGAGGTCAGCCTCTGTCCGCGCACTCAGCTCCGGCCAACATTCGCTCGCAGGAGATTACCGGGAACCGCAACTCCGTTGAGAGGGACGCTCACCGGAAGAAAGCACCTTCTCCGGCCAGGGTTGGCTTCGCCGGAGCTGACGCGTGCGCAAAACGCTCACCTTCGACTAGCCCTTGTTCGACGGAGGACAGCATCCGCCACCTCTTTTCAGACCGATACTGCGTCTTTGATGATTTGCGCCGCCGCCACAAGATTGGCCAGACTTTCTTTCGTTTCTTTGATGCCTCTGGTTTTCAGTCCGCAATCCGGATTGATCCATAGGTTTCCTTCATCTATCTTCGTCAGCGCGTTCTTCAATACCGCCACCATTTCTTCGACACTAGGCACGCGCGGCGAGTGGATGTCGTATACGCCCGGTCCGACTTCCGTTTCGAATTGGTTAGCCTTCAAGGCATCGATGATCGTCAGTTTGGAACGGGAGGCTTCGAAGGAAATGACATCCGCATCCATGTTGTCGATATCCTTTACGATCTCCTCGAATTCGCTGTAGCACATATGCGTATGCACCTGCGTCTCCGGCCTCACGCCACTGTGGCAAAGGCGGAATGCCGGAATCGCCCAATCAAGGTACTCGCTCGCCCATTCTTCTCTGCGGATTGGTAACTTCTCCTTCAGAGCCGCTTCATCGATCTGGATGATCTTGATGCCCGCCGCTTCCAAGTCCTGAACCTCTTCGCGGATCGCCAAACCGATCTGGAAAGCCATCTCCCTCAGCGAAATGTCCTCACGCGGAAACGACCAATTCAAGATCGTCACGGGTCCCGTCAGCATCCCTTTGACCGGTTTGTCGGAAAGACTCTGCGCATATTCCGAATAGAACACGGTAATCGGGTTTTCGCGGCGGATATCGCCGAAGATGATTGGCGGCTTGACGCATCTTGTTCCATAGGACTGTACCCAGGCTTTTTCGGTAAACACGTACCCCGCCAGGTTTTCGCCGAAGAATTCCACCATGTCATTGCGCTCGGATTCGCCATGGACCAGCACATCCAACCCCAGTTCCTCCTGCAGATTGATGCATTCTTTGATGAAGCCTTTGATGTTTTCATCGTATTCGGCTCTGCTGATGTCACCTTTGCGGTATTTGCTGCGGTTCTGCTTGACTTCCCTCGTCTGCGGGAAAGAACCGATCGTCGTTGTCGGCAACAGACCCAGTTGCAGCCTCTCCTTTTGGATCACTCTCCGTTTTTTTCTCGGAACGTTTCTGACAAAATCTCTTTCCGTCAAGCTCGCCACGGATGCTTGCACATGCTTGTCTTCGTATACCCGGTCCGCTGAAAAGACTTGTTGGTTCGCAAGATAGTTTTCGTTCTCTTCATAATGTCCGGAAGTGCCGATCAATTCCGTCAGCTCCTTGATTTCCTGCAGCCTTTCCTTAGCGAAAGCGAAATACTGGGAAACTTCCTCCGGCAAGCTCGTCTCATTTTCCAGCGTGTAGGGAACATGCAGCAGCGAACAGGAAGTGCTGATGACGATGTCGTTGCTGTATTTTCCCAGCCCTTTAACCAATTCGATGACCTTTTTGTAGTCGCTCTTCCAGATGTTTTTACCGTTCAGGACGCCGGCAAACAACGTTTTATCAGCCGGAAAGCCATATCTTTCCAAAAGTTCCACCGTTTGCTTGCCTTCGATGAAGTCAAGGCCGATGCCATCGAAGTCAAGCCCGATCACTTCTTCGTAGCTGTCCCTGATATCCCCGAAGTATGTCTGCAACAATACTTTTACGTTACCCTTATGCGCCAAGACTTTTTCGTACAGAGAAGCAAACAACGCGACATCTTCATCGGACAGATCGGTGACCAGGCTCGGTTCATCGAACTGCACCCACGCTACACCTTGCTCATTGAACCGATCGAGTATTGCGATATAGGCATTTGCCACTTGGTCAGCAAAATCATGTATTGTTTTGGAACCTTTATATTTGGCCAGTTTCAGGAAAGTGAATCCGCCGATGATGACCGGTTTCGTCAACACACCGATTTCTTTGGCTTCTTCATACTCGGCAAAAGGCTTGTCGCCCGCCAATTTGATTTCGGTATCGTCGAACAGTTCAGGAACCAAATAATGATAATTGGTGTTGAACCATTTCTTCATCGCCAACGCTTTGACGTCGCCTGCTTCGCCCTGATAGCCGCGAGCAGCCGCAAAATAAGTGTCGCGCTCGCTCAAGCCGAGCTGTCTGTAGTTTTCAGGCAACGCGTTCAACAAGACCGTCACATCCAACAAGTTGTCGTAATATGAAAAATCATTCGAAGGGATATGAGTGATGCCGGCTGCTTGCTGCAGATTCCAGTGCATTATCCTCAGACCCTTTGCGACTTTCTCCAACTCTTCTGCTGAAATTTCTTTTCTGAAATATTTTTCGGATGCGAATTTCAATTCGCGTAACTTGCCAACCCTTGGAAAACCGATTAGTGAACTGTTCATTATGATTCCTCCATTTCATTTTTTGGTTCCTACTGCAAAAATAGTGAACATGCATTCAACTGTCTTACTGTTTGCTGATCATCTTTCATCAGAAGGTTGTTTCAGTATGCCACGGAATCGGGATATAGGATAACACTTAATAAATATACGCAGCTATAGTTTTATGTTATAACCTCATGCGGCCTGATCCAAGTTGACTGGAGTTGGACCGGGTTTTGTCGGCTGTTACGAGTGCTTCACATCGCGAACTGTCGAGAGATCCGACTTCTGTCGGCTGTTCCGAGTGCTTCACGACGCGATCAGCCGAGAGCGCGGTATTCTGTCGGCTGTTTCGAGCATTTCGTGTCACAAACAGCCGAGAGATTCGACTTCTGTCGACTGTTCGATCTTCATGGCACCCTCAACAGCCGACATCCAGTGCTATAACCGTCTTTTGGCACAGCAAAGAAGAGCCACCTCAAAAATCGAGGCGGCTCTTCTCTTGTCGACAATCTTATTTTTGGACAAATTCGGATTATCTGCATTTTTTTGAAAAAGTCGTTTTTTTGGATCAGGTTTGGATTATTGGAACAATTTTTTGTACATCGCAATCGTTTCTTCCAATGTCGGAGTGAATGGGTTTCCTGGTGCGCAGGCATCGATCATGGCATTTTTGGACAGGTAGTCATAATCGAATTCCTCTTCCTTGATGCCCAGCTCATTCAATGATGTTGGAATACCGACGACTTTGGACAAACGTTTGATTTCTTCGACCGTATAATCCGCGCAGGCTTGATCGGATACATCAGCTGTCACTGCCAAGCCTAAAGCTTTCGCTACTTTGCGGAAACGTTCAGGCGCGAATTTAGCATTTTCGGCTTCCACGATCGGCAACAGCATCGCACAGCAGACGCCGTGAGGCAAGTGGTAGACGGCACCCAATTGGTGAGCCATCGAATGCACGTAGCCCAGGCCGGCATTATTGAAAGCCATTCCGCCCAAGAAGATTGCATTGACCATTTTGTCGCGCGCATCCAGATCAGTGCCGTTTTCGACAGCTTTCGGCAAGTATTCGCGGATCAATTCGATCGCTCCAGCTGCCAATACTTCCGTAACAGCGTAAGCACCCGGTGTCACCATCGATTCGATCGCATGGGTCAAAGCATCCATCCCGGTAGCCGCAGTCAATGATTTCGGCATCGTCAGCATCAATTCAGGATCGTTCACGGAAATTTTCGCCAAGCTGTTTTTGTCGACCATAACCATCTTCACTTTGCGGTCTTCATCGGTGATGACGTAGTTGATCGTGATTTCAGCGGATGTTCCGGCAGTCGTGTTGATCGCCACAACCGGCAAACCGGCTTTAGCGGATTTGTGCAAGCCTTCGTAATCCTGCGGTTTGCCGCCGTTCGTCAGGATGATGCTGATGGCGCTCGCTGCATCCTGCGGAGAGCCGCCGCCGAAGGAAATGATGAAGTCGCAGTTTTCCGCTTGTGCCATCGCCACGCCTTCATTGACGTTTTTGCAAGTCGGGTTCGGATCAACATCCGCATAGACCACATAGTCGATAGCCGCGCTGTCCAATTCCGCCAGGACAACGTCGATCATTTCGCTTTTGGCCAAGAAGTTATCCGTAACGAACAAAGCTTTCTTGTAGCCAAGTTCCTTCACATTGCTGCCCAATTCTTTGATGCAGCCTTTTCCGATAAGGTTTATTGCCGGTACATAAAAAGTTGCCATTTTGCATTATCTCCTTTTGATAAAAATTAGATGTTCAAGTAGCCCGCTCTTGGGGTTACCGAGAAACGTTTGCCTAAATTGCTTAATTGCTCATCAGTGATTTCCTGTCTGATGCCGCCTTGTGATTGCACAAGTGTGTAGACAGTCGCTGATTTTTCAGCCGTTTCGACCAAGCCGAAGCACTCTTCCAAATCTTTTCCGGCTGCGTACAAACCGTGGTGAGGCCATACAATCAGACGGTATTCCTTCATCTTCTCAGCAGTTGCTTCGCCGATTTCGTTCGTTCCAGGCATCAACCAAGGCAGGATGCCCACGCCTTCAGGGAACACGACCAATGACTCGGTGCACATTTTCCAAAGGATACGCGTGAAGCTTCTTTCATCCAACTCGCAAGAGAAGGACATCGCCAACAGGTTGGTGGCGTGGCAGTGGTAAACGACACGGTTTTCAGGATCGTCCGACAAGCGCGCAATGTGCGACATCAAATGAGCAGGCAATTCGCTTGTAGGAGCCGCTCCATTTTCGTAGCCCCATAACAGATCCACGCTGTTGCCTTCCGCAGTCACTTTCAGGATTCCTAAGACATCAGCCGGGTCATGGATGACGTTCTTGAAGAATTTCCCTGTCCCTGTGACCAGGAAATATTTCCCGGCCAGTGCTTTACCGTCGAAAGCGATCGGAATGTTGCGTTTCACTTCGTTCAGATCCAGATATTCCGTGATTTCCTCTTCTTTCAGCAGGTAGGACAAGTTCCCGCTGTTTCTTTCGTGCCACCCGAATTTGTACATGACGTCCGTCAACAGCATGACTTCTTTGATGAATGGTGCTTCTAAAATGTTTTTCATTTTTATGATTTCCCCCTTATTTGCGTTCCGTAAGAATTTTTTGTTCGTAGTCTTTTACTTCAGTCAGCCATTCCGTGCCAGCCGGTACATTTTGTTGTTGGCAATAGAATTCCCAGACAGCGCCGAATGGATAAGATTTCATTTCTTCCGTAACAGCCAAACGGGTTGTGAAGTCGCCTGTACTTTCCGCATCCTTCAATGTTTCGATTGGGCTCAACATGCCCAACAACAATGATTTCAAGGTGCTGCGTGCGCCGATGACCATGGCTGCGACACGGTTGATTGTTGCATCGAAGAAGTCCATGCCGATGAAAGTTTTGTCCAACAAGTCGTTGCGCACCAATGTTTCGCCAATGCGGGTAGTCGCTTCATCCAAGATGACCACGTGATCGGAATCCCAACGGATCGGACGGCTCACGTGCAGCATCAAGCCTTTACCGAACGGCAGGAAGGCCGTGAATTTATCGGATACATCCTCGGTTGGGTGGAAATGTCCCGCATCGATTGTCCACAGGATATCCCTAGTCAAAGCGTAGGACAGGTAGAAATCGTTGGAACCGGTCGTGAAGCTTTCTGCACCGATGCCGAAAAGTTTGCCTTCGACTGCGTCCAGCATGTGCGCATCATCGAATTTTTCTTCCAAACATTGATCCAACGCATCGCGCAGGCGTACACGCGGCGACATTTTGTCGATCGGGTTGTCTTTGTAGCCATCCGGGATCCAGATGTTGTTCACGCAAGTTTGGTTCAGTTCTTCGCCGAAGTAAGCGGCCACTTTGCGGCTGCGCTTTACGTGTTCGATCCAGAATGCTTGTGTTTCAGGGTTGCTGCTGGACAATGTGCCGTCAGTCGATTTCGGATGGGAGAAGCAAGTAGGATTGAAATCCAGTCCAAGGCCTTTTTCTTTTGCCCATTGTACCCATTTTTCGTAGTGCTTCGGTTCGATTTGATCCAAGTCGATTTTTTCGTCCGTATCCACGTAGATGGCATGCAGATTCACTTTATGATTACCAGGGATCAGGCTCAAGGCTTTATCCAAATCGGCACGCAGTTGCGCTGGTGTCGTAGCTTTGCCCGGGTAGTTGCCGCTGACGGAAATTCCACCGGTCAAGGCTTGATCAGGGAACATGAATCCCAATACATCGTCCCCTTGCCAGCATTGCAAGGAAACCTTTATTTGGCTTAACTTTTCAAGTACTGCGTCCGTATCCACACCGATGGCGGCGTATTTTTGTTTCGCTAAAGCGTATGCTTCTTCAATAGGTTTTGTCATCTGTCTATACTCCAATCTTTTCTTCGTATTTTTTTAAGTGCTCCCGGTCTGCGATCGGGTTTGGTGGGTATTCTTCTACATGGATCTGGCTTCTCAGCCATTTTCTGGCTTCCGCCAGGTCAGCAAATTCGCCGGCTGCGATCATCTGCACAAGCAGGTTGCCGATTGCGGTGCCTTCGGTAGGTCCGGCAACGACCAGCTTCCCGGTGACATCGGCAGTCAGCTGATTCAGGAGTTTGACGTTCGCTCCGCCGCCGACGATGTGCAGCACATCAATCGTTTCCTTCGTTAATGCTTCGACTTTCTTCAGTTCATGCGCATAGGCCAAAGCCAGATTGCTGTACACGCACATCACCAATTCGCCGGTCGTTTCCGGAACGATTTCGCCCCGTTCGCGGCAATAGGCTTGGATTTCCGCGATCATGTTTGCCGGATTGAGGAAGCGCGGATCGTTCAGATCGACATACTGCAGGAATGGTTCGACTGCATAGGCCATCTGCGCCATTTCGCCGTAGGAGTGGCGGTAATCCAGGTTGCGCGCAATTTCCTGCACGAACCACATGCCCGTGATGTTCTTCAGGAAACGATAGGTGCCGTAAGCGCCCCACTCATTCGTGAAGTTCGCCTCGTAGGCGGGACCGTCATTGATTGGTGCGTCGTTTTCGACCCCGATCAACGACCAGGTGCCGCTGCTGAGGTAGGCCCATTTCCCGCCCAGCGCCGGCACGCCGACGATGGCGGATGCCGTATCGTGCGTCGCTGCAGCGATCACTTCGATTTTGGGCAAATCATAGCTTTCCGTCAGTTCAGCCTTCACATCGCCGATTTTCGTTCCTGGCACAACCAGTTCCGGGAACTTCTCTCTCGGGATGCCGACAAGTTCAAGCAAGTCGTTGTCGAACTCGCCGGTTTCGAGATTCAGCATCTGCGACGAGGAGACATTCGTCACTTCGCCGACCATCTCACCGGTCAACCGGTATGCTAGGTAATCCGGTATCATCAAAATTTTGTCGGTTTTGGCCAACAAGCCCTTGTCCTCTTCATACAGTTGATACAAAGTATTGAAGTTCAGGAATTGGATGCCCGTTTTGGCGTAGATCGTTTCTTTGTCGATCACTTGCGCCACTTTTTCCATCGAATCTTTCGTGCGTTCGTCCCGGTAACTGATCGGCAGCTGCAGCAATTGGCCGTCCGTTCCGATCAGGCAGTAGTCGACCGCCCACGTATCGATCCCGAGATGGCATTCCGTCACGCCGAGTGCCTTCAGTTTGGATAGCCCCGTCAGGATTTCCTGGAAAATGGTTTCGATATCCCATCTGTCCGATCCGTCGATGCGGCTGAAGCCATTTTTGAAACGGTGCACTTCCTGCAACGCCAATTGCTTGTTGTCTATTTCCGCCAGCATGATCCGCCCGCTGGAGGCTCCGATATCTATCATCGCATAGTACTTCATTTACTTGTTCTACACCTCCGCCTTGTAATTGTTTACATTACTATTAAACAACTTCTGCTTTTATGCTACAATGTCACTGAATGAGTTGTGAGTACCAAATATACAGGAGGTGTCGGGATGGATCTGATTGCGCTGTTATCTCAGGAATCTGTCATCGAAAAGGAACAAAAAAAGCGGCATAAATTTGTGCCCGATCTGCCGGAACTGGAGGGCGAGGCGACTCGGGCGCCCAAGATCAAGGAGCATCTGTTTTTCGAAAACAAGGACATCTACATCAGCAAACACAACCGCTACGCCGCCTACCCGGAGCACTCCCATCAATTCTTGGAGCTCAACTACATCGTCAAGGGCGAATGCCGCCAGATCATCAACGGCGTCCCTTACCTGTTGAAGGAAGGCGATATTTTGTTGATGGACACTGGCAGCGCGCATTCCATCGAGGCGCTCGGCAAGGACGACCTGCTTTTGAACATCCTTTTCAACAACAAGAGCATCTCGATCAACTGGCTTATGGAAATGAACCACAGCGACAGCATCCTCTACAAAATTTTGCTGACGAATAACCCGCTGGACACGAATGCCGCCAACTTCATCCTGTTCCGCAATGAACAGAACGAGCACATCAAGCAGATCATCAACAACATGGCCGATGAATACTTCTTCCCGAAAGTCTTTTCCGGCAAGATCATCAGCAGCTACCTGCCAATCCTGCTTTACGAATTGGCGCGTTCCCTGCCGCACGAATACAGCGAAACGTTCAGCAAAAAAGACCCCTTTTACGAGGTCCTTCAGCTGATCGATGCCGAGTTCACAACGCTGACCTTGGACGCTGCGTCCAAACGGCTGAACTTCAATAAAAACTACTTGAGTAACATGATCAAAAAGCGCAGCGGCCAGACGTTCACGGAACTGCTGAACGAAAAGCGGCTGCTGAAGGCCAACCTGCTGATCGAATCCACCGAAATCCCGATCCAGACGATCCTGACCGAAGTCGGGTTCTCCAACAAGACTTATTTCTATACGTGCTACAAGAACAGATTCCACTGTCTGCCATCAGAAGTGCGAAAAAAATAACCTACGCTTGTTGGTTGTCCGATTCTTTGCGATTATCGGACAACTCCAAGGGCATACGTTGCCTGGTTGTCCGATTCTTCGCGGTTATCGGACAACTCCAAGTGCTGACGATGCCTGGTTGTCCGATTCTTTCCGGTTATCGGACAACTCCAAGGGCATACGTTGCCTGGTTGTCCGATTATTCGTGGTTATCGGACAAGTCCAAGGGCTGACGATGCCTGGTTGTCCGATTCTTTCCGGTTATCGGACAACTCCAAGGGCTAACGATGCCTGGTTGTCCGATTATTCGCACTTATCGGACAACTGCCAGACGCGCACACCCTCTATTACCGAACTAACTGAAAAAGTGAAGGACAGCCCCGGAAAAATAGGGGCTGTCCTTCACTTTTTCATTCGTAGCCGTTCGGATTGTTCTTTTGCCAATTCCAGGAATCACGGCACATGTCCGCCAATGTTTTCTGGGCGTTCCAATCCAGTTCTTCCTTCGCTTTTGTCGCATCCGCATAGCAGGTTGCGACGTCGCCGGGGCGTCTGTCGATGATCACGTAAGGGATTTCGACTCCGTTCGCTTCCTCGAAATTGTGCACCAAGTCCAAGACGCTGTAGCCAACGCCGGTACCGAGATTGTAGATGCCGACTCCAGTCGTTTCCTTGATCTTGTCCAAGGCCTTGATGTGGCCAAGCGCCAGGTCGACGACATGGATGTAGTCGCGCACGCCGGTGCCGTCCGGGGTGTCGTAATCGTCACCGAATACGCTCAAGCGCGGCAATTTGCCGACCGCCACTTGCGTGATGTACGGCATCAGGTTGTTCGGGATGCCGGTCGGGTCTTCACCGATCAGACCGGACTCATGCGCGCCGATCGGATTGAAGTAGCGCAGCAAAGCGATGCTCCACTCGGAATCGGCGAATGCCACGTCCTTCAGGATCTGCTCGATCATGACTTTCGTGTAGCCGTAAGGGTTCGTTGCGCTCGTCGGCAAGTCCTCCGTCAGCGGCGAGACGTTGTTCATGCCATAGACCGTCGCCGAAGAGCTGAAGACGATCTTCTTCACGCCGTGGTTACGCATTACATCGCATAAAACCAAGGAGCTCGTGATGTTGTTGTGGTAGTATTCGATCGGTTTCGCGACGGATTCGCCGACTGCTTTGTAGCCCGCGAAATGGATGACAGAGTCGATATCCTCTTTTGCAAAGACTGCGTCCAAGGCTTCGCGGTCCAGAACGTCCACTTCGTAGAAAGTCGGTGCTTTGCCGGTGATCGTTTCGATCCGGTTCAACACTTCCGGTTTGCTGTTCGAATAGTTGTCGACGATGACCACTTCCTGGCCTGCGTTCACTAATTGCACTACGGTATGGCTGCCGATGTAGCCGGCGCCTCCAGTCACTAATACTGACATTTTATCCCCTCCACTTTCCTTACAAAAATCAACGCAACTGTTCGACAAAACGGCGGAACGCTTGCTGGCCTTCAGGGGTGCGTTTGAAGACACCAGCATCCTCCAGCACCCGCAAAAAGGCTTCGCTTACCGCTTCCTGCACCACTTCCGCTGCATCGGCACCGGTCCGCCCTTTTTCGTCCACCAAACCCACAACCCAATCCTGATGGTAAGTAGCGATTTCTGCTGTTTCTCCGTTGAGATACTTTTCGATTTCGCTCAATTCATCCTTCAAGCGCGGCGGCAAAATCGCCAGCCCCATCACTTCGATCAGGCCGATATTCTCTTTCTTGATGTTCTGCACATCCGGATGCGGATGGAAAATGCCGTCCGGGAACTCCGGCGAAGTCCGGTTGTTGCGCAGCACCAGATCCAGTTCGAACAAGCCGTCCTTCATGCGCGCAATCGGCGTGATCGTGTTGTGCGGAATGCCCTCGGTGACATCCAGGATGTCGGCCGCTTCATCCGAATAGCCCCGCCATGCATCCAGAATAAAGGACGCCGCCTCCGCCAATTCATGCGCATCCTTTCCGGCAAGCCGGATGACGGACATCGGCCACTTGACGATGCCTGCCTGAACCGAAGCGAATCGGTTCATTTCAAACGGCCGTTCGACCGGTGCTTCCGCCATCGCGAATGTATGCCGACCGCCTTGATAATGGTCATGCGACAGGATTGAGCCGCCTACGATCGGCAAATCGGCGTTCGATCCGACGAAATAGTGCGGGAATTGCGTGATGATCCCGAGCAACTTCTCGAAAGTATGCTTATCCAATTTCATCGGCTTGTGCTCCTCAGCCAAGAAGATGCAATGCTCCTCATAATAGGCATAAGGCGAGTACTGCAGCCCCCACTTCTCGCCGTTCAACGGCATGCGGATGATGCGGTGGTTGGCGCGTGCCGGATGGTCGATGCGACCGGCGTAGCCTTCGTTTTCCATGCAGAGTTGGCAAGATGGATAAGCGGAAGCCGGTGCATGCTTAGCCAAAGCGATCTGTTTCGGATCCTTCTCCGGTTTGGACAAGTTGATTGTGATCTCCAGTTCCCCGTAATCGGTCCGGTGCTGAAACGCGATATTTTTGGCGATGCTGCGGGTTTTGATGTAATCATTGTTTTGGCTGAGCTGGTAGAAATAGTCAGTTGCCGCTTCCGGATTTTTTGCATAGACTTCCCAGAAATGCTTGTTGATGACGGAAGGCATCGGCGTGATCAAAGACATGATCTGCGCCTCCAGCGTTTCCCTTGCATATTGGTAGTCCTCGATTTTCCCGTTTGCGACCGCCCAATCCACCAAGTAATCCAGCAGATCCAAACGATCCGGCAAATTTTGCGAAGGCACCAATTGCGTATCCAAGTCTTCCTTTCCGATCATGGCCAACAGCAGATTCCGCAGCGCAATCCTGTCCATCGCATCCGTTTCGCCGTTTGCGATTCCCGTTTCCACGAAATCGACAACAGCTTGGTCGATCGCATTTACTGTCTCATTTATCGTCATGCCAACCGCTCCTTATAACCGTTTTGCGCCATCGCTGATTTCGGCGATGTAGAATTCTGCCGGGTAACCGATCGCTGCTTCATAGGTTTTACCGACATTTTCGATGAAGGCCGGAATCGCCTCTTTTTCGACGATGGCAATCGCGCATCCGCCGAATCCCGCTCCGGTCATACGCGCGCCCAAGACACCCGGTTGATCCCATGCGGCTTGAACCAAGGTATCCAATTCGATGCCGGTCACTTCATAATCGTCCCGCAAAGAAATATGCGACTGGTTCATCAACTGGCCGAATGCTTCCAATTCGCCCGCCTGCAAGGCCGCTTTGGCTTTCAATGTACGCTGGTTCTCGGTTACGGCATGGCGCGCACGGCGGTACAAGACATCGCTCTCCAGAACTGCTTTCGCATTTTCGAACGTTTCTTCATCGAGTTCGCCTAGGCTGCCTACCGATACGACCTTCTGCAGTTTCGCCAAGGCTTCTTCGCATTCGCTGCGGCGTTCGTTGTACTTGGAGTCGACCAATTCGCGACGTTTTTTCGTATTCATGATGACGATTGCGTGATTGCCCAATTCTACAGGAACCATTTCATATTCAAGCGTATTGCAGTCCAGCAAAATTGCTTTGTTTTCCTCGCCCATGCCGACAGCGAACTGATCCATGATGCCGCTGTTCACGCCGATGAACTCGTTCTCCACGCGTTTGCCAGTTTTGATGAGGTCCAAACGATCCACGTTCAAATCGAACAGATTATCCAAAACGACACCCATCAACAGCTCAAGGGATGCGGATGAGGACAGACCAGAGCCGTTCGGGATGTTTCCGAAGATGACCATATCCATGCCTTCCGGGATGGTGTGACCGGCTTCCTTCAGATAACGGAGCATGCCTTTCGGGTAGTTCGCCCAGCTGTCAGCTTTTTTGTGATCAAGATCGGCCAGATCGAAGCTGATGACGCCGGCTTCCGGGAAATTTTCTGAGTAAAGACGGACCTGCTTCAGATCATTTTTTGCCGCAATCGCGTAAGTTCCCAGTGTGATTGCGCAAGGAAAGACATTTCCGCCGTTGTAGTCTGTGTGCTCGCCGATCAGATTGATCCGTCCCGGTGCGAAAAATGCTGTGTAATCCCCTTTGCCGAATAGTTCCTCAAATTTTTGCTTCAACCCTGTCAATTCCATCTTCATCCGCTCCTTTTTGTTTTTGATAAATGTTTACTTGTTATTTTTACTAAATATTAACTAAATGAATTATAACCCCACAACAAAGAAGTGTCAAGTGTTTTTGGAGCGCTTTCATTTTTAGGCGCTCGATCTTAAAGAGCTGTTGCGAATCTGTTCAGGAGCACATTAGTTACTCCGAATTTAAGAAACCATGAATAACTACCGGTTATCCATGGTTTTGGCATCGCGGCACACCAAAAAGATGGATATAAAATTTTTATTCATCTTTTTGACTCCCGCACGGACCATAAACATGAATATCGAATCTTTATCCATCTTTCCGAAACCACTACGAACAAAAAAGATGGATAACAGCAAAGTATCCATCTTTTCCACATTAACAAACCCAACACCAAAAATTAAAGCCGCCCCGCAAAATGGAGACGGCCAATTCATCTTATTGCAAACCCATATAGGTGTTGTAGAAACTCACGAACAACAGCAACAGAACCAGCACCTGGAAAATAACAGAGACATTTTTGTTCGACAATTTCTGATTCAGAGCGGTCCCGACATATCCGCCGGCCACTGACGCGACTCCAGCGACGATCATGAAGATCAAGGAATAGTTCCCCAGTTCACCCGCCAACACGACGCTTCCCAACTTCGAAATCTGCGAAAAGAAAACAGTCGCAATCGAATAGCTGATCGCTTCCTTGATCGTGAAGGAGAACAACAATACCATCAACGTCACATTCAGCGGGCCCCCGCCGATGCCGAGAAAGACAGAGAACCCGCCTAAAAACAGGCCGACCGCAAAAATCAACAAGGGCTGTTTCACGTGGTAGTGCCGGATTTTGTCCTTCCTTCTTTCGTAATACAGGATCAATACGAGCGTGATGGCCAACAAAACTGCTTGGATCGCCTTCACATAGCCTTCTTTGGTGCTGTTGATCAGCGTCATGAAAGCCGTTTGACCTAAATATCCGCCCACAAGCGATCCGATGGAGATGAGCGAAACGATTTTGATATCGAATGGGAATCCGTTGCGATAAAGTTTTCCGATTGCCACGATACCCATGATGAAGATGGCTACCGATGCGTAGAAGCCGATTTCGACCGCGTTGTGATAGCCGATGACGTCCAACAATTGTTTGATGATTACGCCTCCGCCCAAACCGGCCAAGGCCCCCGTCACTGAAGCGATGAACATAACCACCGCATATAATAAATAGATCATTTCTCCACACTCCTCATTAAAGATAGAGGCTGGAGCATCAGCCCCAACCTCTTAAGTCTTTATGCTTCTTTCCAATCCAAGTTTTCGCCATTGGTCGCAATCACTTGTTTGTACCACGCGAAGGAATCTTTTTTGATCCGCTGCCGGCTGCCGTTGCCTTCATCGTCCAGATCGACATAAATGAAGCCGTAACGCTTGCTCATTTCCCCCGTGCTGGCCGAAATCAGATCGATCGGTCCCCAGGAAGTGTAGCCCATGACCGGAACTCCGTCCAGGTCGATGGCTTTTTCCATTTCGATGATGTGCTGGCGGATATAGTCGATGCGGTAATCATCGTGGATTTCCCCATCAACGATCGTATCGGCGGCGCCCAGCCCGTTTTCGACGATCATGAGCGGCAGCTGGTAACGGTCATACAAGTAGTTCAAGGCATAGCGCAGGCCTTTCGGGTCGATGCCCCACCCCCATTCGGACCGTTCGATATGCGGATTTTTGTAGCCGGTGTCCAGTCCGTTCAACCCCCGCAGGATCCCTTTCGTGTTCCTTCCGCACACATGCGTCATGTAATAGCTGAAGGAAATGAAGTCAACCGTGCCTTCTTTGAGGATTTCCGCGTCTCCCGGAAGCACCGGCAGTGTGATGTTGTGGCGTTCAAGCTCCTTCAGCTTGTAGTTCGGGTAGTAGCCCCGGCACTGCACATCCGGATAGAACATCATCTTGTGCACGAAATCCTCGTTCCCTTGGATGTCGTCCGGGTGGCAACTGTTCGGATAAGAAAAATGGCCGGCATACATCATGCCGATTTTGTTTTGCGGATCGATGGCGCGACCGGCTTTAACGGCCAAAGCACTGGCGATGAACTGGTGATAGGCCGCTGTCATTTTGACCGCTTCGTCCGACGAAGTGATTCCGCCGGCATTCCACGGCATCGTGGACATCACGTTGATTTCATTGAAGGTCAGCCAGTACGTGACCCTGCCTTTGAAGTGCTCGAACAGCGTTTCAGCATAGCGCAGGTAAAAATCGACCACCTTTCGGTTTTCCCATGAACCGTATTTCTGCAGTCCCATCGGATTCTCGAAGTGGGAAATGGTCACCAACGGCTCGATGCCGTTCTCCAGGCAAAGATCGATGAGCTTATCGTAAAAAGCCAATCCCTTCGCATTCGGTTCCGTTTCGTCCCCTTGCGGGAAGATGCGGGACCAGGCGATCGAAAAGCGGTAGCACTTAAAACCCATCTCGGCGAAAAGTGCGATATCCTCTTCGAAACGGTGATAATGGTCGATGGCTTCATGCGTGGGATAGTAGCGGTCAGTTTCGATTACCGCAGTGATGTCCCGTTTCCGGGTCGGGCTGCCCGCCGTCATCATATCGGCTGTACTCAGGCCTTTGCCGTCCTCCAAGTATGCTCCTTCGATTTGGTTGGCGGCTGTTGCGCCGCCCCATAAAAAATTATCCGGAAATCCCATTTTTTTGCACTCCATTCTTATTTTTCCAATGTGAGAAACGCTGCTCCTGCCGTAACCGTTCCATCGTCTTCCTGAACAAATTCAGGATATTCGGCTGCGTTCGTCACGACAATCGGCGTGGTGGTGTCATAGCCTATTGCTTTGATTTCTTCTGCATCGAAGCTGAGCAGCAGCGTCCCTTTCGTTACGTGTTGGTCTTTTGCGACATGGGCTTCGAAGTGTTTCCCTCCCAGTTCCACAGTATCCATCCCGACGTGTATGAGGATCTCTGCACCTGCATCCGTCCGGAGCCCGATAGCATGTTTCGTATCCAGCAGCACCGTCACGGTTGCGTCAGCCGGTGCATACACCTTGCCTTCGCTCGGAATGATTGCGGCGCCTGAACCCATCATGCCGGAAGCGAACACTTCATCGGCAACGTCGGACAGTTTGATCACAGTGCCGGACAATGGTGCTGTCAACGTTTCTCCAACCGTAAGCACGGGTTCAGTTTCCATTTCAACAACTGCTGCCTCTTCCTCAAGTCCCCAAGCATATTGAATCACGAAGGAGAGTACAAAAGCGATCACACATCCTATCACTGCATAGTAGAAGTTAGCCAGCCCTTCTGGCCCGATGAAGGCCGGCAGCGCCAACAATCCGGGTCCCACTTGTGCGTATCTGCGCACCCCGAAAATGCCAATGAACAAGCCGGCTGCACCGCCGCCGATCATCGCAGAAATCAGTGGACGTTTGTAGCGCAGATTGATCCCGTACAAAGCCGGTTCGGTGATGCCGAGTACAGCTGTCAACCAAACCGAGGAAGCCAAGCGTTTGACATCGGCATCCTTCGCTTTGAAAGCCACAGCCAGAGAGGCTCCGCCCTGAGCGATATTCGATACAGTCATCCCTGGTCCGGCAACGGTATCATAGCCGGAAGATGCCAACATATTGATCCCGATCGGAATCAATCCGTAGTGCATGCCCGTCATGACCATCAATGGTGTGAAGGCTCCAACCAGCATCGGAACAAGCCAGCTTGCATAAGTGTCCAAGTATGCGATCAGGATTCCGACACCTTCACCCAGATAGTTCCCCAACGGTCCCAATACTATTAAAGTGGCCAATCCCACAATCAGCATCGTGAACAACGGCGCCAACACCAATCGCAGACTCCTCGGAATCACCCGGTCCACAAAAGGTTCTACATAGGACATAAACCAGATTGCCAGGATGATCGGGATGACCGAGTTCCCGTAAGTGCTCAATCTGACCGGCATCCCGAATACAGCGATGCTGGTTCCGGCTTCCCTGGCGCCCGCCACCATTCCGGTGAAGTTCGGATGCAACAAAATCCCACCGATGGCCATGGCTAGATATGGAGTGACATTGAATTTGCGCGCAGCCGATGCCGCCAGGATGATCGGCAAGAAATAGAAACCGGCATCGCCCATAAAGTTGAGGATTACATACGTCTGCGAGGCTGGCGCCACCAGCCCTGCTAACACAAGGACCGAAAGCAAGGCTTTCAGCATCCCGGCTCCTGCCAGCACTGGAACAATCGGCACAAAAATACCCGAAATCGTATCCAGTACCTTTGCGATTACGCTGCGGTTTTCTTGACCTGCTGATGCTGGCTGTACACCATCGAAGTCCAGCTTTTCATTTTTCATGACTGCTTGATAGATAAACTTGACGTCATTACCGACGACAACCTGATATTGACCGCCTTTTTGGATAACGCCGATGACCCCTTCCATCTTCTTCAATGCCTCAGTATCCGCTCTCGCCTCATCCGCCAGATTGAAACGCAGTCTTGTCACACAGTGCGTCAACCCTGTGATGTTATCTTTTCCGCCCACTTTTTCCACGATTGCTTTTGCCAATTGTGAATAATCCATTTTCGTTCCTCCTCCTGAATCTTCTTTACGGCAATATCGTAACGCTTTCAGTATCTTGGAACAATCATTTGAAAGCGTTTATGCACAGTGTTCCGGAAACAGCTTATTTAAGCCCTTTCTTTTTGGAATGGTGTTCCAAAAAAAGGACCCCCACAAAAAACAGCTCCATCTTCCGGTTTTTTTCCCGGAATATGGAGCTGTATCAGTTATTTGGACTCTTGCTCGTGCTCGCCGCCCGAAAGTAGCGGGTTATAGGACTTTCTTCGTTTTTCGTACTCTTTGGTGTATCTGATTTTGTCCGCCAGATGCTTTTCGTAATTCCGGCTGAAGACATTTGCGTAAAGAACATCCAATAGGAAAAGGACGGATGGAAACAATGAGAAGTTGCCGATATTGTGCACAAGGCTCTCATGGGTAGAGAGGTACAATGTCACCGTCACTAGGTCGCTCAAACTGTTACCGCCGTAAGATGTCAACGCAATCGACTGCAACTTACGTTCCTTAAGCTTATGCGCAATCCGGATCAGCGTCTCGGTTTCACCGGAATAGGAGATGAAGAGGAAGACACTGCCTGCCTTCGCATAGCAGGCTTGATAGAACATCACGTCCATGCGCGAGTCGATAAGCACATTTTTGCCGATCTTGACCATCTTCTCCTGGAAAGCCCGCGCCAAATCGGATGGCGCCCCAGCTGAACAGATGTATATGTCATCAGCCTTCACCAATAAGCTTTCGGCCAGCGCAAGCGCATCGTGGCCCAGCAATGAAAAAGTATCTTCGATCGTCTCGATGTACAGATTTTTCAGCTTACCGCTGATTTTCGTGTTCCGATCCTTCATGTCAAATGGATAATTGATGTCGATTTTCCCGAAGTCGGAGGAGAGATAATCCAATTCATGCAGATAGGCGGTCCTGAAATCAAGGAATCCTTCAAAGCCGATTTTTTGGCAGAGGCGAACAACCGAGGACGGAGAAACGAAAAGCAGTTGCGCGATTTGGCGCAGACTCTTTTCAGCCCACTCGTTGTCCTCATTGAGAAAATAATCGGCGATGATGGTATCCACTTTGGAAAAATCCTTCTGCTCTTTCAGACGTTCTGTGATCAGCATAAACAATGGCCCCTCCATTCGGTGCAGATTTTGCCGATTCCCCCGGATCCATCAGCGCCCTCCGGTTTCGGCTTCTCTCCGATTATACATCAAATTGGAGCCGCGGGAATATAAAAGGGCCCTACCGGGGCAAATCTAATCAAGCGATACTTTCCCGACTTTCAGCAGGTGCACATCCTTCTCCATGCAGTAGAGCCTGATCAAAGTCGTTGCCAAAAAGCAGCTGTACAATGCCACTTGGCTTCCGGCCAAGCGGAACACGATAATGTATAGGATGGCACCCAGTATGGAAGCCATCGCGTAGACCTCTTTGCGGAATACATAAGGGATCTCCCGGGCGAAAACATCCCGGATAAGCCCGCCACCGGTTCCGGTAAGGACCGCCAGAGTCACCACCACGAACCACTGTTGGAAGCCCATCCGCACAGCCACTTCCGCTCCGATGGCGGTGAAAGCTCCGAGCCCGATTGCATCAAAGAACTGCAGCTTCTTCACCAATTTGCTGATGTGCGTATAGAAAAGGATGACGAAGCCTGCTGATAGCAGGCTGATGAGTGCATAGAGCGGGTTTTCCAGCGATGCCGGCAAAGGACGATCGATCAGCAGATCCCTGACGATCCCTCCGCCCACCGAAGTCGTGATCGCGAATATCCCGATCCCGTAATAATCAAGATCCTTCTCGATCGCAATCAATGCGCCCGATATCGCAAAGGCGATCGTGCCGATAATTTCCACAATTGAAATAAATTCCATTCTATTTCCCCCCTGATGATAGTTTTCTGAAAATATTATGTTTCGCAAAAAGTATAACGCAAAAGAATGCAAAGTCGCCATAAACTTTGCATCCTTTTCCATTCTATTTTTTAGCCTGTTTGCACAAACCTATTTATTCCGTAGCTTCCACTTGCGCAGCAGCTTTTGGAGCCGTCAGCAAAATCGAAGCCAAGGCAATCGTCCCAAAAGCGACATTCAGCATCAAGCCGGCCGAACCGGCCATTTCCAGGCTCCCTTGTGCTCCCAAAACGTTGAATAAGCTGGAAGAAAGTGCGACCCCGACCGCTCCGCCTAAAGAGCTGGCCATTTTGTAGATGCCGGACGCACTGCCGACTTTATCCGCTGGCGCATTCGAAATCGCGGTATCAGTCGAAGGTGTCGCATAGATCCCCAAACCGAAGCCGTACAAAGCATAGCCGACGAACACAAGCAGATTGTAGAAGATTCCCGGCACAAAAGTGAAGGCCATCAAAGCGATCCCGATCGTCGCAATGAATGAGCCGGTCACCATCGGCTTGCGGGAACCGAATTTTTGCAAGGCTTTTTCGCCCAAACGGATGGAGCTCAAAACGCAAACCAAGTAACCGATCGTCAGCAATCCGGATTGGAAAGAAGTGAACCCGCGGCCCATTTGCACATACGTATTTGCGACAACCATCGTTCCTGCAGAAGCATTCAGCAAGAAATTGGATAAAGTAGCACCACTGTAGGCTTTATTCTTGAACAAGGAGAAGTCGATGAAGCTGTTCACGTGTTTCTTTTCAATTGTTGCAAACAGGAAGACTGAAACAACCAGCAAAGCTTCCAATCCCAGTATGATCGGGTTAGTCCAGCCGATTGCAGCGCCTTGGCCGACGATGATGTTGAATGCCAGCATCGCCAAAGCAAAAGTGATGAGACCGCCAAAATCGAAAGGTTTCTTTTCGCCAGTTGCTTCGAATTTGCATTCCGGTGTGCCCCTCAGCAAAAACATGCCCAGAGCGGCAACAAATATTGAAATCACGAAGATGGCTCTCCAGCCGAAATAGGTAGCCACCAGTCCGCCAAAGAATGAGCAGATCCCGGAACCGCCCCATGAACCGATCGACCAGAAACTCAATGCACGCTGTCTTTCGGCACCGTCAAAATAGGTCTTCATCAGAGCCAAAGTGGCAGGCATGATGCAAGCCGCCGACAGCCCTTGGATGATGCGTCCGATGATCAATAGCGTTGCACCGTTCGCGAAGACCAGGCATAACGAACCGATGATGCTCAGAATCATGCCGATGTTCGTCAATTTGACGCGGCCGTATTTATCCGCCAAGCCACCTGCGGCAACCATGAACATCCCCGAAAACAAAGAAGTCAAACTGATTGCGATGCTCAACACACCGGATGAAATGCCCAAATCCGCCTGGACCGCCGGCACGATATTCACCATCGCTTGAGCGAACAACCAGAATGTGACGACACCCATCATAATCCCTGCAATTAATTTGTCATTACCTTTGTATTGCGTTTCCACTATTTTTCACTGCTCCCTTTTAAGTAATCGATAACCAATGTCCCCATTGTTTCGGCTGCGATCAGCATGCTGTCCTCATTGATTCGGAATTTCGGATGATGATGCGGGTAAGCTTCGCCGTCTTCCGGCGTCGCTCCGACATACAGGAAGACGCTCGGGCGTTCCTTCGCATAATAAGCGAAATCTTCCGAAGGCGGCTGCGCCTCGCAGCGTTCCACGGCCTCCACACTAGGCAGGTCTGTTGCCTGCAGAGCTGCAGCTGCAAATGCCGTCAGTTCCGGATCGTTGAACAGGACCGGATAATCGTTTTCGTAATCCAGTTCGTACGTCACATCGAACATGGCCGAGATGCCGTCCAGCTTCGCCCGGATTTCCTTTTCGATCAGCGTGCGCGTTTCCTCGGACATCGAGCGCACATCGCCCTCCAGCACGACCGCATCCTTGATGACGTTGAACGAGCCTTTGCCGTCAAAGCTGCCGATCGTGATCGAGCCGACATCGAAAGGATTCATACGGCGGCTGACGATGGATTGCACGGCCACAACAAAATGACTGGCCGCCACGATGGCGTCGTTCGCTTTATGCGGCGATGAGCCATGCCCACCGATTCCTTGGATTTTCACGCGGAAGTTGGCGCGGCCGGTCTGAACATTGCCTTCGCGGTAGAACACTTTGCCGCTGTCCATCTGCGACATCACGTGGATGCCGAAGACAGTGTCGACGCCTTCGAGCGCTCCGGCGTTGATCATGCCGATTGCTCCGCCTGGCGGAACTTCTTCCGCAGGCTGATGCAGCACAACGATTTTCCCTTCGAGTTGTTCCTTCATCTCGATCAAGGTTTCGGCCAAGGTCAGCATGTAGGCCGTATGCGCGTCATGTCCGCAGGCATGCATGACCCCTGGTGTTTTTGAGGCAAATGGCAAGCCGGTTTCCTCTTGGATCGGCAACGCATCAAAGTCCGCGCGGATGGCGACGATTTTTCCCGGTTTGCCGCTGTCGATGGTCACGACGATACCCAGGCCGCCGACATGCGTACGGACTTCGCATTCTTTCCCTGCATAAAAAGCTTCGATATACTTGGCCGTGTTCTCCTCCTGGAAAGATAATTCCGGATGGGCATGCAAGTAACGGTAGATTTCGATCATGCGGTCCTGTCTTTCGGCTAATTTCCCGAATAATTGCTTTTTGGTCGCTTCGTGCATTTTATTCGCTCCCTCATTTTTGACTGGTTTTTACTATAATATGGGTTGGTTGTTGCTACGTTTCGTAATCACTCAGCTAGTATACCGCCACAATAAAATAAGAAAAGGGTCGTTATTATGCAAATTAGCCTGATTTTTGTCTTCGCATTTTCAGAAAACAGTGGAATAACAATTTTGTGCGGATGATTTTTGTCCGAAAGCCCTTTCCTTTTAAAAATGGCCCGCAAGCGGGCAGAATAAAGCAAAAACTCGGACATCGAGAGAGCATGTGTGCTGGCGGATGTCCGATAACCCGAATGAATCGGACATCCACAATGCATCTGTTCTGCTGCTTGTCCGATAACCAGAATGAATCGGACAACCACAAAGCATCTGTCCCGCTGCTTGTCCGATAACCCGAATGAATCGGACATCCGCAATGCATCTGTCCTGCTGCTTGTCCGATAACTTCAAAGAATCGGACATCCACAATGCATCTGTTCTGCTGCTTGTCCGATAACCAGAATGAATCGGACAACCACAAAGCATCTGTCCCGCTGCTTGTCCGATAACCCGAATGATTCGGACAACCACAATGCATCTGTCCTGCTGCTTGTCCGATAACCCGAATGAATCGGACATCCACAATGCATCTGTTCTGCTGCTTGTCCGATAACCCGAATGAATCGGACATCCGCAATGCATCTGTCCTGCTGCTTGTCCGATAACCCGAATGAATCGGACAACCACAATGCAATCGTTCTGCTGCTTGTCCGATAACTTCAAAGAATCGGACATCCGCAATGCATCTGTCCTGCTGCTTGTCCGATAACCCGAATGAATCGGACATCCGCAATGCATCTGTTCTGCTGCTTGTCCGATAACCAGAATGAATCGGACAAGCCGAAAGTATCCGGCGACAAAAAAAGGTTGTCTCGTGGGAGACAACCTTTTCTTCATTATTGTTCTGATCAGCCGATCGCTCGGCGGAATTCGATGAATAGGATCGCGTTGCTGCTCATCGAAGCATAGAAGGACCAATCCTTTTCGATCTGTTCATCTTCGAGCTCCAGTGTCGGCATGGAGGATTGGACGATGTATTCCATCACTTCAAGGTCGATGCCGTGTTTGCTGTTCAGCTGCCCCCACTTTGTGTAGAGCCCGCCATTTTGCTGGTCGAATCGGTATTTCCGGACTTGGTATTCCCCGGGTTCCATGCCGATCAGCCGGACATGTAGTTCGTTGCTGCGGTTCCGCATGAACAATTCGTCGACCGAGTAGCGCGGATTGAAGTGCTTTTCGTTGAAAAGCAGCAATTGGTAGCCCTCTTCATTTTCGGTCATCACATAATGTTCGCCTTGAGCGCGCACTTCCCCTGTCATCCGTTCCTTGAACATCAGCGTGTAGAAAGCCGGCCGCTTGCCATTGAAGAAATGGAACAGCTCCAAACCCGCCACAGCCTTGTGGTGGTTCCCACCGTACAGCTCATGGAGTTCGCTATTCAGCCAAAACCCGACGCCCGCGACTTCAATCCCCAAATCCAAAACAGTCCTCAGGATCAGCGCACCCCGGAAAAAGGTCCCGTTTGTATAGCGCGTGTTTCCGGTCAGCGTGTTCCAATTTTCCAAGTACAGCGGCTGCTGCATCTGGTGTTTTTTCAGGAATCGCTTCAGCTTCTGCGTTTTCCGCAGGATATAGTCTTGGCTGTTCAGGAAGTCTTCATCGCTGATTTCGGAAAAATCGACGACCTCATTCTGATCGGCATTATAGGTGATGAAATCGATGCTGCCGGATTGGTGAAGTTGCCAATGATGCGACAAGGAAAGGCTGTCTTTATCCTCTTTGAAAGGCAGGAAGGTGCCGATTTTCAGCTGAACGGCATATTTCCGGATCACTTCATGCAGCCTCAAATAGACGCGCTCCAACTCCGTTGACAGGATGGCCGTCTCTTTTTCCGCATAGAAAACGACTTTCCATTGGTTGACAAATTTCCTACCGAACACCTGCAGTGTGTGGATCAGGAAGCCTTCAAGCCCCTTGAAATAGCGCTCTTCATTGTGGATGATTTCCTTATAAGTGATCCTCAAATACAGGCTGATATCCAGTTCCTTCAGGTACTGGATCGCCAAATCGGCATTGGCGTACTTCGGTGTGGTGGACACGAACTCATCCGTCTCGACTTCCGGCAATAAAGTGGATCCGCCGATCAGATTGCGCACACCCACAAAATCGACGCGAAGCCGTTGCTTGGCCAGAAGCACTTGCTCCTTCACTTGCTCGTTCAGGATTTCCTTGAGTTCCCCGATGAACACAATATGTTTTTCGCGCGCCAACAAACCGTCGCCACCACCTTCACCGACAACGATTTTGCACGCTTCTCCCGGCGCCTCGTCCGGCAATGCGCGCGGATTCAGAGGCTCCTCCAAATATTTCGTCAACTGCATGAGCGCTTCCGGCGAATCCAATGCTTTCCCGGCTTCCGATTTGGCGGCCACATCTCCGAACGCTTCACTGCTCTCCTGTTTATGCTCCTTCCGGTATTGCACCGGCGTCTGATCGTAGACCGATTTGAAGGCTTCCGTAAAATTCTTCGCTGTTGAGAAGCCGTTCCTCACAGCAATCTGGAACGTATTTTCGGACGTTTGCAGCAAATCCTCCACGCAATGCTTCAAACGCACCATCTTCAGATACTGCAGAAAACCCATTCCGGTCGTCTGCTTGAAGTAGCGGGATAGATAGGTAGGCGATAGGTACTCGCTCTCGGCCATCTCCGCAAGCGTCAACGGTTCCGCATAGCGGAGTTCAATCGTATGGATGATCCGGGAAATCCGTTCATCGCTCGCTTCGCCTGCTCCGGTATGCGCCCCCTCCTTTTTGAAAAAGCGGGTCACCAGCAGCATCGTCCGAAACAGGATACTGCGGGCCTCCAAAATGCTTCCTTCTTCCTGGCGGGCATGGACGATCACGAGTTCAGCCAGCAGCCTGCGCAGCTGCGCTACCACGTCCCCGCGCCCCGGATCCAAATCTTTCGAGAAACATTCGAAGGAGTAATGGAAGTAATTCGGGTAGTTCATCACGAAAAAATGGCTGGGGATGCTCAGGCAAATGAGGATATTGTTTTCGCTGCCGCGGACAGTATAGTGGTCGTTCCGGTTGATGAAGAGAATGTCCCCTTCATCCAGAGCATACATTTCCCCATTGACGGACACGCTCGCCCTTCCTTTGGTCACGAACAAAATCCGCGTGCCGTAATACCGCTGCGGTGCGGCATAGCGGATGTTCCCCATCGTGATATCATAATCTGCCCCGTGTTCTCTGATCATCCGTCCCTCTTCCTTTCCAGCGATTCTGTTGTAAAACTCTTGTAGCTAACATATCAGAATTTTGGTCCGGATGCGAGCGTAAATGTTCCTTTTCAGATTCCCGTTCTGCGTATCATTCCGTTCCTTCACACCGAGCCTATTATTATGTTGCAGTTAGTATGTGGCAAATAAATGTTATACAGAAAAAAGATGATGGTTATTACCGCGTGGTGTTGGAACAAAAATAATCATTTAAATATAAAAGCAAGCAGCCTGCGACTCCTCAACGCAGGCTGCTTGCTCTGTTTTCACAAAATTTCCTTGCCGTATTTTCGGGAAGGGATTTTTTCTTTGAATCGACTGAAATTCGACAACAACAATACGGATCCCAAGACGATCGCAATGCCCGGCCATTCAACAAAGGCGGATGCGTTGCCGAAGACAAGGACCGAAAGTATCGCCGCAAGCAGTGGCTCCAGTGCAGTCATGACGCTCGCCAAGGAAGCTTCGATGTATTTTACGCTTTCCAGATACGCCAAGAAAGCGACGGCCGTGCCGAAGAGGATGATCGCGCCAGTCAACAGAATACTCTGCGCTGTCATCGCGAATCCGGGAGCCAAGAAAGGATGGACGAACTGGAACAGCACGCCGCCGATGAACATCCCTATTCCAACTATAAAAAGCCGGAGCAAAATCTGCTCAGGCTTTCGTGTGTCAATTATCATTCAATTCTCTTATCCTCAGTCCATCAATTTGAATGTTCCTATTTTTTCAGCATTGCTGTCGGTCCCGATAAACACATCGAACAGGCCTGCATCTGACCAGTCGCTTAAATCAGCATGAATATAGCTTAAATCGGCGGCAGTCAGTTTGAACGTGAAACGTTCCGTTGAATGCGCAGCGACAAACACCTTCGTGAATGCTTTCAATTCCTTGACGGGTCTGGCAACTTCCGCCACCTGATCATGAATGTAGAGTTGAATCGTCTCCTGACCGTCAAAAGCGCTGCTGTTTTCAAGCGTGCCACTGAAGACAATCTCGCTTTCAGGCGCTAATTCATTTTGATGCTGTTTTATCTCGCCCATTTTAAAGGTCGCATAGCTTTTGCCATAGCCAAACGGGTAGAGTGGTTGGTTGGGTGCGTCCAGATAATGGGAGACGTACTGGTGCCCTTTTGTTTGTTCGGTCAAAGGACGCCCCGTCCGGATGTGATTGTAGTAGACCGGTATTTGTCCGGTTGAGTAGGGAAACGACATCGACAGCTTCCCGCTGGGGTTGACTGCGCCAAAGAGGACATCGGCAACAGCATGACCGGATTCAGTCCCAGGATACCAGGCCTCCAACACAGCGTCAGAATAGGCTTGGACTTCTCTTAAATCCAGTGGCCTCCCATTGAAGAGGACGGTCACTACTTTCTTGCCGGTTTCTTTTGCTTCTTTCAGCAGTTGGATTTGTATTGGGTGGAGGGAAATCGCTGTTTTACTCGCCCCTTCACCGGATTCCCGGCTCTTTTCACCTAAGGCAAGGACCAGCACCTCACTTGTTGCAAAGACTTCATGAATCGTTTGCCACTCGGCTGCTGTTATGCCATCGACTTTTTCAGTCGGTGCGACTTGCAATTCTTGCGTATAGGCCTTCATGCCTTCCATCATGGTCACACTCGCCTCCTTGTCTCCCATCAAGGACCACGAACCCAAGACATCATGGCTGTTGGTGAACGGACCAATCAAGCCTATTTTGGCATCTTGTTGAAGCGGCAATGTGCGCCCATTGTTCTCCAGAAGGACGAGCGTTTTGCCGGCAAGGCTGCGGGCTCTTGCCCGGATTTTGCTTGTGTCTACTGCTTGGCTTTCTGATAAGCCGCGATACGGATTTTCAAAAAGACCCAGTTCATTTTTGAGCGTGAGTACCCGCCAGACAGCCTGATCGATTTTTTCTGACAGGTCAGGATTTTCGCCAGCCAACTCTTCCAACGCGTGGTGGTAACTGAAAGACATCATGTCAATGTCGACACCTGCCTGCAAGGCCAATTCCGCTGCCTGTTTATGGTCCTCGGCCAGACCGTTGGGGATTAATTCGCCCACGGAATCCCAGTCCGAAATGATGACCCCATCAAAGTGCAACTTTTTCTTGAGAACTTCCTGCAAGAGTGTCTTGTTCCCTGTTGCGGGTATGCCATTAAACACATTAAAGGAAGTCATGACCAGTTTCGCTCCCGCATCCAAGGCTGCTCGGTAGGCCGGAAGATGATTCTGGTGAAGCTCCAGCTCAGACATGTCGACGCGGTTGTAATCTCTGCCTGCCTCTGACCATCCATAACCCACAAAGTGCTTGACACAGGCCGCCAATTTACCAGTATCCGCAGCCAGACCATCTGTCCCTTGGTATCCTTTTACGAATGCCGCAGCAAACAGGCTGTTCAGATAGGGATCCTCACCGGTGCTCTCCAGCACCCTGCCCCATCGCGGATCCCTCACAAGGTCCACCATGGGCGAGAAAGTGACATGGATGCCTTCGTTACTCGCTTCCAGCGCAGATAAGTCCGCTATTTCGCGCGCAGCTTCCAAATCCCAACTGGCTCCTATGGCGAGGGGAATCGGAAAAATCGTGCGGTAGCCGTGAATGACGTCCGCCATCAGCAACAAAGGGATTTTCAGCCTGCTCTTTTCAAGGTGGCGCGTCTGTATTTCGTAGGCTTGTGCTTTCGTCTGTGTATTTATGGCGGACCCGATCGTGTAGCGATTGCCTTCAGACAGCGTGACATGCTGCAAAGGCCCTGTCAGATAATCATTTGCCGAATCTTCCAGAAAATGCGGGCTGACCTGCACAAGTTGACCGACTTTCTCCTTCAGCGTCATTTTATTGAATAATTGGATCAATTTATCCTTTTCCACTTACCAAAGTCCTTTCACCGCATTCTTTCATAGCTTTATAGCTTGCGCCGACAATGCCTGCATCGTTAAGGAAATGACAGGGCAGTATTTCTGCCAGCGTCATATTTTTCATGTCCCGGTGCCCTGCCTGCAGCCCTTGCACCCGACGATTTAATTCCTGTATAAAACTTTGATTGGCGCTGATGCCACCGCCGATCAGGACGACCTCCGGATCAAGCGAGACCAATACATTGTAAATGCCGATAGCCAGATGGTCATAAAAAGCATCAATCACAGCTTTGGCCTGCACATCTCCCGCCTCGGCAAGTTTAAAAACAGATTCTCCATCGAGGTTCTGCTGGAGACTCTCTTGGCCGGTTTCATCCAAGTACCGTTGGACCAATCCGGATTGAACCGAACCCGTCAGACTCAAGGATGCCAGCCGGGTGTCGCCATTTAAGATGGGGGCATTGATCATAAAGCCAAACTCCCCAGCTGTCGCATGTGCCCCGCGGTATATGTCATTGTTAATGATGATGGCGCCGCCGATTCCCGTACCCACAACGGCCGTAAAGTAGTTTTTGTAGTCCCGCCCGGCTCCAAGCCATTTTTCAGCCAAAGCCGCACTGTTTGCATCATTCTCGACTGCGACGTGTACCCCCAGTTCTTTTTCCAATATGTCTTTTAAGTGGACACCGTAGAAATCAAAAATCGCCCCTCCCGTTGTCAGGAAGCCTGATTCTTCTACCACGCCCGGCACACTGATGCCAACAGCACTTATTTCATGGGCTTCTTTATAGCTTTCCACAATTTTTTTGATATTTCCGATGATTTCGCTGCCTTCCGGGCTGGTCTTAATTTTGTCTTTGTGCAGGATAGTGCCTTTTTCATCCAGGAGGCCGTATTTGATATTCGTGCCTCCTATATCGATACCAATAAATTTATCCATTGTTTCCCTCGTTCCTGAGCAATATGCGAATGTAGCAACTGGTTTCACCCTAAGGTCACGTGCATGCTTTTCACGTGCTTATTCCTTATATCCCTGGCCTCTTGATCTGTGATGCGATTGCCTTCAACCACCTTGACGTGATCATCCGCGTATTGGAGGCTGTATCGGATCGGTTTCACACCTTTTGGTCCATATGTGTGTTGTTTTTTGGCGTTGCTGTAGGTCACCGGGATTTCCCCCAGCAAAGTAAATTGGACGGTGCCATCTTCCTTGAACATGTCTTTGTGCAAGGCTGGTGAGAGTTGGAAGGAAAGCTGTTTTGTTTCCTTGTCATAGGTGAAGGGCCCTTCACCGATAAACATTCGGACCCACATGTTCAGGAACTCAACCGTCGACCCACTGAGTCGTGCCACGAACCCTTTTCCATGAATGCTCTCATCGGGGTTTGCACTGCTGGCGATAAAGGAAGAATTCTCCAGGATGCTTCTGCCGTAAATGTTCGGATCCAAGTTGGGGATCAGCATGGTGGCAAGGTCTTCATAAAAAGCGTCATATAAACCACTTTTCAATAATTCCAGTAAATACTTGTAAGTCATATGCAGGAAGACCGATTCATTCTCCAGCCACCCCGGGGTGAAGAATTTAGCTCTCCCCAGTTCAATGGGTTCGTTCGTCAGTGGGCCGCTCGTCTTGTACATTTGCAGTTTACGGTCATAAATTTCCGATTCCCTGACAGCTTGGTAGATTTTTTGTGCTTCAATTGTGCTGTCGGTGACTTTCAGCTTTTTGACCAGCCCCTCCAGAAATGGTGTCACCGTATGAGGTGTCAGCGTTTCGCCTTTTTTTTCAAAGTAGAAGTATGTCGGCAGCAAAGCTTGTCCATTATAGTTTTCCACTGCCTCGATGGCCTGATCCACTCGCTTGGCTAAGTCTTGAATCAAGCTTCGGCTCTCCTCTTGGCTGAAGCTTGCCATTTCTCCGGAAAGATTCTGGTAGATAGCCTCCCGATACGTTTCGAGGATGCTGGTTGTTTGTTCCCAGAACGCTTGGTCATCCGCTTGCATGAATCTGAGTTGTTCATGGAGCTCTTGAAGGAATCGGACTGCTTCGCTTGGGAGTGATTGGACGCTTCCGCTTGGATCCACTTGCCCGATAAAGGTCAACAGCCGTTTCAGTTCAAATAACTCAGACGTGCCGGATCCGAACAATCCCGGCAACCCATTCAAGGCATCATTCCAGCCCGGTTTCCCGGCTTCCATCGCGATGCCATAACCAAACGGCGCGATGGTTGCCGCTTTGGTGGCGGCCAACAAGAGGAGTTTGGCGTAAAGGGTTGTCGTGAGGGGTTCTTGGTTCGGTGCTTCTACCCATTGACCATTCTCATCCTCCTGATGGCGGATAGCATGATACTGTCGGTATTTGTTGTCTTTCTGGACATATTTCTTGAACCGCGGTTGGACAAAAGCCTTATTTTGATAATACTTGTATGGATGTTCAAACAATAAGTCCTCTTGCTTATCCGGATAAATAGCCAGATAGCTTTCGATGAGATCTAAGTTGTAGGTCCAGTGATCAATCCAGAAGCCTTCGCCATGATCCGCTTCCAGATTCTCGCTGCTGGCGCACAGGACGTAGGCCAGCAGCTCCTCAAAAGAGCCGGTCAGGGCAATGTCGTTTTCTTCGACAAAACGCAACAATTCGCCCGGTTCAAAGGATTTCTCAAAGAAGGCGAGCAGCCTCTTCCCCTGTCCTGCATCTTTCAGGAATGGGGCGATGTCTGTGCCGGTGCCCTTGAAGGTAAACAGGACCTTTTTGATGACGAGCGGATTGTAGCCATCCAATTGGATCAATTCCATGAAATGGTGGATATTGGTAGCTCCCACTTCAGGGGTGAAATAAATATCCATCCGTCGGTTTTGATTGATATCGCGATAGTTTCCATTCCCTTGTGAGTAATAAGTAGGCGACGTCGAGAAAAAGTTATAATCCCTTTCCAAATCGCCATGTTTGCGCGAATAGACATAATAGGTTTGCCGCTTGTCCTTATGCGTGTGGATCGTTGGAAAACCGCCCCGCAGCCCATTATCCAAGTAAGATTGCCGTGCATATTGATCAAATTTGGCATTTGCGGTGCTTGTTTGAACCGCATCGGTCAAGTCATCAGTCAATGCTTGTGCAGTCACCAACGCTCGTCTTATTGTGTCTTCGTTAAAGTGTCGGGATAGATACGCAGAGACTGTAGCCTCATCTTTCCCGTAACCAACCAGCGTCATCAATTCAACACTTTGTCCGGGTGAAAGTTCCCCCTGCCATAGCGTAAATCCGGCAGAGACTCGATTGGTGCTGACTTGATTTTGCTTGCTTATTTCAGAAACAGGGTTCTGATTAAAATGTTGCGCTTTGCGCAATGTCTCATCCATGCCGAAAATGAGCTGGCGGTCGAAAATGATTGTTGCTGGTGAAGCTTGTTCATTCTCCTTTACCAGGGACGCATAGAAGTTACCGCTGTGCATCTCTTTCACATCCTCGGTATCCGCTGTGCTCCCGCGCAAATGATAGAAGTTAAAGAGATTGTCGACTTTTTTGACATCAAACCAACTCTTCAATGTATTACCCAACTCTTTGTAGACTGCATTTTCAACCCCCGCCGGGAGAATAGCCGCCAAGCCATCCGCTGCTTCCAGACTGACTGCTTGCTCGTTATCATTCGTGATGGTGACGGTACGAACCAGTGCCCCAATTGGTGCATGCGGCAAACTGTAATAGCGAACATGGATGCTCAGGTTTTCAACATGGTGTCTATAAGTCAATTCCAAGTGATTCATGCCGATTGTCATTGTTTCCGTGACGTTTCCGCTCGGTTCCGAGAACGGTTCAAAAGCGGTCGTTTTCCCTTTATTCGTCACTTTCAAAAAAGTCCGAAATCCTTGTAAAGGGGTATGTTGATAGGCTTTATCAGCCGGAAGAAATTCCGAGATTGCGGAGTCTTTATTCTCGATCCCAAAACTACTGATCGCTTGGCCGCGATTGATATAGAACGTCCAAAGCGGAATCCCTTTTAAGCCAACGATCCCTGGTAAAAAACTTGAGAAAGCTGAAGTCGTTTGATAGTTTTCGATGATGCATTCGTTTTTTTCGTTTAGTTTATACAAAGATTTGCACCCACTTTACTTATTTGACAGCGCCAGCCGAGATGCTGTTGATAATGTTTTTTGAGAAGAAGGCAAAAGCTAACATGATCGGCACCACAGAGATCGCGATTCCCAAGTACATCGCCCCCAGATTCATTGCGACGGGGGAACCATTCAAGGCACCCATCATAACCGGCAAGGTGAACTTGCTTGGTGTCCGCAACATGATTAATGGCGTCATATAGTTGTTCCATGTTCCGATGAAAGTGAAGATTGCTTGGGTCGCAATCGCAGGTTTGAGAATCGGCAAGACAATTTTATGGAACATATGGAGTTCTGTTGCTCCATCAATCCGGGCTGCTTCCAGAATGGAGACTTGCATCGAAGACACTAAATATTGGCGGAAGAAGAATACCGTGAAGGGCGCAGCAATCGCCGGAATGATTAAAGGCCAATAGGTGTCCAAAATCCCCAAGGTGCTGTTCAATTCATATTGCCCCAAGAGGCCAAGCTGACCTGGGACCATCATGACGATCAGGAAGCCACCAAAGATGATGCTCTTCCCTTTGAATTCGTAAAAGGCCATGGCAAAGGCGGTCAAGGCCGAGAAATAGGCGTTCAGCAAAGTCACACTCATCGCAACAAACAGACTGTTGGCAAAACCGCGCCAGACATCCATGTAGCTGATCAACACATCATAATTCTCTGCCAGAGATTTACCAGGGATCAAGGTGAAGCCACGCAGAATTTCGCCATTTGAGCGGGTCGCGTTGACAATCATCATGACAAAGGGAATGATCGAAACAATCGATAAGGTGATCAAAAAGGTATAGAGTACCACTTTCAAAATCTTGATGCGGCTGTTATAGCTTTTCTTTGTGGAAGCAGTGATTGGACTGACGCTGACTGTTTGGTCATTTTTCATGCTGAAGCTCCTTTCTTATCCGCTTTGCTGTACATGGTGCGGAAGATGATGATGGAAAAGACCACCGTGATCAAAAACAGACCATAGGCAATGGCGGATGCATAACCGAAGTTGTTGTATTTGAAGGCTTGATTGTACAAGTAAAGCACCATGGTGTTCAATGCCCCGCGAGGTGCCCCCATGCCGTCGGTCAACAACATCGGCAAGTCGAACATCTGCAATCCCCCGATAAGCGAAGTGATCATGACGTAGAGCATGATTGGCTTCAGTTGCGGTAAGGTAATGTAACGGAATCGCTGCCACCAGTTGGCGCCATCAATCAATGCTGCTTCCAGGTAATCTGTGGAAATGCCGGTGATGCCTGCCAACAGGATAATGAAGGTTTGGCCAAACCACATCCACGTGTTGATGGCCGATACGGCACCACGGGAATAAACGGCACTGCTCAACCAGTTGATCGGTTGTTTGATGATATTTAAATCCAACAGCATTTGGTTCAAGGCACCATAGTTCCAGTCCAGCACTAAGCTGAACAAGAGCGCCACTGATGCCACGGTAATGATATTCGGCAAGTAGAAGAGTGTCCGGAAAAAGCCGATACCTTTGATTTTAAGTTGGATATCAGAGAAAATGAGGGCTAAACCAAGTGCGATTGCTATTTGGAAGATAAACCCAGTCCCCCAGATAATGAGCGTGTTGAAAAGAGATTCTACGAAATAATTGTCCTGTGCCAAGCGCAAGTAATTGTCGATCCCAACAAAAGTAGCATTCCCAATGCCACCCATTCCGGAATAACTCGTGAGACTGAAGTAAAATGTCAACAAAATCGGGTAGATATTAAATGTTAAAAATACGATAACAAAGGGTGCTATATACAGATAAGCTTTATTTGAATTTTTACCCATTCCAATCCTCCTCAAGATTAAAAATTAAATCCGGGATTCTTTCGAAAGAACCCCAGATGATAAGTCAGTTATTTTTCATCAGGTGTAATAATATCCGGGAAGGCATTATTGACTTGATTATAGAATTCTTGAATCCCTTCTTCTTTGCTGATTTGTTCTTCAACGTAAGCGCCGACTTGGGCACCGAACAATTCATTCAATTGTTGGTCGTAAGGTGTGACAACACTGGAATCAATCTTCTCTGCTTCTTCCAAGAAGAATTCGTAATGGTTTTGGCCACCCAGGAAGTCATCGGAAATCTCGTCTTTGATTGCGTCGGTTACAGGTTTGTAGCTTAAGACGTCCCCTGTTTCTTTAGCCCATTCTGTCAGGAATTCTTCATCGTGTGTCATCATCTCGACAAATTTAAACGCTAGATCTTTCTTCTCGGATCCTTCATAGATGCCTAACCATGTTCCCCCCTCAAAGTACGGTGTCGGGCCATTCGTGACAGCCCAATCGCCCGCATTGGTATCCGCTTCTTGCTTGAAGACAGCATCCAGTGCCCAAGTTGGGAGTGCTACTGAGAATACTTCGATCTGACTATCTGCATTTGGATCTTCTTCTAATTCTTCCCAACCCATGTTATAGGTGATCGGCCCATTGAAGGACTCATACCAAGAAGGTGACCATGCCGGTGCAAGAGCAGAATATTGCTCATCTCTCAACGTTTTCGCATAGTCAAAATAGGAAAGGCGCTCATCGGTTACGATCAGTTCGTTATTTTCATTTACCCATGGCTGTGGATCGCTGCCACCCGTGGCAAAGCTGGTGAATTTGGATATGGATCCATCATCAGGGAACAAGGCGTAGCCCGCTTCTTTCATTTTTGCACCGACTTCGAACAGTCCATCCATGGTTGACATCATTGCGCCCACTTCTTTTGGATCATCCGTGCCTAAAACCTCTTTAGCAATGCTTCTGCGGTAGTAAATACCACCCGGAGTCGTTTGCCAAGAAAGTGCCCGCACATTGCCATCTTGATCTTTACCTAAGTCATAGACATATTCCACATAGTCGTCTTCCCATTCATTCACGTTGTAGGGATCTTCCGAAAGATTCGTCCAGTAGCCGGCATCCAACCATTGCTGCATGTATACGATTTCACCCGTGAAGATATCCGGTGCTCCATCACCGCTTTCCAAGACCGGTTGCATCGTTTGACGGTAATCCGCGGTCGGGATGATCTGCAGCTCGACTGTGACATCATAAAGCTCTTCAAACCGGTCGATTGGTCGTTGCAGTTCATCCGTAAAAGATGTGATGGTTAAATCCGGTTCAGGCTCGCCACAAGCTGCTAACGTTAAAGTCAAACCCACGATACTTAAAATACTTGCCCATTTTTTCATTTGTCATTGCTCCTCTTTCGTTATTAAGCGCTTACAACTAATGTAAAGCGCTTTACTTTTTAGCTAAAAATTTTTTGCTATGTTTCCATAACAAAAAATCACTATTTCTTCGGTTCGGCTGTTGTTGCCCGCTTGATCAACCGAACAGGAATCGTCTTCTTGACCGGCAAGCGATCCGGGTTCAGAATGCTCTCAATTGCCAACGCTCCTGCTTGCTGCCCAATTTTTTCTTTATCCTGTGCAATGGTCGTTAAAGCCGGTTCCATGTATTTGGCAATTTCGATATCGTCGAATCCCACAATCGATATATCTTCCGGAACACGCAAACCATACTCCTTGACTGCTTGGATTGCCCCGATCGCCATTTGATCCCCAGACACAAATACTGCGGTTGGTGGCTCCTCTAGGCGAAGCAGTTTCATCATGGCTGTCCGGCCGCCATCAGTTGAGTAATAGCCACCGTTCACGATATAGGTTTCCGGTATGTTCAGATGATGCGCGCTGATTGCATCATTGAATCCTCTCATTCTTTCTATACCAATGAATCCGGTGCTTTCCCCGTGGATATGGGCAATTTTTTGATGCCCTAAAGCGACTAAATGGTCGACCGCAATTACTGCTCCTTGGTAGTTATCACTGTACACGGAGTTGAAATCGCTCACGTCCATATCGATAAAGACACAAGGAATGCCCAATTCGCGATAGATTTCCAGATCGGATCGGTCGGAATCGGTACTGAAGACAACAATGCCATCCACACCCCTGCGGATGAGCTGGTCCGTGTAGTTTTCTTCGCCTTTGATACTTCTGGATACAAACAATAAGTCATAATTATACATATCGACGAACTTCCGGAACCCTTCAATTACAGGACCAAAAAAGGGATGGGCCATACCAACACCTAAATTTTCTGAGAAAACCACTCCAATCATGTTTGATTTTTTTGTTGCCAACGTGCGTGCAGACGAGCTTGGAACATAACCCAAAGTCCCGATAGCTTCCAGTACTTTTTTTCTGGCCCGATCACTCACATTCGTGCTGTTGTTCAACACTTTCGAAACAGTTGAAATGGAAAAACCAGCTTCTTTTGCGACGTCATAAATCGTAGCCAATTGTATTCTCCTCCCACGTTGCTCTAATTAAGTGAAGCGCTTTACTAACCCAAATATACGTATTCAGAAGATGTTTGTCAACCCTTTTTTAAATTTTATTATTGATTTGACAACCTTGTAAACGTTTTATACTATAAGGTGGAGTTATTCATTCTGTACAGAAAAAATAAAAAGGGGTGTAAAGGGCTTTATGTCAGAATCAGAAAGTACGTTGAGTCATGCTCTAATGCGGGGAATGCAGTTGTTATCTTCCCTCGTCTATTTAAACTTGTTGTGGTTTCTGGGCGTAGTTGCTGGGGGCGTTGTGCTCGGTATTGGCCCTGCAACGCTAAGCCTCTGTGCAGTTTTAAGGGAACTGATATGGGAACTGATATGGAATCAGCGGGAAATTGCAGTGGGGCCTTTCTTTCTTCAGGAGTATCAGCGACTTTGGAAGGAAAGCAACCGATTCATCTTTTTATTTTATGGGATTTATCTGTTTTTGTGGCTGGATTTCCGGGTAATCATGCGGTTTTCGCCCTCTATTGTTCCCGCTTTCGTTGTTTTGGCGGTCCTTGTCTTTCTAGTAACCTGTTATTTCATCGTTTTCTATCAGGTGTTTGATGGATCGTTACGGACGAAACTCAAGAATAGTCTCTTGCTTCCTTGGCTCTTTCCTGCGCAATCGTTGGGGATACTGGCTTTGGTCGGTGGGTTTCTGTTGTTGATTATGCGTTTTCCAGTTGTAGCGGTTCTTTTTTTGATGAGTGTCCCTTTCGCCCTGTTCCACTACATGCTGAGGAAGAAATACTGGCAGCATTTTCGTGGAAAAAATCAATAAAAATATTGAAACGATAACAACATTCCCCGTAAAAAATCCTACCTAGATGACAGTTTCTTTTTCCGAAATCCGCTTGGGATGCCGCTCTTTCGCTAAACGCATGCAAACAAACAGCTATTTTCGCTGGCTCTCCAAAAAATCCCGGAGCACGACGACGTGATTGATTTCCGGGTCCCGCGCGGCATAGACCAATGTGACATCGGCCGCTTCCAACTGCTTCAGGATCTCCGCTATGGCAGCAGCTGTCGACGGGTTCATCAACAGTTCCTCTTCATAGCGTTCCTTGAAGGCGGTAAATTTTTTGGGATCATGGTCGAACCATTTACGCAGATCCGGCGAAGGCGCGCTGTCCTTCAGCCATGCATCCAGCTGGGCAGTCTCCTTCTTGACTCCACGCGGCCACAACCGATCAACCAGGATCCGGAAGCCGTCCGCTTTTTCAGGTGTCTCGTAGATCCGTTTCATTTTCAAATTCATAAATACTCCTCCTCTTTTTGCTTCCCATTGATAATTCCACAGTGCAGTCGCTGAAATCAAATGAATATTTATTTGAGATTACAAATCATTTTCAAAAAAACATGTTAAAATATTGTCAATTAGTTCAAATCAAAAAAGCCGTTTTACGAACCATAGTGTACCCACTTTGCGTAAACGCTGATGGGTTAAGATTGCCGAGGAGGAGATTTTGTTATGAAAAAGATACTACTATTATTGGTTATTGGGATGGCAGGATATCTCATATTCACCGAAACCGATTTGATTTCCACCCGCACGAACAGGAGCTCCGAAACAGCTCTAGTTCAGGAAAAACTGGTGGAGCTGTCAGAATGGACGACACTAAAGTATGAGTACAGCGACGTCATCATCAGCCGAACAAACCAGAGTACTACAATATTCGGTCTCGGTGATTTTGACTATGCGGAAGCCATTAAGCTGATTGAGTATTCCGGCTATCTGAAAGCCGGGACCGATCTTTCTGAACTTCAGATGACCTATAACGAAGAAACCAAGCAATTATCAGTCAGAGTCCCAAAATCCCAGATACTCGATAACGTTGTGGAGACCGAAAAAACGAGAGTCGAAGACATTAAAGGCACTATTTTTTCGGATTATCCCAGCCAGATAATTTTTGATGAAATAAACGTCAATAAACAACAACTGGAAGAAGAGAAAATCAGTCAGGGCTTTTTGGATGAAGCGGATAAAAGAGTCGAATCATTGCTGACTTCATTTTTGAGTTCCAACGGCTTCGAGGATGCAGTCATCGAGTTCTATTGACAGGACTACTCGACTCTCGCATCCTGGAAACCCGACTCACTTGAACAGTAACTTGTAGAGCCCCGTCCACGCCAAAAAACCACCATCACGCTGACTCCGATCGATTCGCTCCCCGGAGTTGGTTTTTTTGGCGCAAGTTTTTCTCCGATGAGTGCACTCCTCATCGGAGCTCTAATTTTCCTCCGGTTAGGGTTCTCTCGCCGGAGGACAACACCCAAAAGATTATTACCTCCAACCAACGCGGCTTCGCCGGAGTTCCGCCGATCGCCACGCAGCCTCCTCCGGCCAGCATTCGCTCCCCGGAGTTGAATTCACAGACGCCACCTGTCCTCCGATGAGTGCACTCCTCATCGGAGCTGACCTCTACAGTTCATCCCCCAAGAGCACCAGTGTTTTGGTCATGTTTCCCAACGTACTCTTCTCGTTCTGAAGCTGTCCTTGCAGCTTTTCGAGGCTGTGCTCAAGCTGCTGCACTTCCAATATTTTTTCGATTATGTCGCTCTGGAACTGTTCCTTTCCGAGCTGTCTTGCATCCTCCAGTTGTTGTTTTTGCTGCTTGTACTGATGATACAGCATGGCCTCGGCTTGGCTTTTTGGGCCGCCTGCTGCTTCCATTCTTTCGCAGCGCTCGAATTGTTCTTTTGTCATTGTCATCGCGTTTCCCTCCAGATTGTTTTTTTGAAAACAAAAAACCCTTCTTTAAACAAGAAGAGTCGGGAATATCGCTTTGCTCTTCTTATCTCTCAGATTGCTCTGCAGGATTTAGCACCGTGCCCTTGCGCTCGCGCAGGGGTCGGTTGCTGAGATGTCATCGGGCCAGTCCCTCGATCTCTCTTGATAAAGAAGTTATTTAATTTTCAAATATATTATGTCATACCCTTGCGCAAAATTCAACTAATCGCCCATTCATTTATTTGATTTCTTAACTACATCTGTTCTACACACTTCCTTAGTATACTGAAGAAGGATCAAGCGATCCCGTGTTGTTGATCGTTTCATTTGTCCGATCAACAACACTGAAACAGCCACATAAACTATAGCCAGTATACATAGAAAGGAAGAACTTACCCATGAAGAAAAAATATTTGATGATTGGCCTTATTTCTTTTACCGCATTGACCACCTTCGCTGTCGCAACTCCCGTAGATGCAGCGATGATGGATACGGTGACATATGAAAATCACGGTCAGTATGTTCGTAGCCACGCCACTCATCTCCGTCACCACACGGAAGACGACCATCACATGAACGGCATCAGTATGCATGCGAGAAACTGGGACGGACATATTCGTTATTCCACTGGAGAAATGGATCCATCCTTGGACCAATAATTTCGGTACATAGGCAATAGATTATAGTTGATGGCATCTTTTTGACCATATAGCTAAATAGGGCGGCATCAAAACTAGAATAATACTTTCTAGTTTTGATGCCGCCTCTTTATTTCTGTATGGGCCTTGATTTTACGCTCAGAAATAACCCTTCAATACCATTATGGCGGGCAAAATCAGTTCAACCCACAGTCAGAAAACCCGATAAAACTACCTTAGCGGGGAAAAATGTCTGCTGCCAACGCGAGATTCCCTTCCAACACCCTTTTGCCTGAGAGTCCCGCCATTAACTTGCTCTGGTTGTCCGATTCCTCTGCATTATCGGACAACCAGCAAATCAAGCTTACTCTGCTTGTCCGATTCTTCCGCGTTATCGGACAACCAACAAAACAAGCTTACTCCGCTTGTCCGATTCTTCCGCGTTATCGGACAACCAGCAAATCAAGCTTACTCCGCTTGTCCGATTCTTCCGCCTTATCGGACAACCAGCAAATCAAGCTTACTCTGCTTGTCCGATTCTTCCGCGTTATCGGACAACCAGCAAAACCAAATGACTCCGCTTGTCCGATTCTTCCGTTTTATCGGACAACCAGCAAATCAAGCTTACTCCGCTTGTCCGATTTCTCCACATTATCGGACAACCAACAAAACAAACTGACTCCACTTGTCCGATTCTTCCGCTTTATCGGACAATCCCGGATTATGCGTACTTCAACGCGATCTCTTCCACAAATTTGGTCACGTCCTTGAAGGCGTCGCAGCAATCCTCCAACGATTCATAGATTTTCCCCAGGATGACGGTGCTGACGGTATCCGTATTGCTCCGATAGAGTTCGCGCATGGATTGGATGTACAGCAGATCGCCTTCCTTTTCACAGGCATTGATCCGGTCGATGACTGCGTGGATCTCTTTTTGCGATTTCTTGTAGGTTTTCAAGAGCCGCACCGCTGTAAGCAATTCCTCGGCTGACTTTCCCACCAGATCCAGGAATCGGTTGATTCCCGGGGTGATGTTCTGTGGTTGATAGATTTCAATGTGGATCATGACATCCTCAATCATGTCGATGGCATGGTCCAGACTGGTGACCAGCGCAATCACATCCTGCCTGTCGAAAGGCGGCAACAGATCATTGTACATATAGCGCATCAATCTGTATTTGGCGAGGTCGGCATTGTGTTCGATTTCATGCATCTCGTCCAATTTTTGGATGAGCTCAGCAACCGGATAATCCACCAATACTTGCTTCAGGAAGTCCGCCGATTCAACACCCCATTCAGCAAGCTTGATGAACTCATCAAAATAATCCAACTTTTCCGTCTTCTTTTTGAACATACACGGAGCACCCCCTAAAATATCAGAATGAACAGCTTTGCCATCAAATACCCGACAAGGCCGCAGCCTGGAAATGTCAACACCCACGTATAAACCATTTCCTTGACCGTCAGCCAGTTCACGCTCGACATATGCCTGCCCGCACCCACTCCCATGATGGCCGTTGTCTTGGTGTGGGTCGTGCTCACCGGCAGCCCCAGGAGCGAAGCCGTCAAGAGACTCAAGGCACCGGCAAAATCAGCGCTGAAGCCTTGATAGGTCTCCAGCTTCACCATATTGACCCCGACCGTCTTGATGATTTTCCCGCCGCCGATTGCCGTTCCCAAGGCCATGACCGTGGAACACAACAACATCAGCCAGACAGGGATAATGAAATCAGTCGCGGCATTCCCTTGCGACAAAGCGATGCCCAGCAGGAAAATGCCGATGAACTTCTGGCCGTCCTGGGCCCCATGCATGAAGGCCATCGCAGCTGCACCGGCGATTTGGCTGTTGCGGAAGAAGGTTGTCGTGCTTTGCCGCTCAATGTCCTTGAACAGCGCGCCGACCAGCTTCACGACCAGGAACCCCAGAGACAGCCCCATAACGGTGGAAAGTATCAAGCCATAAAGCACCTTGATCCATTCCGCCCCATTGATGCCACTGATGCCTCCCTGCAACGCAATCGCAGCCCCTGATACCCCAGCGATCAAGGCATGGCTTTCGCTTGTCGGGATGCCAAAATACCATGCAGCAGTGGCCCATACCACAATCGCGAAGAGCGCCGCACACAGCGCTACGACCGCATCTTCCGTATTTCCGCCAAAATCAACCATCTTCGCCATCGTCTGGGCAACTTTCGCATTGATCGCTGTCATCGCAAATACGCCTAAAAAATTGAACACAGCCGCCAGCAAGATGGCGTTCCGCGGCGTCATGCTTCTTGTCGAGACGCAGGTGGCGATGGCATTCGGCGCATCCGTCCACCCGTTCACCAAAACCACGCCCAGCGTCAAGGCCACCGTCACCGCAATAGCCGGGCTCGACAGCAGCAACTGAATGAATTCACCGAATGAAATCGCCATAAAGAACCCCTGCCTTTCCGGACTACAGTGAAATGAATGGTTTTACATCGGAATCCCGACTTCGATATGCTGGAAGGAATCCACATCAAACAATCCTTTATCCGTCAATTTCAGGCGCGGGATAACCGGGAGGCACAGGAACGAGAGGATCATGAAAATGTTCTGCGATTCCTCCGCCAGCATAGCCAACTGCTTATGCAACTTATGCAATTCCTCGATCACTTCTTCGTACGGTTTTTCCGACATGATGCCGCCGACCCGCAGAGGGACTGACGCCAACACTTTGCCGCCATCAACGATGACGAGTCCGCCTTGCATCCGTTCCGCTTCCTCGATCGCCAGCAGCATATCTGCATCATTCGTTCCGGCAACGACCAGATTATGCGAATCATGAGCTACGGTCGAAGCAATCGCGCCCCGTTTCAGACCGAGTCCGCTGACGATTCCAGCACCGATGCTGCCGGTTTTGTGATGGCGTTCGCACACTACCATCTTCACTTGATCATTTTCTGGATCCGCAACAAAGAAGCCGTCCTCTGTCCGCACATCCGCTGCGATTTTCTCCGTAATGATCCGGCCCGGCACAACCCCGATGACCCAAGCTTGCTGACCTTCAAGAAGCGGGATCTGTAAGTCGTCTTTTGTCACTTTCTTTAAATGAAGAGAGGATCGGACAGCCTCCGGGACAGTTGCGCGGACGCTCCTTAAAGCGCCCAGATCCAGCAGACGTCCGCCTTTGATGATTGTTTCCGGACGCAGAGTCTCCAGGTTGTCTGTGATCAGGATATCCGCAAGATAGCCTGGTGCAATTGCGCCTTTGTCATGGATGCCGTGGCACACTGCATTGTTGAGCGTAGCCATCTGGATGGCGATCAGCGGGTCCAATCCTTGTTGGATGGCCAGCTGCGCGGCATAATTGACGGTTCCTTCTTCGGCCAATTCGTCCAGATGCTTATCGTCTGTGCAGAATGAAAAACGACGGCTGTTCCTTTCATTGATGGCCGGCAACAGCGCCAACAAATCTTTCGCGGCGGAACCTTCCCGCACCAACACATGGATGCCCCGGCGTATCCGCGCAATCGCTTCTTCCGCAGTCACCGCCTCATGATCGTTGCGGATTCCTGCTGTGCTGTAGACATTCAATGCGGCATCCGGCAAACCGGCCGCGTGTCCATCGACTTCAAGCCCAGCTTCTGTGGTCATTTGTATCTTTTCAAGCATATCCGGATTTGCATTCAAAACGGATGGATAATCCATCACTTCCGCCAGGCCGATAACGGTCGGATGGGTCAAATAAGGGCGGAGATCATCTGCAGTCAGCGTTGCCCCGTTCTGCTCGAAGGGCGTTGCCGGCACACACGAAGGCAGCTTCATCAGAATATCCATGTCTGCGTTGGCAGCGTCCTCCAACATGAAGTCGATGCCGATTGTTCCTGCGACGTTCGCGATTTCATGCGGATCAGTCACAACGGTCGTCACACCGTGTTTGATGAGCGCACGCGAAAATTCCGACGGTGTCACCATCGTCGATTCGATGTGGATATGCCCGTCGATAAAGCCCGGCATGACATATTTGCCTGAAGCATCCACCACTTGCTTCCCGTTCGGATAGGTACCGATGCCAACGATGTATCCGTCCTTGATCGCAACGTCCGCTTCAAAGGTCTCCAGCGAAAACACATCCACCACTGTTCCGTTTTGGATGATCAGGTCCGCTTCCTCCGGTTGCTGTGCTGCCTGGATCAATCTTTTCAATGCATCTGTCATACAAATTCCCCCTGATTCCGTTCGCTTTCTTGGCCAGCGAATCTCTCGTTGTTTCCTATATTATACACGATTCACATGGGGACCGATAACCTTCTTAATCGTCGCGCAATTTGCAACATTCATAAATCCTAGGTGATCGCTTTTGCCTATCAAATTTGTTCGATTATAACTGTTTGCTACTTACATGCACTGGTGATAAGATTTCCTCATGCCTTCGAACGACAAAAAGTAAGGGAGTGTCGGTTTGCAGGCTTTCATCACCAGCAACGACCGTGTGGGGGAGTATTTTTCCGGTCGAAGGACCGACAACATATCAAAAATACAAAAACAGGAGTGAAACATAATGAAGAAACTATTATCAAAAATCTTATTCGTGGGTACAGCAGGCTTGGCTTTGGCAGCTTGTGGCGCAACAACAACTGACTCAAGTTCGGACAGTACCTCTACAGCATCCAGCACCGCTGCAGCAGGAAACGTCTTAAAAACGATCGAAGAAAACAAACAATTGCGCATCGGTGTGGAAGGCACTTACCCGCCATTTAGCTACCATGACACAGAAACAGGCGACTTGGTCGGTTTCGAAGTGGAAATCGCGGAAGTCATCGCTGAAGATTTGGGCGTGGAAGCTGTCTTCGTCGAAACGAAATGGGATTCCCTGATTGCCGGATTGGACGTCAATAAATACGATATCGTCATCAACAACGTAGGGGTCACGGAAGAACGACAAGCGGTCTATGACTTCACCGATGCTTATTTCGAGTCCTATGGCCAATTGGCTGTCAGCGCAGACTCTGATATCCAAACTTTGGAAGACTACAGCGGTAAAAAATCAGCCCAATCCACTACAAGCAATTACGCACAGAACGCCCGCGACCTTGGCGCTGAAATCGTTCCTGTCGACGGCTTCAATCAAGCAGTTGAATTGATCACTTCAGGCCGTGCGGACGGAACAATCAATGATTACATCACTTTCTTGACTTACTTTGAGGAATATCCAGATTCCACGTTGAAACTGATCGATGAAAAATTGCCTACAAATGACGAAGTCGGCATTATCCTGCAAAAAGAAAACACAGACCTGCAGGACAAACTGAACGAAATCATCGCAGCCCGCACAGAAGACGGCACTTTCAAAGCAATCTTCGAAAAATACCTAGGTGAAGACATCAGCGTCGGAGCCAACGAATAAGAAAAAGGATTGGTGAGTAAATTTTGCAGCATACATTATCCATAATCGAAAACGCCCTATGGCCAATTCTGGAAGCAGGATTTACCGTCACCATCCCCTTGGCGCTGATTTCCTTTGCCTTGTCGCTTGTCCTGGCTGTCCTTACCGCAGTCATGCGGATTTCTAAAAGCAGGTTGTTGAAAGGGCTGGCTTGGTTCTATGTTTGGGTATTCCGTGGCACCCCGCTTTTGATCCAATTGTTCATCGTCTTCTTCGGTTTGCCGAAACTGAACATCACCTTGGATGCCTGGACCGCCGCTATTCTGACTTTCGCCCTGAACAGCGGTGCCTATTCGGCCGAATCCATTCGTGGCGCGATCCTGTCCATCCCGCGAGGGCAATGGGAAGCAGCCGACTCATTGGGCATGACGCACGGACAGGTCCTGAAAAGGATCATCTTCCCGCAGACCATCCGGATTGCCTTGCCGGCCGTCATGAATGACTTCATCTCCTTGGTGAAATCGACCTCGTTGGCATCCAGCATCACAATCATCGAAATGACGATGGTCGGGCAGCAGTTCGCTTCCGTTACCTATGAACCGTTGATTCTGTATATGGAAGTGGCTGTGGTCTATCTCCTTATCAGTACAGTGTTGACTTGGATCCAAGGCAAATTGGAAATCAGAACTTCCAAATATCTGAAAAAGGCGTGACGACATGATCGAAATAAAAAATATCCAAAAATCCTTCGGTGACTTTCACACCCTCAAGGACATCTCGTTGACGTTCAAAACAGGTGAAACGACCGTCATCGTCGGCCCATCCGGTTCGGGCAAGTCCACCCTGCTCCGCACCTTGAACCTGTTGGAAGTGCCCGAGAGCGGCATCCTGAAGAACGGCAATCTTGAGGTCGATTTCAGCTCCAAAATATCGAAAGAAACGATGATGGCCATCCGCAAAGAAACGGCGATGGTGTTCCAGAGCTTCAACCTCTTCCCGCACCTGTCGGTATTGGAAAACGTCATCGAAGGCCCGATCACGGTCCTGAAACTTTCGAAAACGGAGGCGACTGCCAGAGCCAAAAACCTGCTGACCAAAGTGGGCTTGGCCGACAAACTGGATCATTACCCGGACCAACTATCGGGCGGGCAGCAGCAACGCGTGGCCATCGCGCGCGCCTTGGCCATGGAGCCAGAATTCGTCCTGTTCGACGAACCCACTTCCGCTCTTGATCCTGAGTTGGAGGCGGAAGTACTACGCGTCCTGAAGGAACTGGCTTCCGAGAAGCTGTCCATGATTATCGTGACGCACAACCTTGACTTCGCGAGGGAAGCAGCGGACCGTATGCTCTTCCTGGAGGACGGCAAAGTTGGTTTCGATGGTCCGACCAAGGACTTCTTCGAAAGCACCACCGATCCGAGAATTGCCCGCTTCATCAACAGCATAACGATTTAAAAAGATAGACGATACCAGAGCATCCAAGCTCTTGTATCGTCTATCTTTTTGGTTGAGGCAATTGATACTATTTTGCTCAACATTATGCTTTGTTCTCGATTTCGATGATGGTCATGATTGCGTAATTCGCCAAATCCATCAGCGTGTCCGTAATACTCTCGTCCTTGACTTCGGCCTCTTGCTTGATCAGTTGTTTGAAGCGGTGCAGTTTGTCATCCAATCGGATAGCCGGCATCGTCAACCCATACTCTTGGAAGCTGTCGCCAAAACTATCCCCGTAGTCTTTGTTCTTTGCCGCATACAGTTGGTTCAGTCTTTCGCAAATTTCCTTGTGCTGCTCGACTTTCGTCATATCCATCACTACCTTCCCTTTGAGCCCCATTATTCCTGCCACTAAGCCACCAATATGTCGACTCCATAAATTGATTATACTACCAAATTTATTTTTTAATATTTACTGGGAGTGTACTTTGCGTGACTCAGTGTTGCGTAATATAATCAACTATAAGATAGAAGCCACTGCCACGCCGAAATACTTTTAATCAAGTGCGCTCTCTATAAAAACCAACCCGAAAATGAAAGTTCGATAGACGAACTCCGTTTTCGAGCTGGTTTATTTGTTGAAATCAGTTGGTTTGCCTGTACTGCCACACGTTCACTGCAAACGTGGTGTTTCAGATTTAGTCGTTTTTGTATGAACAGCAATAGTCCACATATTTCTCGATGATCATCTTGAAGGATGAGTTTGCGGGAACGATATAGCTTTGGCCTTTGGTGTAGAGTGTGTATTCAGATTCGCCCGGCAGCATGACCGACATGTCGCCGCCCAGTACTTCCATGATTTCTTCAGCATCAGTATTGAATTCGTACTCGCCGGCCAACATGAAGCCCAGTGTCTTTTTCTCTCCGCTTTCGAACAAGACTGTTCTGCTGGTCACTTTCCCGTCAAAATACACATTAGCTTCCTTGATCACTGTAACATTTTTGAATTCCATCCTGTTTCCTCCATTAGCTTGATTATTTTATGTTTGCTTTCACGTATAGCCTATTTCCTCAGTATCTTCTCCATGGCCTTACCTTTGGCCAACTCATCGATCAACTTATCAAAATAACGGATCTTTTGCATAAGTTTGTCTTCGATCTCTTCAACGCGGTAACCGCAAATGACCCCTGTGATAAGTGAAACATTGGGATTCAGCTGGGGCGCCTGTGCAAAAAATGTCTCGAAATCAACTTTATTATCCAGTTGTTGCTGCAGCGTCGTCTCATCATATCCGGTCAGCCAGAAAATGATCTCATCGACTTCTTCTTTCTTGCGGCCTTTTTTCTCGGCTTTCTGAATATACAACGGATAGACGCTGGCAAACGACATCCCGAATATTTTCGTATTTTTCATGGTTGCTCCCTTCTGAATCTTCCTGAAGCTATTTTTGGTACTTATGATTTTTATTATGCCATAAATCGCAGAAAAGCTCATCATTTATCAACAAGAAAAGCTGCAAGCACATCATCAAATGGATGTGCTTGCGGCTTACTTTCAGCTGTGCCACTTTTGATTTATTTTACAAAATTAATCCCTCACTAAGGAACAATACCACGATACCATTAATCAAAAAACATAATAAAGTGACGATAATGAGCAACACGGAATGGTCTTTTTTTCTGAAAAGTGCAATCATTTCTGTCACTAATCCCACAAAAATAGCAATAATCCCTGCTATCGCCAAAAGTCCCAACAGTATATCGGATAAAGCAGGATCACCTGCTCCAGTCATCAAATCGCTTCCTAGTTTTGGCATAAGAACAATATCCAAAGTCCAAATTACTACGAAAGTTGCAAAAGCTCCTACAGAAACTTTACCCGATCTCGTTTTCGGAAAAAATGTAAAACTCATTTCATCCGCCTGCGGTAATGGCTATCACATCCTTCCAGCCGGGCACATTCTCCCTTTACCATAGTTGTTGTCGCTCGCTTTGACTGTGTAACCGAAATTCGCTTGGGTTGAATTTTGTGATTCCATTGCAAACAAATCCGCATTTTCCTCTCCCTCATTTCCGAACCTACAAGCAATGATTTTGGCCAAAATGGAACTTAATCTATTGTTTTAAGGACCTCAAAAATTCGTACTTTGTTCTTCAATTCTATTTTACTGCTTCTAAAATTGTTAATCAAAATTCTGCGGGCCAACATAACGCTATATCATATGGATTTGGTTATCCTGAATTTTCGTGTATGATGTTATCAGGATGAGGTTTGGAAATAACGAGTTATAAGAATGGGAGTGGTATACATGACACCGTCACAATTATACGTGGTGGCAGTAGTTGTTCTGTTTTTAGCTCTGGTCTTTATTAGTATTAAAAGTTCAAAACCTAAACGGCTCAGTGTGCTGGCTTCCATTGCTTTCGGATTGATAGTGGCGGGAATTGTTTTTGGCGAAAATAGATCAATCGGCTACAGTCTGTTTGCAGTCGGGATCATCCTATCGGCAGTTGATGCGTATATGAAATCAAAAAATAATGGCTAAACAAACTCCTATTAATGAGCATTTTCTTTTATGGCGAACCAACGGAAAGACTTCTTCGGAGGTCTTTTTTAATATAATTGAAGCCAACAAAAAAAGGTGGGACTTATGTCACAACTGCGCTATGCACCCTCAGATTTATGCTGAATTTTAATTGGAATGATAGTCTAAAAAGACTGAAAAAAAAGCGGGAAGCCCTTCACTAAAGGCTGACCGCTTCATTAATCCTATTCATTTTTAAGGACTTCGGAATGCTTACTCAGCCGGTTCGAAATCCGCGAGTGAATCCTCTTCCATATATGTCGGTACCGCTAATCCGATTTTAGCATTTTCATAGCATGGCCCCAAATTCTCAAATTCATCTTCGTATGCCTCATATTGATCAGCATGCGTAGTAGGCATCCACGGAGATAGCGAAGCATCCGCATCTCCCGTTGCAACAGATTTGAACATGATGGACGGATCGACTAGCGTAAGCGTAACATCGTGCCCATGTTGCTCCAATACGATTTTAGCGACGTTCGCTGTGAACATTTCTGAATCCCAAGGTGTTGAGACCAATTCGATATGTATTCCATCCACTGGTTCCACTCCTTCGGTCCACTCTGCAACAGCCTCCGGGTTCTCTTCCACCCAACGTTGCGCTAACGCATCCATCTCTAAATCTTCTTCAAAAGATGTCAACAAGGCGTTTTCGATATCCGATACTTCCCAATAGATTTTATCAAGAATTGAATACGCAGCGGGCGTATCCTCTCTTAAGCCTTTTCTGACAATCGTCAAAACCTCTTGTTCCTCTCCGAAAACACCTTCAGGATCCTCTAGAAACTTCAGGTCCCATTTAGCGAACATATAGTGCGGAGACCAAGCCGTAAACATAATCGGTTCATTGTTTTTGATGGCGTCATCCACGGCAGATAGCATCGCTCCTGTAGATGACATTTCTTGTTCCCAACCGGCCAGATTTTCGTACGCAACAAGAGCTTCCTCGTTCAATTCGGTTTGCCCGGCACCAGGCTCAAGGCCTGTAATCTTATAGCCCATTTGTTCACTGATGCTTGCGGTTTCGGTTGATCCACCGTTTTCTGTTCCCGCTTGCCCGCAACCGGCCACCAAAAGTGTCAGAGATAGACTGGCAGTCGTCCCTATTTTTTTCCAGTTCAAGTTTAACATGTTGCACATCACTCCTCTTTTTGTTGTATTGCTACTCCATCAATTGTATGGATAGTGCACAGAAATTCCATCAAGAATAACGTATTTATTATGTTACAGGTTTTTTTTGAATAATTCAAATCCTTTTCCTGATAAAAACGTCAGACCCCTTGATATGTCAAGTTAAATTTTATTAATTTTTCCTAAACCGAACAAAAAGAAACCCTTTTCAAATAAACTGATCAGCCTGTCTCCTCCTCATCCCTCATGCTTCTTCCATCAGCATTTCCATGAATTCCTCGCCGGTCATGGTTTCTTTTTCAAGAAGATAGTTGGCAATTTCATGCATTTTCGGCAAGTTTCCCCTGATGATTTCCTTGGCTTTTTCATGGGAGAATTTAATGATGAGCAAAACCTCATCATCGATTTTCGCAGAGGTTTCATTCGATACGAGTGACGTTACATCCGTTCCCAAATAGGGATTATTGATCGTTTCCAAAGCCATCATATCGAATTTTTCACTCATACCGTAGCGCGTGACCATCGCTCTCGCAATAGCCGTTGCGGCCTCTATGTCATTTTCCGCCCCGGATGTGACCGTATTCAGGATGACCTCCTCGGCAGAGCGTCCGCCCATGTAGGTGATGATCTTGTTCAGAAACTTTTCCCGGCTCATCAGAACGTGATCCGTGTCTTCCGACTGCATCGTGTAGCCGAGGACGCCGGAAGTCCTTGGGATGATGCTGATTTTATTGACTGGCGCGGAATCGGTCTGTTTCGCGGCAACGATTGCATGGCCTATTTCATGGTACGCTATCGCCAATTTGTCTTCTTTCGAGAGGATCGCATTTTTCCGCTGGTATCCGGCCAGTATGACTTCCAACGCATACTCCAAATCGGATTGGTTTATCTTGCTGCGGCCTTCCTTTATGGCGTGGAGAGCGCCTTCATTTATCAGGTTGGCCAGGTCGGCACCTGAGCTGCCGGCTGTGTACTTTGCTATTCCCTTCAGATCGACATCTTCCGTCATTTTGACAGTTTTTGCATGCACCTTCAGAATCGCTTCCCTACCGGCAATATCCGGAAGTTCAAGGGGAATGCGCCGGTCAAACCGACCTGGCCGCAACAGCGCTTTGTCGAGAACTTCAGGTTTGTTCGTTGCTGCCAGGATCACCACACCTTTTTCCGAGGAAAAACCGTCCATTTCATTCAACAGCTGATTGAGTGTCTGGTCCCGCTCATCGTTACCGGTGATCCCTGACAAGTTACGGCTCTTGCCAATGGTGTCAATTTCGTCGATGAAAACAATACAAGGGGCCTTTTCCTGGGCTTTATCGAACAGATCCCTGACTCTGGCAGCACCCACACCGACGAACATCTCCATGAATTCAGATCCCGATATCGAGAAAAATGGCACTCTGGCTTCTCCTGCGACCGCCTTTGCCAGCAGCGTCTTGCCGGTCCCTGGAGGTCCGACCAGCAGAATCCCTTTTGGCATCTTTGCGCCGATTTCCCGGTATTTTTGGGGATTATGCAGGAAATCGATCACTTCCCAGAGTGCTTCCTTCGCTTCATCCTGTCCCGCCACATCCTCAAATGTTTTTCCTGTTTCAGATTCAGCGTATATCTTGACATTGCTCTTGCCGAATTTCATTTCATTGCCGACTCCCCCGATTCTCCCTTGCAGCCTGCGCATCATGAATCCCCAAAATGCGTACAATAACGCAAAAGGCAAAATCCAGATCAGGAAAAAATCGACAAGAGGAGAACTTTCTTCGATAATCTCTTTTTCGAACTTTGCATCAGTCAGCAGCAGTCGTTCAGTGAGCTGGGGATCTTCCATTCTTCCCGTGATGAAGATGGCTTCCTCCCCTTCATCGTCCAACGCTGTGAATTCTATCCGTGTTTCCTCCACCAGAACCGATTCGACACTGCCTCCTTCAAGCATTGAAACAAACGTCTTATAATCCACTTCCGTTACCGGATTTTCCTGCAGACCGGGGGAAATGAAAAAATTCAGCACAATCAGAAAAATTACAGTTGTCATAGCAAAATTCAGCCATTGTTTATTGCCATTCGGGGGCATTTTAGACTCCATCAGATGATCCCTCCCCATCTTAAAAAAGAACATTCCGTCATCCTTATTATCTCAGAAAACTAGGATATTACAAAATTACGCAGTCTTTCTAATAAATGCTGATCAGCTGCATCTCATGCAATCTTAAATAGCCCCGCTAGCTTGAACCTTACTGGAATATCCAGTCGGGATTCTCGCTTCGGTGCTTATCTTTTTGCAAGGAAAATCAAAACCACACTTCAACAAACATTTATAGTTTTTGTTTACAAATAGAATAACGAATCATATAATTGTTTACATAACAAATAGAAAGGGGGATGGGGTTTTATGATTGACAACAGCACATTACTAGAATTACAAAACGGCTATCGATTTGATCAGCATGCTGAAAGCTACGCCTGCTTATTTTGCCGTCAAACCTACCAACAGGGCATCATCTACCCAATAGGAGAGGTACTTTATGAAGCGGAAAAGGCTATGCGCGTACACATACAGCAATCGCATGGCTCGGTTTTCGAAACACTGATTCAATTAGACAAAAAATATACAGGATTATCTGACATCCAAAGGGAAATGCTACAGCTATTTCATCAAGGGCTATCCGATAAGGAAGTATTGGAGCGGTCTTCTTCGGGAAGTATCTCGACCATTCGGCAACATCGATTCAAGCTGAAGGAAAAGGAAAGGCAGGCAAAAATTTTTCTTGCGCTGATGGCCAACCTGGACAGCAGAGTACCCATGAAAGATAGCCCTATTCATAAGGAGGAAACAATCGTGGATACACGCTATGGAATTACAGAGACGGAACGGGAAAAAGTACTGCAAACCTATTTTAAAAACGGATTGGATGGGGCAGTGGATATTTTCCCAAGCAAGGAAAAACGCAAAATTATGGTACTGCAGCATATTTTGAAGCGTTTTGATCAAGGCAAGAAATATTCCGAGAAGGAAGTCAACGACATTATTAAAACGGCCCACGATGATTATGTGACTGTGCGTCGCTATTTTATCGAATATGGGTTCATGGATCGTAATAGCGATGGCTCACAATACTGGGTCATCACTGACTAACGTTGCTTTTTACAGTCGTTTCCGCATAATTGTATAAAAAGTGAATGAGGCTGCATCAAAATCAGAATAGTATTTTCTGGTTTGATGCAGCCCCTTCTGTTTGGAAAATGAATGTATGCTCAGAAATAAGCTGCCTCCGATGGCCATGCCGTACCCGGCGTGAACAGCCAGCCGGCATTGGGGATGAAATTTGCAAAATCAGCAGCAAACTTGCTGAATCGGCTGTTTCTGCTAAACCTTAGATATCATCATTTTTTCGGTCGCAAATTATTGCAGCTCCATCATATATACAAAGGCAGCCGGCACCGTAATGGTTTCTCCAAGGGTGGACTCGTAGCTGATCGTTCCAGCCGCCGTGCCATAAAATTTGATGAGGTCATTTTCCGAAATCCCGGATTCATTTATATTCGATTCGTATCCCAAAAAAATGACGGCACCCTCCTGATCATCAACCGAAACCAGCATTTGTGAAGATTCCTCACCCTGCATCACTTGAATGACCCGACCGGACAACGCAATCATCTCAGAATTATAATCATCGGGAGCCTGCGCTAATTGATCATAGGTGATATCCGTCCGGTAATTCGCGGGATCCTTGAGTTTTGCCTCTGCTTCAGCCTGCGCTTTGGCTTGAGCTTCAGCATTCGCTTTCTCTTCAGCCGCTCGGATGGCCTCCGCTGCCTGTTTATCCGCCTCAGCTTTTTCTATGCTGGATGCAGCCGCCATTTCTTCAAAGTTAGCTATTGCAGTTTGCGCTGCTGTAGTGGATGCGTTTGTTTCCACCTTATCTGTTCTTTCACCAAATACAACCATCATCCCGACCGCCACAACCAAAATCAACCAAAACCACCATTTTTTCAACAAAAGGATTCCGTTTGCATCATTGCTTGCCTTCTTAGCCATGAAATCCACCTCCTGGATTCTGTTTCCTGCCCATCTACTCATTCCTGCGCTATTCCTTGCCGCTTGTTTCGGGATCAGAAAACCGGAACTTCTTCTATAAATTCACCTTCATTATACCGCCAATGGACACACAAGCGGTATTGATTCGCTGTCCTGTATGTGCCCACCTATTTTCCGAAATTAAAAAAAGATGAAGCACTTGTCAGAATTCAACTCTGATAAGTGCTTCATCTTTTATTTGGATGGGCCTAAGACAAAACATTCAACTTCGCTGCCCTTAGGATATTGCTTCAATCAGGAAGTCGCACGCAATAACTCTGCATCGCCGTTGTACGTCAATGCTTGCGCGCCTTCTTCGCCTGTGCTGACGCGGATGACATTTTCAACATCATAGACGAAGATTTTTCCGTCACCGATATTGCCGGTATATAACGCTTTTCTGGCGGTTTCGATCACTTGTTGGAGCGGCACGTTGCTGATCACGACTTCCACCCGGACTTTAGGCAACAGATCCGCATCGGTTTCCACTCCGCGGTAATAAGTCGTATGCCCTTTTTGCACGCCGTAGCCGAACACATTCACGACCGTCATGCCGGTGATGCCGATGCCATTCAAGGCTTTTTTCAGATGATCGAATTTGCTTTCATTGATCAAGATTTCCACTTTGGTCATTTTGGCAGTTTTATGCGCTTTTTTGCCCGGGATTGCTGTCGCGTGGTTTTCCACCACAACGGCTTCATCCATGGCTACCACTTCTGCACCGAACTGCTTTTTCGGGGAAATGGATGGAGCAGCTGGAATTGCAACCGAATCATGCGCACCAACAGCAAGACCTGCAGTGCTGACTGAACCGTAAGCCGTTTCTCCATGCAAAGAATAGTCCAAGCCATCTTCCTCTTCCTCCTCGGAGGCCCTTACTGGCATAACGAGGCTGATCAGTTTCAGAATGGCAAAAGAAACGATAGCAGAATAAGCAGTAACCGCCACGATACTGATGATTTCAGCGATCAGCAGTGTCGCGTTTCCGTCCACCACCCCACCTGTGATATCCGGATTGATTGTGGATGTCGCGAAAATCCCGGCTGAGATTCCGCCCCAAATTCCGCCGACGCCATGACAACCAAAAGCATCGAGTGCATCATCATAACCAATTCTCTTTTTCAGTTCAGTGACAGCGAAGAAACACAGTATCCCACCGACGAACCCGATAAGCAGCGCTGAGAATGGGCTGACGTAACCAGCGCTTTGCGTGATCGAGCCAAGTCCGGCGATGATACCGCTGACCAAGCCTAAAGCAGTCGGTCTTTTGTGGAGGACCCATTCGCACATGAGCCAGCTGAATCCAGCAGCAGCTCCCGATACAGTCGTTGTGATGAACGCATTCATTGCAATGCCGTTGATGCTGAGCGCGCTGCCTGCATTGAAGCCGAACCAGCCGAACAGCAACAAGCCGGCGCCGATCATCGTCATCGGGATGTTATGCGGTCGGACAGAGTCTTTGTTGGTTCTTTTACCGACAAATATTGCGGCCACAAGCGCTGAAATGCCGGCGCTGACGTGAATAACCGTTCCGCCTGCGAAGTCGAGAGCGCCCATTTCACGGATCCAACCACCGTTGCCCCATACCCAATGTGCGATCGGGTCATAGACCAAGGTTGTCCACAGCAATACGAATGCCAGATACGCCGGGAACTTCATTCTTTCCGCAACGCTTCCGGAAATGATTGCAGGGGTGATGATCGCAAATGCCAATTGGAACATCATGAACAGTTGATGCGGGATTGTCGGAGCGTAATCAACTGGGGCGAAACCGATATTATTCAGAAAAGCAAATGAGAAGTCGCCGATGATTGCGTTGTCTCCTCCGAATGACAAGGAATAACCTAAAAGTATCCATTGTATCACCACTACTACAATAGCTGCATAACTATGCATGGTTGTGCTCAGAACATTTTTTGCCCTGACCATCCCTCCGTAAAATAAAGATAAAGCCGGGGTCATCAGCAAGACCATTACCGTTGCGAGGAACATGAAAGTCGTGTCCGCCATATTGATATCCATTTTAATTGATCTCCTTTGATTGAAATTTCTAATTTGTTCTTAACTCTGGAGCAAATTATATAGCCAAAAAAGAAGATAGTCATTTCGATTCTCACAGCTGATGGGACTATATGTCACACGAGGTTGGTATAACATTAATATAAATGTAAACGCTCAAAAATACGTATCTGATTATGGAATATACACTATTGTTATTACTTTCCGGCACCGCATACCATTCCTCATACGGTTTCCGGTTTGTGAACAAGCTCACATCACTTGTCACTGCCTTACAAAAGAAACCGGAAAAAAATCCCGTCATATCAACCTTTACAGGTGTTTCTATCAATAAAATGAGGAATTTCAGAAAAAGTGAGGATTTGGTGATTGGATCACTTTACCAAGGAATTCCTGTTTGATCGATCTTTCCATTTTTTCTGTTTTTCCCCAAAAAATGACTTCAGCATGGCAGTATTCCTGCCTGTTGACGTCAATTTTTTCGGCAATCGATCTTAAAACGACGAAATCGCATGAAACACAACAATCAAACGTTGCTTTCATGCGATTTTTATTTAAGCCAAATTGTCATTAATGTTTTCCTTCAACATTTCAAGTATCAATTTGCAAAGGCGCTTAGCCCTTCATAGCTGTCGTTGTGGATCACATCGGATTTCAGGTAATCGATGATCGACTCCGGAATTTCCACGCCTTGAGATTTGTTTCTCTCATAGCGCTCGTTGGAGCCTTGACCGGGGTAACGGACACTTGAAAATCCCGCTGCTGGTTTGATGGCGTTCAATTCTTCCATCGTTTGGCTGATGTGCTGTCTGAAAGTATCGGCATCCCCAAAACGTGCCGGATCGAGGATAATGTAGAGTTGACCCAAGTTGCGGCCGGCATGCAGGTCATTGTACATGGAACTGACGTGTTTTCCGAAAGGTAAATTCATCAGGATGCCTGAAAAGATGTCGACCATCATCATCAGGCCATAACCTTTAGGGCCTGCGATGGGCATCAATCCCCTCACCGCATGCGGATCGGTTGTTGCTTGCCCATTTTCATCGACAGCCCAATCTGCCGGAATTTCACGGCCTTTTGAGCGGGCATCCAGGATTTTTCCCCAGGCCTGCACAGTGGTCGCCATATCAAAAATCAGCGGCGTCTCGGTCGCACTTGGCGCACCGAATCCGAGCGGATTGGTCCCGTAATAGACTTCTGCGCCGCCAAATGGCACTGCCATCGGGTCCGACTGCGTCATCGCCATGCCGGCTAATCCCGCTTCGGCAATTTTGCGCAAATAGTAGGACAAGGTACCCGTATGCCCGCATCTCGACACGCCGACTACCGCCACACCGGATTCCTTCGCCATTTGGATGGCTGGTTCCAGGGCCAAGTTCGCCACGTACTGTCCCTGCGCATTATCCCCATGGAAAACGCCGGAGCTTTCCCCGGTTTTTTCGAATCTGATTTTAGGTTCTAGTGTGATGCCGCCTTTATGGATGCGTTCCGAATAATACTCCACCCGGACGGCGCCATGCGAATGTACACCGCATAAGTCCGCATACACCAAATGGTTCGCGGTTTCGGCAGCTTGGACTTCCGGCAGACCAGCTGCTTGAAGTTTATTTTGGATCAATCCGTGCAACTCATCCGGAGTCACTTTGATTAATTTTTCTTCCGACATAAATGATTCCTCCTTCGTTTTTTCACTAATGATATCTAGATTGAATATATGTTGGGAGTCACCAAACAGACTGACTTCCCCCGGACATAAAGCGCTACCATTCTATAAGATTACAATATCATAAGAAAAATCGGATAGATTTAGCCGAAGTGCACAAACCGGCTGCGGTCGCTTGAATGTTTTAAACGAATGAAAAAAATGCGTGATCTGCATACTCCTCTCAATTAGAGTACATGCAGATCACGCATTATTATTTCTTACGGTCGCTAGCAAGTCCGCGCACTGGTTGGCCACCCTCTCCATATTCAGAAGTTTGAATGTCTGAATGATATCCGTCAGCTTTTGGGCATCCTCCTGCTGCTGCATGATACCAATCAATTCCTTGAAGAACAGCAACATGGCATGTTCGTACATCCTGTTGTCCGATGCTGAAACGGTCTTTTCCAAATCATCATAATAAAACAAGCTCTTCTCCAGGCTGTTTTTCTCCAGTTGCAACACCAGGATATTTGAAATGAGGGAGAATAGTTCGTTTTTATATCGTTTCATCTGATTGAACTCTGTCATCTTTTCCTTAGCTCTAGCGTACACAGCATCCACTGCATCCTCCGGAAAGAAATCCAAGGCATTGGTGAACAAGACCAACTCATAATAATGCCATGTCTCGCAATCGAAAAGGTAGTCTTTTATGACCGCAAACTCTTTATGTGGAAAAGGTAAATCGCTGAGATTACACCGCAGTAGATGGATAATGCTCGCATGGTGCAAATATTTGATTTGGGAAGTTTCATCAAAATGATTTCTGGACGCTTCTTCTAAAGCCGCCAGCCTTGGTATATCCTTTGCGTAGTAGGCTTCTGAATAAGCGCTGATCATCATAGCATCCGTATTCGCTTTATTACCATCATACAGGAAATGGAATTCCTCCAAATACAGATTCAAATTTTCAAGAATCTGGAGAAATTTTCCAGCAGTCGTATCACTCTTGCCCTTTTCAAACCGTGAAATGGCAGGTCTGCTCAATATACCTTTATAGACATCTTTCGATTTCAGATTCTTGTTCTTCCGAATTGCACTGACTACTTCTCCGATTTGCATTAACACCCCACCTTTTTGTTCCGTATTATTAACATTTTTGCTATTAACAGTATAACTAGTTTACACTAAATATGTACACAGAAAAATTAAGAAGACATTTCATGGAATAATTATCCAGCTGGAGGTAATTCATCTTGAACTTTTCGAAATACTCTGATTTTATTGTTCACATTTTTTTGACTCTATTGCTAGTGTACGATTTCTTTCCTGATTCGTTCCTGTCTAATTTAATTCCTCTGAAGCTGAATATATGGATTTTCTCAGGTTTATTCATTATCTCTATATTATCCAAACGTTCACATCATTCCGACGATAAAGTCACTACCAAAGGACAGATACTATCCTTAATGTATTTTATCTCAGTAATCCTCACGTTGACGTATTTAGGTGGTGAATCTGCCTCGGGTTTAGAAATAGACGACATTAAAATTTGGATAATATTAGCTATTTCTATCGGGGAAATTATTTCTAAAACGCGCAAAAAACATTTTCAGAATAAAGGTGGCTCGTAATGATAGATTTCATAAATTTAAAAATTACCTTCGGGAAAAAAATAATTGTGGAAGAAATGGATACTCAATTCTCTGAAAATAAAATAATCGGTCTCGTTGCACCCAATGGGACGGGGAAAACAACGTTGCTACGAACATTGGCAGGAATAAAGAAACCTGCTGATGGATACGTGAAAATCAATGGACTGGATTTTTACAGCGCACGCGAAGAGTATCTCAAACAAATTTTCTTTTTGGAAACCAGTGATCAGTTATATGCAAATCTGACCGCTCAAGATCATTTTGACTTCACAAAATATGCTTGGCATTCCGCTGTAGACCCCAATGCTATCATTCGTACGTTAAAAATGGATAGCTATAAAAATATCCCGATACGGAAGCTTTCACTGGGTATGAAACAGCATGTGCTTATCGGTATGTATGCGATTAGTGATGCACCGATTCTTTTGCTGGATGAACCAATGAACGGACTTGATCCGACTAGTCTAAGAATAGTAAACAATTTGCTGCGCTCCCTAAAGGAAAACGGCAAAACCATTATTTTTTCCTCACATGATCTGACAAATGTTCATACAATTTGTGATGAAGTCATGTTCCTGAATGCGCAAAAGGTTATTATAGTTGGGAACACCCTGGACATACAACAAAGCTATGATGAACTGTATCTTTCGGAGGACGTGATTCTGCCATGAAAACAATACTTTTCGAATGTAAAAAAATCTTTTCTGAGAAAGCAAATTATTTCGGCTTCATCTTATTGACCTTCATTTTCACCATCCCGCTTTTTTTGTTTACCACAGCTCAAGAAAACCGATATGAGAATGAGTTGCAATACTTGCGGGCTAATTTGGAATACGGTGAACAAGCACAAAAACAAATGGAATCAGAGCCTGCTGCAGCGCATATCTTACCTGATACCATTGAGCGCAATGAACTGTTGAGCGCTTATATTGACGCTCTCATTTCAGGAACCGATGAAGAAAGAATCAAGGCCGAATACGCGTACGAAAAAAAGCTGCTCCAAAACATGGAGTCGGGAATCCTAAACGGACTCTCTATCATTGAACAACGGAAGGCAGTCCTCATTCTTGAAAATTTAGTGAAAAACGATATAAACAAAGTAGATGACAGCTTTCAAGCTTCTGCTCCCGCATTAAATTACGTCGCACAGATTTTTAGCGGTACTGTTTCCAGTTCTTTGATTTTCTCAATTTGCGCGCTTTTATTCGCAAATATCTATTCCTTTGAGAAAAGAAAAAATCACATCAATTTCTTTAATGTTGTCCCCAACAGGTTAGGGAGTAGTTTCCTCGCCAAAGTTTCAACAGCCACTGCATTCGTCACGTTATCGTTGGTAATTCCACTGATTATCGCCTTTTCGATCAGTGCTTTTCAGAACGGGATAGGAGATTTCCGCTACCCCGTTGCTTATTCCCAAAATGGCGTCGACGTTTCTTTCATGTCAGTAACTGCATTCAACAGCAGATCCTTGCTGTTATTCTTATTGTTTATCCTTTTCCTGTCGTCCCTTAGCTTCTTTATCTCCCTATTCACAGGGAGTCTGCTCATTAATGCAGGAATCCTATTGTCGTCCATTCTGCTGGTTGAGTCTCCTTTGCTGCAGAGTGATTCTTTAATAAATGTTGTTCACCTGCTCCCGTTCTCGTATGCAGATCCATACAAAGTACTGATCTTCAGCGATTACAATAGTCCGATAATCAATCCTTCCTTAAACTTCCAGAACGGTGTATACTGCCTTCTCATTTCCTCACTGCTATTCTTTAGCGTATCCTTTGTGATCATTGTGAGACGAAAAAAGTTTTGAGGACTGAATTACACGAAAATACCCCCAATCGGAATCATATTCGGTATAATACAGGAGTACACGGCATGCAACGATGCCCAGAAACCGATATTTAAGGGAGATAAAATGAGAAACATAAAAATGACGATCGAATATGATGGCGGCAGATATCTGGGCTGGCAAAGGCTCGGGGATTCGGACAAAACCATTCAAGGCAAAATAGAGAACATCCTGTCGGCAATGACGGGGGCGGAGATTGAAATCATCGGCTCAGGGCGGACAGATGCCGGCACCCACGCACGGGGACAAGTCGCCAATTTCAAGACGACATCCAAAATGGATTTGACAACGATGCAGGACCATCTGATCCGTTATCTTCCGCGCGATATTGTCGTCAAAGAGCTGGAGGAGGTTCCGGAAAGGTTCCACGCCCGCTATCACGCAGCCGGAAAGACATACAGCTATCATGTCTGGAACAATGCCGTACCTTCCGCATTTGAGCGCCACTACAGCTACCATTACCCTGGACAGCTTGATGTCGACAGAATGAACACGGCTTGCCAAAAGCTGGTCGGGAAGCATGATTTCCTCGGGTTCTCTTCACTCAAGAAATCGAAAAAATCGACGGTCCGGACCATCAATGACATCACAATCCAGCAAGAAGGCAATCTGCTTCATTTTTCGTTCACAGGAGAAGGCTTCCTCTACAACATGGTGCGGATCATGATGGGTACGATCCTGGAAATCGGGGCCGGGACGATGGAACCGGAATACATTGATGCCATCTTCAAGAGCGGAATCCGCAGCGAGGCCGGCATGACCGTCCCTTCCCATGGACTGTTCCTGGATGCCGTTTATTACGATTGACGATAGGCGCAAAATCTAAAAAACTTTGGATTAAGGAAGTGTCCACATGCGTATCAATAAATTTATAAGTGAAGCAGGCACAGCATCCCGACGAGGCGCCGATAAACTGATTACTGAGGGGCGTGTAACGATCAACGGAAAGCGGGCAACAATCGGCAGCCAAGTGGAGCCGGGGGATGATGTCCGCGTAAACGGCAACCAGATTTACGTAGCCCGCAACAATGTCTATATTGCCTTGAACAAACCGGTCGGCATCACGAGCACGACCGAAAAAGGCGTCAAAGGGAATATTGTCGATTTGGTCAACCATCCCTTCCGTGTTTTCCACATCGGACGCCTCGATAAGGATTCCGAAGGCTTGATCCTGCTCACGAATGACGGCGATATCGTCAATGAAATTCTGCGTTCCGAGAACCAGCATGAGAAGGAATACGTTGTTTCCGTGGACCGCCCGATTACTCCCGAATTCCTGAAGCAGATGTCAGAAGGGGTCAAAATATTGGATACGGTCACCCTGCCTTGCAAAGTGGAGCAACTGTCAAAATATGATTTTAAAATCATCCTGACCCAAGGACTCAACCGTCAAATCCGCCGCATGTGCGAAGAATTGGGATACAACGTCTACCGGTTGCAAAGAATCCGCATCATGAATATCCAGTTGGACAATCTTCCTGTCGGACAATGGCGCTACCTGTCCAAAAAGGAAAAAGCGCAGTTATTCAAAGAATTGAACTACGAGCCTAAAGAATGGTAAACCCGGAGGATCAGAGTGGCCTCTACTACGACAAATAAAAGAGATACTTGGGATGGCCAGAAAAACTTATTCTGCTGAAAATGTTGAGTCCTCTGGTCTGTAACACCCACGAAAGCGAAATCTTAATAGCCGGATGCAAGTGATTTTCCCGCTTGCATCCGGCTGTTTTTATTTTTTTGCACAGTTAACATGACTCGCTATCTTCAGAAAATTTCTCCAAACAGACCTTAGCCGGTTTCATTGATCTCCTTTAAAAGATTCCATCCATTCATCCAAATATTTAATACACTAATATTGATAATTAATCTATACCCATTTTGAACTAAAATGGCGACTTTTCTATGTATTAAGCCATAGCAGCAGGAATGAAAGCGCTGTATATTTAAGCCAAACGGTAAAGGAGGATTCTATATGACATCTTTAAAGAAAATCAGTATGACCAATCAGATCATGATTGCGATGGTATTAGGTATTGCGGCCGGCTTAATTTTTGGACCGGCGATTGCACCAATTGCCGTAATCGGACAAATCTTTCTGCGGCTGATCCAGATGGCCGTAGTGGTTATGATCATGGGCGCGGTGATCGAAGCGGTCGGCACACTCGACCCGCAAATATTAGGCAAACTCGGAGGTAAGATGGCTGCCTGGTTTCTCGGAGGGACTGCCATTGCGGCAAGCTTGGGCTTGATGTTGGGTTATCTGATTCAACCGGGCGCCGGGGTTGATATGCAAATTGACACATCTGCTGAAGTTGCGACAGCGACTGGCAGTGTCACCGATGTTATTCTGGCGTTTTTCCCGTCGAATGTGGTTCAGTCCATGAGTACAGGGAACATGATTCAAGTCATTATCTTTGCCTTATTATTCGGTTTATCGATCAGCCTGTTGAGTACGCGTCGGGATTTGACAGCGCTGAAAGCAGCGATTTCACAATTCAATGAGGTCATTCTCCAATTGGTCACAACGGTGATGCACTTGGCGCCTTTAGGGATTTTTGCCTTGTTGGCTAATGTCACCGGCGTAATCGGCCTGACCGTGATTTTACCGCTGGCGAAATTCCTCTTGGCGATGGCGATCGGTTCTGTGATATTTTTGGTGTTATGGATTTTCCTGACCAGTGCGATCACAAAAGTGAATCCCGCCCACATCGTTAAGGGCCTGTCGCGCATGACTATTATGGCCTTTACCACGACTTCGTCAGCCATTACGCTTCCGGTCAAGATGGAAGATCAGGAAAATAAACTTGGCGTCAGCCGCCGCATTTCCCAATTGGTCGGTCCCTTGGGCATGGCGATGAACAGCAATGGCTTGTCGCTCTTCCTTGCCATCGCAGCTATAACTTTGGCGCAATTTTATGGACTGGAGTTCACTTTAGCGAATGCGATCCAGACTGTCACCTTATCGACCTTGGCCACTTTAGGCACCGTAGCGGTTCCCGGCGGCGGGCTGGTCGCCTTGACGATCGTTATCCCGGCACTCGGCCTGCCACCGGAAAGCATCGGCTTGTTGGCAGGTATCGATTGGTTCTCCGGCATGTTCCGTACGGTACTCAATGTTGATGCCGACGCCACCATTGCGATGATTCTTGCTTACGGCGAAGGTGAATTGGACCACCAAGTCATCAAAGAACTCAATGCGAACCAAGTAACAGATGTTTCCTAAAATTATTAAAGGCTCATGGGCCACGCAAAAAGCCAAAGTGACAAAAGTCGCTTTGGCTTTTTGCGTGTAGCGTATGAATTAGTTAGGAGTTCAAGTTGCCGATAACCAGAAAATAAGAGTGGCTAACTTATACCCGAAATTTTGGCATATAATTTATTCTTGGGAACATTTTTCTGGTATTATATTCTTATGACATTTTAATGGAGGAAAATCAAACATGTTGGAATTTAAACAAAATATACGGGGAAATGTGGCCCTTGGGGTAAACCCGCTTGGATGCAAGCAGGAAGTATTGAATGAAATCGACTATGTAAAAAACAAAGGAACTTTTGCAGGTCCGAAAAAGGTATTGATCATTGGTGCGTCATCAAGCTACGGTTTAGCCACCCGAATCAGCCTGGCTTTCGGTGCGGGAGCAGATACAATTGGCGTTTCTTTCGAAAAAGGACCGAAAAATGAACGGAATCTCGGCACAGCCGGCTGGTACAACAATATCGCTTTTCGTGAAGCAGCTGAAAAAGAAGGCCTGATCGCCAAAAATTTTGTGCAGGATGCCTTCAGCCACGAAAGCAAGCAAGAAGTCATCGCGTATATCAAGAACGAGTTCGGCGGCAAAGTGGACCTGGTCGTTTATAGCTTGGCAAGCGGCAGAAGGACAGATCCCGATACTGGAGAGACGTACACTTCCGCAATCAAAGCCCTTGGCGAGCCAGTGGTTGGCCCTAATATCAATATGCAAAATCAGGATTTCTACATCGAAACGCTGGAACCTGCAACAGAGGCAGAAATCGCCGGTACCCTAAAAGTCATGGGTGGCGAAGACTGGCAGCTATGGATGGAAGCGTTGAAGGAAGCAGATGTATTGGCTGACGGGGTTCTGACGACCAATTATTCTTATTTGGGAACAGAGCTGAACCGTCCTTACTACGGTGGCGGTACCCTTGGTCTTGCTAAAGCAGATTGTGATGAGAAGGCGCAGACTATCAATGCGTTATTGGCTGACATCAACGGCAAAGCCCAGATTGTGGTGGCAACTGCTGTGACCACGAAAGCAAGCTCAGTCATTCCCTTCTTCCCTGTTTATTGCATCGGTCTTTACAAAGTCATGACGGAAAAAGGCACCCACGAAACACCGATCATGCATATCGACCGCATTTACCGCGATATGGTTTATGGTACTAAGGCTGAGTATGACGAAGCTGGCCGACTGAGACCGGACAGTTGGGAACTTGACAGCGACACGCAAGCTAAAACGAAGGCACTGATCCAACAATTGAACAAAGAGAATTTCAATACTGATATAGCAGCGTATGACATCCTTTATAAAGAGTTTTCAATATTAAGTGGGTTCATGGTTGATGGCTATGTTGAGCAAGACGTTACGATCGAAGATTTGAAGGCATTGGAATATTAATCTATTTTGGTGAGATCAATCAAGCTTTATCCGCAACGGTGAATGAAAAGTCTTGACTCATAGAGCCAAGACTTTTCTTCTCATACGGATAGCAACATAATTGAGTGAGGTGAATTATTTTGAACAAAAAATCAGATGTAGATACTAAAAAATTTGTGGATGTTTTTGAAAACTTGGGAAGAATCGAAAGGCATAACCAAACTTTGATGGGAATAAAAAAAAGTGAAGCCAGAGCGATGTTGTGTGTAGATTATCTTTCTGAGAAGGAAGAAGGCAAAGTCTCCATTTCAGAAATCAGTAAAAATTTATCCATTGCTTCGCCCACTGTTACTGAATTAGTAAAAGTCTTGACCAAGAAAGGTTATATGGAAAGAAAAGTAAATGAAAAAGATAAACGGTTTGTTGAAGTGGCATTAACCGACGCAGGCAAAAAAATAGTCCGGGATATAACCCGATACTACAATGATTTATTTTCCGGCCTTATAGAAAAGTTAGGTGCAGAGCAAAGTGATTTACTGGTTGAATTGTTGAACCAAGTGAATATATACTTTGATGAATGGTACAAAAAGGACTAGCTTGATAGATACCGTTTAATTCTTCAGATCACTGATGTATTTGAGATTGACAGATGAGTGAAACTATAATACTCTTATAGATAGGTAGGCTAACTACCTATAATCAATCCATTAAAAAATTAAGCATTATTGAGGAGAATTTGATTTTGAAAAAATCTTACATTGTTATGTCCGTTTTATCTTTGCTGGTGGTCGGGATCATTTCCAGGGCATTTATATTAAACGAGGGTATTAAAGTATTTTTGCTGATATTTTTCCTTGTTGGCTCTGGATTGGGATTATTGAGAATATTTGTGAATAACTCAATCAAAAAGATGAAAGGCAAGAGTTTGAAAACAAAAATTCTTTTCTTTGCAGTGTTACTGGGGATAGGCCTGCCGATTCAATCTGTGTTCAGAACCAAAGTGTTATACACCATGAATCCTGAATACCTAAAAGGAAATATTTTTATGTTGGTATCAGGTATGATCATTATGACCATCTTCTTTGGTTTTGTGAAAAACAAACTTTCAGGAAATGAAAAAACTTCAAAGGATAAGACTGATTTGGAAGCTGTGTGAGTATCCAGAGAAAAGTGGAAAGCCCATCAAATTGCCGTAATGTCATTAAATTAAGGCTATTGACAAATAAGCGGCAGGAGGTATGCTCAGCGCGGTGGCCAAAACTGTCGAATAGGTGTGCTAGATTCGACAATTTGGCCCCGCAGCAAAAAAAAGCGAGAATGCATCATGCATCCTCGCTTTTTTTCTATATATTTTAAGTCATTTACGATACCAACTATACTTGATGCTGGGCTTAAATCAAAATAGCGTTATAATGATAGATAAGCAAAATTCGTGTTACCTGCAAAGCAGTATTGAATAAGATTTATTTGATCAGAAACAACTATTCATCCCATAACAGAAAGAAGGAAAACGAATATGTTTAAAGTAAAAAATTTTGAAGATAATAATGACGTGAAGATTGTCGAAGAGCTGGGCGCATTTAAAGTAGTGGAATACTTGAAAGATTTGAGTGTCGATCATCTGACGGCTCAAGCTGCCTACTACGCCTCTGAAATGAACGTCAGAAGAAGGCAGCTGGTATGCGACGTCAGTCTTTCCGACATTACCGTTCAATCAGGAGCTATGCAATGGATGGTGGGAAATGTCAGTGCTACAACAGGTATTAAAGGCGTGGGTGATTTTTTTGGAAAAGCTCTTCGAGGAAAGGTCACTAATGAATCTGCAATTAAGCCTGAGTATACTGGAACCGGCAAACTGGTACTGGAGCCGACCTACAAGCATATTTTGCTTATTGATGTTGATGACTGGCATGGCTCAATAGTGATTGAAGATGGATTGTTTTTGGCTTGTGATTCGGAATTGAACCACAAAGCCGTTATGAGGTCTAACCTTTCTTCTGTTGCGATGGGCGGAGAAGGTCTTTTCAACTTGGGACTTTCCGGTGGGGGAATTGTCGCACTGGAATCGTATGTACCCAGAGAAGAACTGATAGAAATAGAGTTGGAAAATGATGAATTGAAGATTGATGGGAACATGGCGATCGCTTGGTCCGGCAGCCTGGAATTTACGGTATCAAGATCAGGCCAAACACTCCTGGGTTCAGCCGCATCCGGCGAAGGTTTGGTTAACGTCTATCGCGGGACAGGCAAAGTTCTGATGGCGCCCGTTCTTCGCTAAAAGAAAACGACATATCGATCTCTTGTTTCATTCTTGATGCCAAGAAATGCCATTCACTTAAGCAACTTGACAACTGTAAAAAAGCGAGGATGCATGATGCATTCTCGCTTTTTTTTGACTGCTGGGCCAAATGGTTGAATGTTCCTCAGATATTCGACAATTTCGGTCCGGCAGGATGTCAAATTGTCGAAAGTTTCTCGGCATTCGACAATCTCGGTCCGATCTGGTGTCAAATTGTCGAATCTACCTCACCTATTCGACAATTTTGGCCACCGTGCTGAGCATTCCTCCTGCCGCGTATTTGTCAATAGCCTTAAGTTACTGACAGCATCGTTAGTCACTATGCTTTTTTAACCACTCGATGGCCACAGTCGCAAAAGAACCCGCTCCGATCGGAAGAGCCGCTTCATCAAATAACACACCCGGATTATGGTGCGAGAAGTTATTTCCTTCAACTTTGCAATTAAGCATGATATACGTTGTCGGCAAATGCCTCGACACAACAGCCATGTCTTCAGAAGCCATGATCCTCAAATCCGGATAGCCTTTAAAGTTAGGGTTTCCGGTTTCTAAAATTTCTGCAATTTCTTCGGTCAAGTCAGGGTCATTGTATAAAGATGGAACATTCGCAAAAATTTCAAAATCTATTTTTGCTCTTGTGGTTTTCTCTATCCCCGCCAGAATATCCGTTATTCTCCCTTTTACGTACTCCCGCACTTCATCGTCGTAGGTGCGTAACGTTCCTTGCATTTCTACAACTTCAGGAATGATGTTGCTGTTCGATCCTCCTGAGAACATTCCGAATGTTAAAGTAGCTATAGACAAGGGACTCACTTCTCTGGAAATCAGTTCACCAAACTCTTGATAAATGATTACTCCCGCATTGATAGGGTCTATGGAAGTATGTGGATACGCTCCGTGAGCCCCCTTTCCCGTAATTGTGATCTTAAAGTTATCACAAGAAGTACTTGTATGTCCCTTATAATACTCAAAACTCCCAACACCTTGATTTAATCCCGTATGCATAGCAAACGCCACATCCGGCTTGGGATTTTCTAGAATACCGGCTTCAATCATATCTTTCGCTCCAGCAAAAATCTCCTCGCCTGGTTGGAACATAAGCTTGACCCTACCGTGAATGTCCGCTTTATTTTCAAATAATATTTGTGCAGCAGTCACCAGCATAGCGGTATGCAAATCATGTCCGCAAGTGTGCGCCATGTTGTTCGTCGCTTTGTATTCCAAATCATTCATTTCTTTCATCGGAAGGGCATCCATGTCAGCGCGAAGAAGAATGGTTTTACCAGGTTTCTCCCCTTCTACAACAGCACTCAGCCCCATCTTCCCCACTTCTTTGACTTCCAACCCGATCTCTTCCAATCTGTTCCTGACGTAGGCTCTTGTATTGGGCAAATCCATACCTATTTCTGGGTTTTGGTGAAGTATCCTTCTGTCCTTTACAAGTTGCTCTTCCAGCGCATACGCTCTTTCATAGTATTTATTCATGCTTCCTGCCCCTTTCTAATGCTTGACGAGATTCTTTTTCTTTGCAATTTTATTTGCAATCATTGGTGTCAGAACGCTTGTGATTACTACAGCCATCGCTATTTGAGATACGACCAAGGGTACAATCGGTTCAAGTTCAGGGTAGGCTTGCGCAATAACACTTGGGGCCGCTAAAGACACGCCGGCTACAGATGTTAACGCAATCGCGGATATTCCATTCGCTTTTAATAGCTTCGTTTCCGTAAAATACAAAGTCGGTAATAGGATGATATAAAATATGACACTTAAGATAACTCCCGCCAGCCCAGCTTTTGCCGCCTGAAACAGATTGATGCTGTCTCCTAAAACCCATCCAAAAAATGGCATTATGATGCCAATAGCCGGTAAGCAAAAATCTCTGAATTCATGATCTAAATTCCCAATGACCATCCCAGCTAACAGAGGGATTACAACTGAGATTATGGGCGTCCATACTATATCTGTACCGCTTGATAAGGAATAAACCAATAGAGGGACAGCAGGAACACAAAACACACCTGCTAACCCAAAAGCTAATGCATCGTCTTTTTCTGACAAGTCTTTAACCAGAGCCATGTACAATGCTGGATTTGTACTGGTAAGAACGACAATAATCGCCAAAGACGAAAGTCCGAGAATCGTTCCTCCACCTAAATACTTAATCATCTGGAATCCTAAGACATACGCTATCAAAAATTTGATTACCAGCAAAACGCCTTGTTTTTTCATTATTTGAGCCAAGCTTTTAACATCCAAACCCATAGCTGAGACAAAACATAAAAATCCTACAATATAGTTGGTTCCCTGAGCGGAGAAAAAAGCTTGGCTAATCGATCCTACATAAAGCCCTTCCGGAAAAGCCGTGTTCAACAGTGCACTTAAAAACATCGGGATCAATAAAGTTCCTCCGGGAATTCTTCTCATAAGTTTTAACATGACCCTCACTCCTTTGCATGGCATATTTTTTGCTGTCCTTGAAAGTGTTCAATTTTATTCGTCGAAAACTGTTCAACTTCATTCAGCGCCGAAAGTCGTATGCGCTTACTTAAATTGTAGCATATCTCTTTCCGTTCCTCACTTTTTTCTTATCTGCCTGGCTTGACGATAGATCTAAAAATATTTTCAAAAAAACTGCAGCGCCAAAGCGCTACAGTTTTTTTGAAAAAGGCGATCATCAATCTTCTTCGGTTAATATGCCGTCTTCAATACGGTAAATGCGGTCACAGTAAGATAGCATCCGTTCATCGTGTGTCACCATGACGGCAGCTTTGTTGCGAGCTTTCACTTCTTTCGCAATTAAGGAAACGACTTCGTGCGCACGTTTAGTATCTAAATTTGCCGTCGGTTCGTCAGCCAGAATGATACTTGGGTCATTCATGAAAGAACGAGCGATAGCGGTCCGTTGCCGTTCTCCACCAGATAATTGGTGTGGGTATTTGTGCAATTTTTCGCCCAGCCCAATTTCCGTCAACAATTCTTTAGCGAATTCACGGTCTGCTGGTTCGATAGATCCGCCCATTTTCTTAACGATCAGCAATTGGTCCAATACACTTAAGTAAGGTAGTAAGTTGGACGTCTGGAGGATAAATCCAATTTTGGACAAGCGTACTTTAGAGAGCTCTTTCTCAGATAAAGTGGCGATGTCTATGTCATCAATAAGAACTTGTCCTTCAGTGGCTTTTAGTAGGGCACCGGCAATTGAAAGGAACGTACTTTTACCGGAACCCGATGGCCCGATAATTGCGATGAAATCCCCGTTGGTAACGTTTAGGGAAAAGTTTTCTAACGCTGTCGTTGAAAATTCCCCTTCTTGATAAACTTTTGTGACATTGGTTAACGTGATTCCGCTCATTATTCAGCCCTCCCTAATGCAGTAATTGGATCAATTTTCGTAATGCTTCCAATAGAGAACAGTGCGCCGATTAAACTAGTGCCCAGTAGAACCAAACTGTACATTACGACCATCTCAGGAAGTAGATTAAACGGCATGCCTTCTGGCAAAGCCAGCGTCGTTAAATAAGTTAAGCCTACACCTATCAGAATGCTGACGGTGGATAAAAGGAACACTTGTGACATAACACTGTGAATCACAAAGCCATTGCTTGCGCCGATTGCTTTCATCACACCGAATTGATTGACTTTCTGCGTAGTCAACACATAGAAGAAGACCGCAATGACAAAAGCTGAGATAAAGATCAACAACCAAAGCATCATGGAAATCGTACCGCTCTCGGCTTTGTAGCCTGGCACTCCGTTCAAGCTTTCTTTTTTGTTTCCTACTTCAACGCCGTCAATGGTTGCTGCAATCTGCTCACTGTCCAGGTTTTTTCCTGTCAGAAAAACTGCGTTGATTGGGTCTTTAATGCCCATGTCAGCGCCAGGAACCATGTACTTAAATTCGCGCAACGTATCGCTCGTTACATAAACCGCGGGCATGTGGTTCAGTTTCTGATTATCGACAAACCCACCGATTTCATACTCTGTCCCAATACTGCTCAACGTTATCGTATCCCCTAATGCGAACCCTTCTGCCATTAAACTAGAATCCACCAATACTCGATTAGGCTGATCTGCTTCGAGCGCTTCGCCAGAAATAACCGCAGGCTCTATAAAGCTACCTGGTTCCACCCCGATGAATAAAACAGACGTTTTTTTACCCGATTCTTCATCTGCGCTAGCACCCTGCAGAATCGATCCGGGAGCTGTTGAAATTCCTGCTGCATCCTCCACTCCATCCAGTTGTGCTACTTCGTCCACCAGACTCTGCGGCAAGGTGGATTTACCTAAAGTAAACTCCGATTCTTCTTGAAAAACCGCTAAGTCCATATCTGAATAGCGAATCACTGCTGTCCCTAAATCCGACAGGCCATTTCCTAGTCCGGATAACAAAAAAACGAGCCAGGTAATCAAGACGATAATGAAGCCAATCAAAAAGAATCGTCTTTTAGAGAACCATAGCTCTTTACGTGCTAAAAACATACTTTTCCCTCTTTCTTTACTTTTATTTTGAAAGCTGGATTAAGTATACTCCAAAGTCACACCAGTGTCACTAATTATGTTTTTATATTATTTTTGTTTAAGGATCCCTTCAAACAGCATCTTTTTGACAAAATAGGCACGCTGTTCAGTCGACAGCCCTGCACGGTTTGGTAAATTAATGCTGTGAAAAATCGCTTCAATCATGACCAGCAGCGGAATTTCTTGATTTAAAAAACCGTCTCGCTGCCCTTCTTCAATCATCACTTGAATAAAACCAAAAAAGCGCGCATGCAGTTCTTTGGACCGTTGGATATCAGGATCATCGGCGTTTTCTTTGGTCCACTGTTGATCCGGCACCATTGCAGAAATCGCATGCGTATCAGCATAATCAAAAACTAAATTCATTAACTCGGATAATTTTTCGGGGTATTCAGACGGCCACTCAGTAGCATCCAGTCGTTCGACCACTTTTTCTAGTTGATAATTCAAGTAATCCTGCAACAGGTCATTTTTATTGGAGTAATATTTATAAAGTGCAGTCCGTGATATGTCCAGCTTATTGGAAAGCATTTGAAAAGAAAAAGTATCGTAGCCAACTTCTAACATCAGGTCATGCGTTGCCTGATAGAGCTCTTCTTGAGTAAACGTTTTTTTACGCGCCATCTTTATCCCTCCATTTCAGATTTATTATAGCATAGTTATCGGACTGGATTAGGTGTATCCAAACGAAGAAATTGTATGGTCGTTCCATCTCCAATTGCAAAATTTGCTTTGGAATCCAGCAATATTAAGTTCAAAAAAGGGGCTGTATAAAAATCAGAATAGCACTTTCTGGTTTTTATACAGCCCCTTCTATTCGGGAAATGAATAAATGCTCAGAAATAACCCGCCAAAAGCGGTTAGGCGGGGAAAATCAATTCAAATCACAGTCAGAAAACCCGCCAAACCCACCTTGACGGGGAAAAACGTCCGCGGACAACACGCGAAAACCCGTCAAAACCATTTTGGCGGGGAATCTCGCTCATAATCATAAACGCGAACCCCGGACCAGACTATCATACCAGCAAAACCGCAAAGAAGAAGCTGCCTCATTTTTTTGAGACAGCCTCTTGTTGTATGAAGGTAAAAAATTTTCTGCATTAAATTCCGTTCAGCTTCTCTTATCTGCCTGGATTGATTCCCAGCGAAATGCGGCCGTAGCGGGTGATGCGATCCAACACCCAGGCGGGACTCCACACGATCTTGATTATGACCGCATTGATGAAACCCAGCGGCTCAAGCTGTTCATGGACGCCCTTCAGAATATGCTCCGAGCAAGAACAGCCGGCGCCCGTGAAGGTTAATCGGACAGTGCAACCCCCGTCGTCATCCAGCTCGATGCCATAAATCAATCCAAGATTGACGATATCGAGGCCGATTTCTGTATCCATGACGTTCATCAGTTTTTCTTCCAGTTCTTCCTTGTGCTGATCGGCTAGACCAGTGTACGTGATGCCCTTTTCCACTATGCGGCACCCTCCTTTACTTTTCCTCAAATGGATTGCGGTTGAAAAAGTCGGTAACGGCGCCTTTCGATGCGGATGAAACGATGTGTGCGTATTTGCCCAGGACACCGCGCGATTTCAAAGGCGGCAATACCAATTTTTCGCGTCGCTTAGCCAACTCTCCATCAGATACTTGCATCGTCAATTCACGCGTATCCTGGTCAATGATGACCGTATCATTCGTTTCCAGCAATGCAATCGGGCCGCCGTCTTGTGCCTCCGGTGCGACATGCCCAACTACGAATCCGTGTGAACCGCCTGAAAAACGGCCATCTGTAATCAGGCACACTTTGATGCCTTTTCCGGAAATGATGCTCGATAAGGACAACATTTCTGGCATACCTGGCCCACCTTTCGGGCCGACAAAGCGGACAACCACCACGTCGCCGTCAACAATTTCTCCGTTCAGGGTCGCTTCAATCGCCGCTTCTTCGGTATTGAAAACCTTCGCAGGCCCTTCATGGCGTCGTTCCTTCAGCCCGGAAACTTTTACGACGGCGCCATCAGGAGCAAGATTGCCTTTCAGGACAATCAACGGGCCATCTTTACGTTTCGGATTCGCAAGCGTCATAATCACATCTTGGCCTTCCGCCAAAGGTGCCATATTTTCCAGGTTTTCTGCCAGCGTCTTGCCGGTTACGGTCAAACAGTCGCCGTGCAGCAAACCATTGTCAAGCAAATATTTCTGAACGGCGGGAACACCGCCGACGTTGTACAAGTCTTGGAAGACATATTTTCCTGAAGGTTTCAGGTCTGCCAAATGCGGTACCCGTTTTTGGATTTCATTGAAGTCCTCGATCGCAAAGTCCACCTCGGCGGCATGGGCAATCGCCAATAGATGCAGGATGGCGTTCGTCGATCCACCCAATGCCATCGTGATCACCACGGCATTCTCCAGAGCTTTGCGGGTGATGATGTCGCGCGGACGGATATTTTTTTCGATCAAGCCGATGATGGCTTCGCCGGCCTCGAAAACATCCTTCAATTTATCACCGGTTGCCGCAGGGTTCGACGATGACCCCGGCAAGCTCAGCCCCATCGTTTCGATCGCCGAGGCCATTGTGTTGGCCGTATACATCCCGCCGCAAGCCCCTGGTCCGGGACAGGCGTTGCATTCGATCGCCCGAACTTCTTCTTCCGTCATTTCGCCGTTGTTCCACTTTCCGATGGCTTCAAAAACGGATACGAGATCGATGTCGTTGCCATCCTCATCTTTCCCCGGAGCGATCGTGCCCCCATAAACAAAAATGGATGGAATGTTCGCATTAGCCATCGCAATGACAGAGCCCGGCATGTTCTTGTCGCAGCCGCCGATGCTGATGAATGCATCAAGATTTTGCCCGCCGACCGCAATTTCGATTGAGTCCGCAATCAGATCACGCGAAGGCAATGAATAGCTCATCCCCGGCGTGCCCATCGCGATGCCGTCCGAAACGGTCACTGTCGTAAACTGGATCGGCCAACCGCGCTGCTTTTTGATGCCGTCTTTTGCGATTGCAGCCAAATCATTCAAGTGAATATTGCAAGGCGTGTTCTCTGCCCAAGTACTGATCACTCCGACCATAGGCTTTTTAAAGTCTTCGTCATGCATGCCTGTCGCGCGCAGCATCGCCCGGTTCGGTGACTTCACAACCCCATCGTAAACGAAGCTGTTGATGCGTAAATCTTTTTTATTTTTTGCGTTATCCATTCCCAAAGCCCCCCGTATTTTCATGCACAAACACTTACTATTAATCGAATTTTAACATTTCTGTCCACAAAAGACTATCAGGGTCCCTCCGCAAGTTAGGATTTGGCAGAGATTGTTGTTTGAAAAGCTAAATGTCAGTTGACTGATTGACCTGGGATGATCCGAAATTATAAAAAACGCCATATGTTCTGATACGAAAATCAGATCATATGGCGTTTTTTATGTCTTTTATATTTTGTAAGGGTCAGACGCATTTCCTCCGCTGGTACGCGCTAGCTCAAGTTAATGGACCTCTGAAAACGTCAATTTCAGTGCAACAGAGCACACACAATGGATTTTTTCCAATTTTAATAAGAAACGTTGAAAACGTAACTCCTGTATTTATGTACCATTAGTGCTTCATTGCATTGCGGCTTAACAAAAATGCTCGGAAAGCCGCTTCACCGGTATTCGCTATCAGCGTTTCTGTATTGGCAATGGCCTCAGCCAACTGCATCGGTTTATTGACAATATCCAAAATCAGATCAATGCCTGTTTCATAAATAGGCCCAAGGTCGTCCCCGCTGCTCCCGACAATTGCAATCACTGGCAAATTGTATTTCTTCGCCATCCGCGCAATGCCGACCGGGGCTTTCCCGTAAAGGGATTGCGCGTCGATTCTGCCTTCGCCTGTGATGACTAAATCAGCATCCCGGAAGTGGGATTCGATATCCAAAATCGATAACACTTTCTCAATCCCGCTGTAGCTTTCGGCATCACAAAATGCCATCAGCCCAGCACCCAATCCTCCGGCCGCCCCTGCACCGGGTTTATCGATGATGTCGATGCCTAATTGTGATCGGATTACTTCTCCGTAGTGCAACAACGAAGCATCCAATTTCTTTACATCTTCCTTCGATGCGCCTTTTTGTGGGCCATAGATATAGGAAGCACCATTCTCACCGCAAAGCGGATTGGTAACATCGGACAAAATGGTGATCTTCACATCCCTCAGACGGGGGTCAATCCTGCTGACATCGATAGTCTCAATATTCCCCAAGCCGGTTGCTCCAAGCGGGATTTCATTTCCATCGGCATCCTTAAAGGATACACCTAAAGCTTGCGCCATTCCGACCCCGCCATCATTCGTGGCGCTGCCGCCGATGCCGATATAGATCTCCTTGACGCCGCAATCCAACGCTGATTGAATCAATTCACCAGTCCCGTAGGTTGTCGATTTAAAGATATCATTTTTTTCCACATCGACTAAGGCAAGTCCTGATGCTTCAGCCATCTCAATAACCGCAACGGTTTCATGTATCACGCCAAATTTCGCCTTTATCTTGTTCCCCTGCGGCGCCGTCACATCTGCATATCTGTACGTTCCTTTACAACCGATCACTAGGGCATCAACGGTGCCCTCGCCGCCATCAGCGACCGGTACTTTGACGATAGTTACTGATCGGCTCACTTTATTGATGCCGCGTTCAATGTATTCTTCTACTTCAATCGTAGAGGCACTCCCTTTAAAGGAGTCTGCCGCTATGACAACTTTAATGTCATTATCCATCGTCCTTTGCTACTCAAAGCAAGCGTGACATTCCACAGTGAGGCATCCAGCTGGAAAATTCTCCTTCAGCATACCGCGGGTGTCTGCTTTTTTGGATATCTTTTGAGTAGGCTCCCCTTTCTTCATTTCTTTATTTTTCCATGCAGCTCTGTCTCCTTGAATCCTCTCGGAAATTTGGACTTTGCTCAACCTATACAGAAATCATACTGATGTGACGCTTCCAACTTTTGTTTTCGCGGTCGTTTTACCAGTTACAGCCAAACTGTAATTTTTCACTTTATCCATGTTTGTTATAACCACAACCATCGCATTATCTTTCCCGGATTCCTCCAGCTGCTCTAAGTCAACTTTGGCAATTAATGTATCTGACATTAACGCTTGACCTTCTTTCACAAAAATCTCAAAAGGTTTGCCGTTCAATTCCACCGTGTCCAAGCCCATATGCAACAACAATTCCAATCCGTTATCCAATTGGATGCCGAGTGCATGTTTCGTGGGAAAGATACTTAATACCTTCCCTTCTACAGGAGAATAAATATCCCCATCGGTAGGAACAACAGCAAATCCATCACCCATCATTTTTTGCGAAAAAACAGGATCTGAAACTTCTGTAATAGGGATTACGGTCCCATTAACCGGTGAAAATAAAGCTACCGCTCCATCAAACACATCTCTTTTTTTATTTTTTTTTAAAAAGTCAAACATGCTCTCGCCTCTTTCTGATTTTTGTTTACCTTTTGTTTATCCTTCGCGTATTCTTACAGACTTTTGTATCCTGGGGTGGACGCAATCAATTGCATCGAGCCGGACAATGTCCACGAATCCAAAGATGAAGGTAAAATGAAATGATCGCCTTTTTGTAAAACGTACACTTTATTGGACACCGTAATATTTCCGGCTCCTTCGATAACGCTGACTAGTGTATAGGGAGCATCTTTTGTGAAGGTCATCTTGGAATGGATATCCCATTTGCAGACATTAAAATACTCACTTTCAATAAAGGTTGTTACGGTATTGTCAGTTTCTGTTCTGACTTTAAAACGATTGACTGGATCCTTATGAGGAATCGTGGCAACCGCAATGGACTGTTGAATATGCAGGTCACGTTCATTACCTGCATCATCCTTTCGGCCGTAGTCATAGACACGGTAAGTGGTATTGCTGCTTTGTTGGGTTTCCAAAATCATGATGCCTGCACCGATTGCATGGATTGTTCCACTCGGCACAAAGAAGAAATCGCCAGCCTTCACTTTCACACGGCGCAACAACTCGTCCCATTTCCCATCAGCAATCATGCTGGCAAACTCATCTTTTGTTTTGGCATTATGGCCATAGACGATTTCGGAACCATCATCGGCATCGATGATGTACCAACATTCCGTTTTGCCCAATTCGCCTTCATATTTCAGACCATAGCTGTCATCTGGATGCACTTGAACAGAGAGGTCTTCGGTGGCATCGATGATTTTCGTCAGCAAAGGGAATACCTCAGATGTAGGGTTACCGAATAATTCCGGATGCTTTTCGTAAAGAACGTCCAATGGTAAGCCAGCATAATCGCCGTTTCCGACGCTGCCGACACCATCCGGATGCGCACTGATTGCCCAACATTCCCCCGTGTGATCAGAGGGAATCTCATAACCGTAAATATCGTGTAATTTGGTTCCACCCCATATTTTTTCCTGTAGTTTTGGTCGCATGAATAATGGTTCTTGCATCTCTCTCCTCCTAATATATTTTGAATTAATCTGTTACATTTTGACTAATAGAGAATATTAGAGTGAAGGCACAGAATATTCCGTGCCTTCACTGTTAGTGTCTTATTCTGTTTTATTTGCTCTCAGTTCATATATATAATTGTCCACGATATTTCGGATTTTGGTGATTCTTCCGCCGTAAACTACATGAATAGTGTTGGCATCTGGTCTGACGATACCATTCGGTTGAGTCTTCTTGATGAGGTCCTCTTTGATGAGGTTCCCATCCTTGACTTCAACTCTGAGTCTAGTGATGCAGTTGTCCACATCCACGATATTGTCAAGACCACCCAGGCCTTCTATGATATTTATCGCAGTAGCTCTATCCTGATCTGTTACGCTCACGAATGCTGAAGTTTCTTCCTCCTCGCTGAAGTCGGAGTCTCTTCTTCCTAGAGTCATGACGTTGAATTTAGTAATGATGAAGGTGAAAGCGAAATAGTACATTGCGAAGAATATAGGTCCAGCAATAAGATATAGATACCACTTGGTTTGACCACCTTGGAGTACACCAAAGACGAACCAGTCAATGATTCCGCCTTGGATGTTTCCTATAGCTGCTCCAAACATGGCTGGAACAAGGAATGCCAGACCTGCAAAAATGGCATTAACGACCCAAAGGATTGGTGAAATGAAGATGAAAGTGAACTCGATTGGTTCTGTGATACCTGTAAGGATTGCTGCAGTGACACCCGCCAAGAAGAACTTGAGTACTTTATCTCTTTTCTCAGGAAGTGCTGTACGGTACATAGCCAGAACTACAGCAGGCATACCGAATACCATGTGTAGAATCTTACCTTGTGCCAAGAACGCTGTGGCATTTTTTGAGAATTCCAATTGGTTGTCTAGTTGATAAAGGTATACCTGAAGTGCTCCCACCAAAGTTTGTCCGTCAATAGTCTCAACCCCACCAAGAGCTGTGAATCGGAAGGTTTGGTTTAAGATATGGTGAAGCCCTGTAGGATTGATGATTTTCTCTGTGAAACCGTAGAGGAATACCCCAAAGAGTCCGCTCTCACTGATGAGTTTGCCCATCATGATGATGACGTTGTTCACCAACGGCCATACGAAAGTCAAAGCGATACCTACCACTACCATGACAAGAGCTGTGACAATCGGTACGAATCTTTGACCGCTGAAGAAGGTCAGGGCTGCGTGAAGCTCAGTCTCACGGTACTTATTGTGCAGATACACAGCCATCAGTCCGGCGATGATACCACCAATAACATTGGTATTGTAAACAAAAATCCCTAGAACGTTTGTAAACAAAGAGTTTCGCAGAGTGGCATCAACTTGGCTCAGGCCACCTGTTTCCATCAGATACGCTACAGAAGTTGTGTCGACTGTATTTCCTTGGACCGAGAGAACGTAGCTCATACCAATCAGCATGGCTATGTATCCCACTGTTCCTGCGTAGACAGCCACACCTTTATCTCTCTTGACCATCCCTAATGGAATGGACATTGCAAAGAGTAGCGGCAACTGTCCAAATGGAAGTCCAGCAAGCTTTCTAATCAGACCCAGTACCGTCTGCAATCCCGTATTCCCTAGAAAGGGAAGGGTTGCGATGATATTTTGGTTCTGAAGGGCTGCTGCCAGCCCCAGGAAGATTGCCATGAAAGACAATAGACTGATCGGGAAAAGTAATGATTTACCAAAACTTTGAAAGTTTTTCTTAAAATTCGACATAATTACTCACTCCTTAATTTAATGTATTTTACTATTTAGCAACAATCATATTAAGAATTTCCTGAGGTTTTAGAGTGGCAATCTCCATGGGTTCTAACCTGTTTTCCATGGCATCAGCTCTATAAGTTTTCTCAGGAAGTTTTATGAACAACGTTTCTTCTGTGGGATTGAATATCCGAAGGAAAACTTCATTTCCAGCTTCGGTTAGCTTCACCGCTGAAACGACCGACTGTCCCATATCCAAGGTAAGATTCCCCTTATAAATCACAAGTTCCTCTCGTGCATTGAGATTGAATCTGTTGAATTCCTTTCTCTGGTATCCAATAATAGGGCTCAGATATTTCTTCGCTTCCTTGCCCAAATTCAATTCCGTCCTGTGGAAGGAGAAGGCGACATTGAAGGTAAATGGTTTACCCATAAGTTCATTGTCAGGCGTCTCTATCTCTATACCTGACGGTCTTCCTGGTCTGTTGACCAATTCCCTCTTCCCAAGATGGGAGAAGCTTCTAAAGAGAGTAAGATGGATTTCATCCCCTAGCACTTCGTATTCCTTCAGGCCATAGGTATAAAGTACGGCCTCAGCGTCTTCTTTCAGGCTCACATAGCTCTGACAGGTTTCTATGCTCACTGGCTTCTCCACCCATTTTTCCTTTTCCCATACGGAGAGTTCTTCTGCAAGAAAAACGAGTTTCTTCTGTTCGGACAGATATCCGTCCACCACTACATCGTCGGACAATACCCCTGTCTTCATGACCAATCTGTACCTGCTGTCTTTTGCTAGGTTCACATGATTGATTTCGGCATGGACCTTAGGATCATTGTCGAACATTTTGAAGGTTCCTGAGAATACTGCTTCAACATCATCCGGACCCTCTTCCCTTTGGGAAAGGTCAGAAGGAACAGCCATGGACCAAGTGAATTTCATTTCCTGAATGCCTTCTCCGGATTTCTTTTCCACCTGGATAATTCCTGATGTCGAGCTGTTTATGACTCTATCTTTCAGCGGTGGTGAATAGTCATAACTATCTCCCGCATCTCCGCTGTTTTCTATGGATAGGATGTTCTTGTGTAGTTTCCCCGTTACATAGTCTTCATAGTTTATGATGTTGTCTTCCACATAAAGTTTTCCCCAACGATTCTCAATGCTCTTGCCTTCAGCCGCTATCAATTCATCATGGATATGTTCCACTTCAAGGAATTTGAAGTATCTGACGCTAAGCCCTTCCATTTGATCCACATGAACCATTACCTTACTTCTGTACACTTTAATGTCAAGAAGTCTTGCAGCCACCTGCCTATCAATCAGTCCAGCATCTTCCTCGGCCTGAGAAAGCAAAGTGTAAGACACTTCTTTGTCTTCTTCATCCAGTAACTTGAACCCTTTGGTCCTTGTGATCATTTCCATCTCAATATATTCGTCCTGTCTTCCTTCAGGAAGGGGATTCACAATGACCAAGGTGTTGTTGTTCATTCTGTCTGCCATGGTCAATAGTCTCAAATGAAGCTCTATTTGCGTATCAATCATTTCCTTGGCACAGAGTAACCTTTGCTTTATATCCTGATTGACTTTGTCCGAGTTGCATCCTCCGATACTGTCATGGGCATGGGCCCCAAAGAGAAGCTTCAAGATGGCTTCTACGACGCCATGAGGATAAGATATGCCTGCATCTTTTCCTATGACCGCAAGAGGTTCAAGTACATTATAGAGATTGTACTCTATTTCTGAGTTCAGAAGCTTGATGTCCATCCTGGTGGAACCGATGGTCCTATGTATTCTGGCGTGTCTACTATGGGCGAGTTCCCCTTTGACCACCTCTAGGCTATCCTTGTCCAGCGAATCCACATAGCTTTCAAAATCTGATATGGAAATACTGTCCTCGGGATAAATTTCCCTCATATTTTCCATGACTGCTTCGATGTTGGACTGGATAGGCATCTGGTCATGGCCGTTCATGATGAGTCTGGCATCTCCTGCAGAGTACTTATCCAGGACCGGCATGATTTTATTCATTCTATCTTTAAGTTCATCTATGTTCTCTTCCAGATATTTGGCTCCCTGATAGCCTGTAGCAAGATTCACTCCTACTATTCTAGTGCCATCGATACCCTCCCAAAGGAAGTCTGATTTTTCAGCTTTCAGCTCACTGAAACCTCTCCAGAAGAAGGTTGATCCGACACCAAACTGATTGTATATCTGAGGCATCTGGCTGGCGTGGCCGAAGGTATCCGGAGCATAGCCGACCTTCATAGGCTCGCCGAACTCTGAGGCCCTTTTTATGCCATAGTAGAGGTTCCTGTAGATGGACTCGCCATGAACCAGAAGAAGATCTGTCTGAGTATACCAAGGACCAACTCTAAGACTCCCATTACCCACTAGGCTTCGCAGTCGTTCTTCTGCTTTCGGTTCCAGTTCCAGGTAATCATCTATCATAACGCTTTGTCCATCTAGGATATATATGGCATCTGGATGCTTCTCCAGATATGACATGACTTCTTCCATATGGTTTCTTAGGAGCACCTTAGTTTCGTCTTTAGTGAAGTACCATTCCCGGTCCCAATGGGTATGCATGATTATCTTTATATCTCTTTTCATATTTACCTCCAAGTAAACTTTTTTTGTTTATAGGCTTATTATAGCGGTTACATTTCTGCATAGGTTCCAACATGTTGGATAATTATCCAAAGTGATTTATATTAAAATATACAAAAAAATCCTCCTAAGCTTTGAATATTGGTTGGCAAACCAATTATATTCCAGTACTTAGTGAGGATCTTTTACACAACAGCTATCAGCTTTTCAGAACTAATTCCTTATGTTGTTTTATTCATCCTTATATTTTTCTTTAAGATGGTCGATGACTTCATTGACCATCAGGATCATATGAAGCTGCTGTTCCCTTGATATACCTTTCATCTTATCCACTGGCACATCATGGAGGAAGCAAACAGAGCTGGTTCTCATGAGGGATGAATCCTTCTTGGTTATGCTTACTACCTTCATTCCTATCCTTACTGCATCTTTTGCTACCTGAATGCATCTTTGTGTTTCCCCAGAACTGGATAAAATGATCAGTGTATAGTCCTGAAACTTCCTCAGCATCTGCATCTCTTCTACCAGCATGGCTGGAATACCAAGATACAGAAGCTGCCTCTGGAGATAGAGGGCAGAAATGTGAGAACTCCCTAGCCCAAAGAGCATGACTTTCCTTCTGCCCTGGTAGAGTGCATCTGCTAACTTCACTCCACTATCGAAATCAATTTTCCCCAATATATACTCTGTTTTTGAGCTATGACGTTCAACGGGTGAATTCATGCTGGAAAGATCGTCCATGATGGCATACTTCAGTTCACTGAATCCTTTGAATCCCAATAGTTTACAGGCTCGATTCAGCGTTGCTTGGGAGGTGAAGCTTTCTTCGGAAACCTTAACAGCCGTGTAATTCGGGATACTTTTAAAGTTTATTTCCAGATAATCCAAGACAGCGGCCTCACTTTTACTTACTTGACGCTCGAAGTTTCTCTCTTTTAATTGATGTATCACTCTGTATTTCACGTTATCCTCCTCCTGAAATATGCACGGGTTTGAGCTTTAGTATTCTCGCATTTTTTCTATAATCTATGCTGAAGAATTTTCAAAACCTATCGGGGTAACATTTTCCGTACTTATTATATTGGATTTTGCCTATATAGGTTTGATTGTGCAGGATGTCTTTCAATGCAATAGTACTGAAAGGATTCCTTTTTTGTCTTATGCCCTGCTCGGTTTAAGTTCTTCGCGACACCGCACTGGTTTTGCGATGTTCCCCCCTGTATTCCTTACATCTATTTTACCCCAAAATCGAAAAGCATCGTCAAAATAGTGTCCGGTAATTATTCAGTAGGCATTACACTGTTTGTACTTTTAATCCTTTCACTTCATTTTTGTACTGCCTCCAGAAATCACTTCGAGTGTTTCGGATGCTATTTCTAAGCGATCTTCTTGTTTGAATCGTTGGAGAATTTCTGAGAATATTTTGTCTTTAACGCCGCGACGTTCTCGATAATCGACTACATACCGAAGATTCATTTGCACCCAGTTATCGTTAAAGGAAAGAAAAACTTGATTTTCCAAAGAAGCATTTTCTAATTTATAATGTTTTTTCATGTTTTCCCAAGCTAGGGTAGCTTGTTGATTATATTGTCCCGTATGCTTTTCCGCTACCTCTAACAAAATAATTTTGGCTAACTGTATATCACTTTCAAAGCGCAAAGGAATCCTTATTTCATCCCATAGAAATTTAAAATTAGCAGTATAGTTGTACACAGGCGAGCTAAAGATATAACTGTTCGCAACTCGAACGACTCTGCCTGTATACTGATCACCATCTACCCATTCTCCAATTTCCATCAACGTGGTTCGCAGCACACCAATATCTACAACGTCGCCTTTTATCCCTCCAAGGAGGACACGGTCGCCTGTTTCAAAAAAGTCACCAAATAAGATCGCAAACCATCCCGCAATACTGACAATAACTTCCCGCAAGGCATAGGTGACTCCAGCCCCAGCCAGACCGATTGCTGTCGTAAATCCGGTAACGTTTCTCCCAAATATATACATAAATATGATGAATAAAATAAAGTTATTTAGCCAACGGGCAATTTTCCGAGCAACATACCAATGTCCTGAGTTCTTTAATCTTCCATACAAACGATTCAAAAGAAAGCGACGTAACACATAAAAAATAATAAAAAACAAAAGAAACCAGACAACATTAACTAGTAAGGGGTACGATTCAATAAAGCTGCGGATAAATTCCATATGGGTAGCTCCTTCCGTTAAAAAATGAGAGTGCGGATCATTTATATGCGTCCTTTGAATGCGGGCTTGCGCTAAAGAAGAAATAAATTAAGAGCCCCCCTCCTGAACAAATGTGGAGAGACGCTTAGTTGACCTTGCGGTCATTATTATCAAGTGTGATATTTGAAGTGGTGACCCCTTCGCACTCGCTGGTACAAATCTTCGCATTTAGTGGTAAAAAAGCCGCACAAATGTTACATTTTCGATGCCGTATTCACCTTAACAACAATCACAAGGTAATTGTAGCTTGCTGTTGCACCAATCATGTAAAATTTTGGTATGATATTCGGCACAATGGTAATTACTTCGCCTTCCAGTTCGTTCAAATACTGAACCAGTGCTCGCTCGTCGAGTTCTCCCCTAATGTCGTAACGATATGTTTTATATGGCATAGTGCCACCTCCTATTTTAATTTGCATTTTATCCCTTTAGAGCTATTCATTTATACTTGAATAATTCATACTTTTATAAAAATGATACATTGCTACAAATTTCACTGAAATCCATACTTTTTTACGTTACAAATCCAAACAGATTGAAGACACTGATTTTGTTTAGCTGAACCCTTCTGTTAACCCAAATTTGGGCCAACTCATCCCTTGGAAAGAACCCCCATTTTAAATTCGTATTATGTGAATATCACAAATTTACGCATCATTTAACCGAAATCTTTTTCTACTCGCCCTGAACTGAAAGCCTTTTCTCAATTATCGCAGAGCTGTTCCAAATAAACAATTTTGTTGTCTCTATCATCAAAAAAATTTAAAATCTGGTACAGCCTTAAATGATCCGGAAGGCAAAAACAAAGCGAAAAGCCCAGGATGACAGGCTTTCCGCTTTTTCGGTTCTATTCTCTTTTTTAAGCCATTCCTGTATCCAACTAAAGAATGCCTTCACACCGCCATTCCCTTCAAAAAAAATGACCTCTCAAACGTGTTCTGATTCGCAAAAGGTTCCGCCTAAGCTGCCAATCCCACACGGCCAAGAACAGGCCGTTTAGGGTTTGTCCTCTTAGTGCTCACCTTCTGAACGCGAATCATCGCACTCTCTCATTTATGGTAAGCATGCCCATGGATAATCCGGAACGCTCTGTAGATCTGTTCGACGAGCACGAGGCGCATGAGTTGGTGCGGGTAGGTCAGTTTGCCGAAGGAGATGTGTTGGTTGGCGCGGGACAGGACGGCTTGGCTGAGGCCGAGCGAGCCGCCGATGATGAAGACGATGTCGCTTTTGCCGGAGGTGCCGAGTTTGTCGATTTCGTTGGCGAATTCCACCGAATCATACTGTTTGCCCTGGATCGCCATCGCGAAGACATAGCTCTGTTCCGGGATTTTTGCTAGGATCTTTTCGCCTTCCTTGTCCTTGATCATTTCCATCTCTTTATCGCTCAGGTTTTCGGGCGCTTTTTCATCCCCGACTTCGATGATCTGCAGCTTGCAGTAGCTGCCGAGCCGCTTCGTGTATTCGGCGATGCCCTCCTTCAGATATTTTTCCTTCAGTTTTCCGACCGTGATGATTTTTATGTTCATTGCTTTTCGCTCCTTTTTGTTCTCATCTACTATCCTATGGGAACAAGGTCGATTTCGCAACCGTCTTTTTCTTTGGCGGCTTGTTGACAAAATATGTAGGCAATTTCCGTTTTATCTTATTATTAACCAACCCGTTTGTACACTCTTATTATAATATGTAGAAAAGAACACTATTTGTCTGAAAAAGGCATGAAAACCAGTTGCTTTTTTCGGTAAATGATTTAAGATACTCTTATGCTTTTGAGTTGCTTTATCATGCGGTAGCATTATAATGAAGGAACAAATCCTATTCGCATGCTATTTTGAGAGGAGAATTTGAACCATTGTGTTAAAGAAATTTTCGAGTTGGACTGCTTCGCAAAAGATCGCCACGAGCTTTGCTTTTGTCATCTTTGTAGGATCGCTAATACTATCATTGCCGATCAGCCAACTGCCCACTTCGGAAGCTACGTATTTCGATAATTTATTTACGGCGATCTCCATGGTCTGCGTGACAGGACTGTTCACTGAATCTGTCCATGATTCCTATACGTTATTTGGCCAAGTCGTGGGGATCATCCTGATGCAAATCGGGGGCTTAGGTTTGATGACCTTGATTGCCTCCATCATAACGCGTTTGAAGGGTCGGATTGGCCTGCGCAATCGCTTGGCTGTTCAAGAAGGAATCAACCGCGGGGATGCAAGAGGATTCAGAGAATATTTATCGGATATTCTGAAGTATACGGCAGTTTTTGAAGGCCTCGGTTTCATCCTGTTGTCTTTCCGGTTTGTTCCGGATATGGGCTGGGGAATGGGCCTGTTCACTTCCCTATTCTTGGCTATTTCCGCATTCTGTAACGCTGGCTTTGATCCACTGGGCAATGTCGGCCTGGTTGACTATGTGCATGATCCTTGGATCAATTTTGTCATCACTACCTTGATCCTTCTGGGAGGAATCGGTTTTTCAGTATGGTTCGATGTATCCAAAAATATCAAATGCTACTTCAGCAAGAAATGCAGACCAAGCCCGAAAATTTTCTTCCGCAGCTTGTCTCTGCACAGCCGATTAGCCATTTCGGTATCATTCGTCTTGATTCTTGTCGGTACAGTGTTCTTTGTTGCTGCAGAATACAATAATAACGCATCAATCGGAACATTCACTTTTCCGCAAAAACTGATGACTGGTTACTTCCAGACCATCACCATGCGGACTGCCGGATTTTCCACCGTCGACTTTACGACCGTCTACCCATTTACTCTTTTTTGGTTTGTCTTTACAATGTTCATAGGTGGTTCTCCTGGTGGTACGGCCGGCGGATTGAAGACGACCACTTTTGCGATCGTCTTTCTGACGCTCTACAATGAGTTGCGCGGACAGAGCAATGTCAACATCGCAAACCACACCATCAGCAGACAGCAAGTCCGCCAAGCATTTGTTATTTTTATGACTTTCCTTGGAAGTCTGATTATCGGCACTAGCTTGTTGAGTATCCTGAATCCCGAAGTGGACTTCATCTATATTCTGTTTGAAGCCATTTCGTCAATCGCAACCGTTGGGGTCAGCGCGAACTTGACACCTACTTTAGGCCGCTTGAGCCAAGCTGTCATCATGGTGATGATGTTCGCAGGACGTATCGGACCGGTGACGATGCTTGATAGCCTGACAAGACGTACACAAAAAGTTCATGAAGTTGAATATTCTAAAGGAACTATCCTGATCGGATAAAAGAATAGGAGCGTATTTACAAATGAGTAAATTGGTTGGTATTTTGGGACTTGGTATTTTCGGATCGACAATCGCAAAAACTTTGAGCGAGTTCGACTCGGATGTTATCGTAGTCGATAAGGATCCGGAGAACGTCAATCGATTGGAGCCTTTCATCACGAAAGGAATCATCGGGGACGTAACGGATTTGGCCTTATTGGAGTCGATTGGGCTCGCTGACTGCGATGTGGTCGTCATTGCTACCGGTACGGTGTTGGAGGCCAGCGTATTGGCCGTCATGAACTGTAAAAAATTGGGCATCAAACACATCATTGCAAAAGCTAAAAATAAAAATTACCGTGAAGTTCTGGAAGCGATCGGTGCAGACACTGTTATCCTTCCTGAAAAAGAGACAGGCATGCGCGTCGCCAAAAATATCTTGCGCACCAACATCGAAGATGTGGTGAATCTGGATGATCAGACTTCCATCATTGAATTCTATCCGCCTGTAAAATGGGTCGGCAAAACATTGGGTCAGTTGGATTTGCGCAACAAATACGATATAAACATCATCGGATTGCGCAAACAGCGTGGCGAACGCTTGGATGTGTCGTTCTCGGCAGATTATGTTGTGGATAAAGATATCGTGCTTGTGGGTATCACCGAATCCGATGTTTTTGAACGTTTCGACTATTTGAACCAACTTTCTTGATTTACTGCAGCATCCCGGTTTCGGGGTGCTGTTTTTTTTGGTCCTGATGTGCGGGAAGCGGAATATGGTGCCCCGTTTTTGGATCACGGCTTCGGTTATACCCACTTCACACATTCAACTCACACCTTATCCACAAAAGTTATGCACATGTACACACGTTCCCCCGTTATCTAGTGGTAGCATTATTTTCGGCCACATCATCTTGATTAGCCTTAAAATGAGTTATCCTCTTTCCCGCATAGTTATGCACATGCCGTATTGAGCAATTAAATCGATCAAAAGACCTTATTTATCAACGGTTAATCATCACTTTTCACATGATGGCACATTCTTATCCACAGACTTCTCCGTTTTCTGTGGATAACTACCATTTTCAGAAAGCACCGCTCCCATCATCATTTACGCGTTTTGCACACAAAAACTTTTTTTCCACAGAAATTATCCACATTCATGTGGATTTCTGTTCTTTTCGGATCTAATTCCCTTCCTAGCCCCCCCGCAACTATCACCACCAAACACGAAACACCCCGGATGGTTTCTCTCAAGAGAAGCCATCCGGGGTGTCCGACAGTTCATTTATTTTTTCGGTTATTCGGCAGAGGTCTGTCCCTCAGTCAAGGTTACGGTCGTTGATTGCAGCGTGCCTTCGCGGTAGTAGGAGATTTCCACATCGGTTCCCACTTCCAGTGCATACAGGATCTTGCGCAGGTCGACGATGCTCGTTACGGCTTCCCCGTTCATTTCCGTGATGACGTCGTATTGTTCCAAGCCGCCCAATTCGGCTGCGGATAAGGCTTGGACTTCGGCAATGACAACGCCTTCCGTCACGTTCTCAGGCAGCGCCAGGACAGAGCTTTGTTGGGATGCGGAAATCTGGGATAGATCCAGCATGGATACGCCCAGGATTGGACGGATGATTTCGCCGTTTTGTTCCAGTTCGTTGATGATCGTCAGGACGTCATTGCTCGGGATTGCGAAGCCCATCCCTTCAACGTTCGAATCGGATATCTTCATCGAGTTGATGCCGATGACCTGACCGGCGATGTTGATCAAGGCGCCGCCGGAATTGCCCGGATTGATCGCCGCATCCGTCTGCAGTGCCGTCACATCCCAGTCGACGATACCGTCGCTGTCCACATCTGTGGATACGGAACGGTTTTTGGCTGAAATGATGCCTTGCGTGACCGAAGTCGCGAACTCGGTCCCAAGCGGAGATCCGATCGCGATGGCCGGTTCACCGACATTCACGGCGTCGGAATCACCGAAGGAAGCCACCGCAGCGACATTCTCTGCCGGGATCGTCAGGACGGCCAAGTCGGTCCAGACATCGCTGCCGACAACGGTCGCTACTTCTTTCGTGCCGTCCTTCATCAGGATTTCCAGCTCATCCGCCCCGTCGATGACGTGGTTGTTCGTAACGATATACGCAAGGTCGTCCTCGATCTTATAGATGACGCCGCTGCCCTCACTCGATGTCTCCAGCTTGCCGTTTGTGGTATCGGAAGAGTTCTGCGGCAGATCGAAGCCGAACATGTTCATGTTGCCTGCCTGCATATTGATGATGGAGACGACCGCATCCTGCACTTTTTCCACAGCTGCAGTCGTGTCGGTCGTCACATTGACGGCGACATCCATGACGGTTTCGTTGACGGAGTTGTTTCCGGTATCGCCTGTTCCGGATCCGTTGCCGAGGATGCCCGATCCGAACAGCAAGCCGGCGCCAATCAGGGCGACCATCCCGCCGCCGATCAATCCGCCGACGATGCCGTTCTTGATCGGTGAATTTTTGCGGTCTTTCGGGCGTCTCGCGTTTTCTTCGGTTTCACTTACGCTGTTGTATACGCGCGAACGTTCCTCTTTGTTCATCGTCGCTCTTGTGGCTGGTTCCACTTCCGGCTCTTCCTTGGACGGCTCTTCGACCTCAGTGTATTCGGCAGCTATTTCTTTTTCTTTGGATAAGTCTTCTTGAATATGATCAGCAGATGGAGCATCGGCGGCAGTCGATTCAATTTCAGTTTCCGTTTCATTGTATGCTTCTTGATCGAGCGGATTTTTTTTATTTTCTTCATCCCTGTCCATGGTGATTCCTCCTTATCGTTCTACAGACTCAGTATAGTTCCTTATTTTGAATAAAATATGAAGATAGTAAGAGAATATTTCGGAAAATCGATCCTCAGTGAGCTTATTGTATCATATCCGCGTATGCAAAAAGGAGCGGAATCACTCGATCCGCCCCTCCTGCGCTTGCCACCCCGCCTGTCGACTAGACTCTGAAAAGTTCAGTCGGCTCGTCCGGATCGGTATCATATACAAAAAAATCTTCATTGACGCCCATGCCTTTTTGCATCAGAATGCTTTCGGCGGTATGGTGCGCCAAGGTCTTGATGTTGTTGTCCCGGCTCAGATGTCCCAGATAGATGCGCTTCGTCCGGTTGCCCAGCATTTCGGCGACGGCGGCAGCCCCATCCTCATTCGACAGATGGCCTTCATCCCCCAAAATGCGCTGCTTCAGCGACCACGGGTACCCGCCCATCCGCAGCAATTCCAGATCATGGTTGCTCTCGATAAGATAAGCATCGGCATCCCTCAACAAACCGCGCAAACGATCGCTGACATAGCCGGTATCGGTCAACATGACCATCTGCTTGCCTTCATGATGGAACGAGTAGAACTGCGGCTCCGCAGCATCATGGGAAACGCCGTAGCTTTGGATGTCGACATCGCCCAAGCTCAGCACCTGACCCATCTCGAAGATATGCTTCTGCTCGGTCTTGACGTTGCCGATGATGTGGTCCATCGCCTTCCAAGTCGCTTCGTTCGCATAAAGGTCCATGTGGTATTTGCGCGCCAGGACGCCCAATCCGTGCACGTGATCGCGGTGTTCATGCGTGACGAGGATCGTGTCCACCTCTGCGATATCACGATCGATTTTCGCCATCAGTCCGGCAATTTTCTTGCCGCTCAGTCCGCAGTCCACCAATATTTTCCGTTTGGGTGTCTCGATATAGGTGCAGTTTCCGGAACTGCCGCTCGCCAGATAGCTGACGTGCATGCCCTCTTTTTCTATTGTTTCAATCAAACTTAGCCCCTCCAATACATCCATAAGTGTAACTTATTTTTTGGAAAATGCCAGTAATTTTTCTTACTGTTAGGAAAAGTTAATCTTAGGCACTGCCTGGGAAATATCATTAATTTAAGGGTATTAACAAATATGAGGCGGGGGAAAATGTGAGAGAAATCCTCTCATTTACCCGTCCCGGATCAGTTGGAGCGTCATTTTTGGCCCCTCCTTTTGATATATGACCCTTACTCTTTACATTAAGTATATGGGGTGGGATTGGCGATCAGAATTCAGAAGAAATGCTCAGCGCGGTGGCCACAACTGTCGAATAGGTGAGGTAGATTCGACAATTTGACACCGGATTGGACCGAGATTGTCGAATGCCGAGAAACTTTCGACAATTTGAAATCCTGTCGGACCGAAATTGTCGAATATCTGAGGAACATTCAACAATTTAGCCCCGCAGTCAAAAAAAGCGAGAATGCATCATGCATCCTCGCTTTTTTACAGTTGTCAAGTTGCTTAAGTTAATGACATTGACTTCATGGGGAGGCCCCTTCGAAAGCCGCTTATTTTTTTGGTTTGCGCCAAGCTTTCTTGGCGATTTTGAGCGCACGCAGTTGGGCTGTTTTCTTCGAACGGTTCTGTTGGCTCTGCACCAGGATAGCATCCAGCAAAGCGATTCCCTCTTCCACGAAGGCACCCTTGTTCAGCATGACGCACTCCGCCTGCCCGGCCATCGTCGCATCCGACATTTCCGCCCGCGTCGGCACGCCGTTCTTCACCATGTTCTCGAGTACCTGCGTGCTCCAGATGACGGGAATGTGGGCAGCCTCGCAGATCCAAAGTATTTCCTCCTGCAGTTCCGACAACCGCAGGAACCCGGCCTCGGCAGCCAAATCTCCGCGGGCGATCATGATCGCCAAAGGGTTTTTGCTGGCGGCGGCGACGATCAGTTCCGGCAGGTGATTCACGGCTTCCACCGTTTCGATTTTGATCACCAACGGGATGGCTGCAGCTGCTTCGCTGCCGACCTGCTCCATTAAAGTCTTCTGGATAGCGGCGATGTCCTTGCTTCCGCGGACAAAGGAGAATCCCAATATATCGGCCTCTCCCACTGCAACAAGCAAGTCTTCGCGGTCCTTATCCGTCAAAATCGTCATCCTAAAGGTCGATTCCGGAAAATTGAGCCCTTTCTGCGGTTTCACTCTGATTCCTTTCGCTTTGGCCACTTTTCCTACCTGCACGACGACGCCTTGCGGTTTTTGCTCCACGACACGCCCTTCCAGGACGCCATCATCCAAAATGACCGGACTGTCGACCTTCAGTTCGTCAAAGAGGTTCAGGCTTTCGCTGAACACGATAACTGGATAGTGTTCCAGATTTTTATAGGAAGCATCCGCCGTCAGGAAGAACAAATCCCCAACCTTAAGGCGCGGTTTATCCTTTTCGCTGCTGACGGCATCCACCCGGATCTTCGGCCCAGCGATATCAAAATAAATGCGGCAGCTCCTGTCGGCAGTTTTTTGGGCTTCCTTCAGATTCTCGATCATCTTCAGCCAAACGGCACTGTCGTCATGGGCGCAGTTGATGCGGGCGATATCCATGCCGCGCTCCAGCAGGCGGACGAGAAAATCTTTGTCGGTTGCGGCCTGTTCCGGCAGGGTGACCATGATCCGGGTCGTCCGGTGCTTCGGCGGGTCGCCCAATAAGGCTTTCGTCTCGGTCGCCAGTTTTTTCCGGCCCGGGAACTTTTCGGTCGTCTGCGGATAGTCATCCAGCTGCTTGATTTCCCCGGACATCAGCGCCAAGTTGCGTACGATCGCATCCAGCTGTTGGAGGACTTTCGATTCCGTTCTTCCCAGTGAGGATAACCCCCATTTCGACAGACGGCCCTGCAACGGCCGGATATCCCTGCGGCGCAACGCCAGATAGTAGGCAAGGTTTTTGGCGCTCAGCTCAAACGAAGTCCGGGAAATACCCGACTTCCATTCCGCATAAAGGGCATTGCCTTCCTCCTGGACCGCTTCCCGAAGCGCCCGCATCTCCTCATATAACGACTGCAACTCATTCCGTTCTTTCTCTTTCATTCTGTTCACACCCTGACCTTTCATCATCTATAAAACGAAGGATTGACTGCTGAAAAATGGTTTCGTATCTGAAACAAAAACACCCTGCTCTGCTTCAGAAAAGGATGTCTTTGAAAGTATGGACGGCGCTTGTCAGAAAGCCCCACCGCCGGAACCGCCACCGGAACCGCCCGATGAGCCGCCACCGAAACCGCCGCCGAAGCCGCTGCTGTTCGAGGAAGTCGGCATCGATTTGGTTACGCCCGTGTTGATGCTGTTGTTCAGCGTGGACAGGAAGATGGCGTTGTTCATGTAGTAATAACTGCCGAAAGCGGAAGCTTGGATCTCATTCACCGGGAACTCGACCTGCATCTGCTTCATGACCTTGTCGGCCACGCCCAGCGAAACCGCATAGACCAAGAAATGATCCCATAAAGCAATCGATCCCACTTCGCGCATCGGGAAATCACCCACGTCCTTCAGCATATTGCGGAAGCCGACCCATTCCTGTTTCGTGCGTTCACCCTCCGCAGTCATGATCGGTTTGACTGCGACTACCATGAGTTGGATGAAACTGAACACCGCACCCAAAACTGCGAGGATGATTGCCCACGCGGTGAAAGTGCCGCTTATGATGCCGAAGAACACAATCGCGAACAGCAGGAAACCGTTCGCGACCAAAGCCAGGACCGCGAAGGCGACAGCTTTTTTGTTGTCCTTCGAACGATAGTTCTGCCGTTTCGGTGTGGCGACATCCATTACGCGCTCCTGCCATTTGACCCGATTCTCATTGAAGCGTTTGGCTTCAGCCGAGTTGTCGGCGATGTTCTCGATGTCATCGAGCGTGACGCTTTCCCCATCCCCGACATCATGGATGAACCAGTCCAAAAGCTGTTTTTCGTGGCTCAGGAGCGGGACATTTTTCGTGTCCTTGATCTGCGTCAGGCGGAAGGAGTCTTCCGGCGCTTTTTCCCGCCCGAAGATCCCTTTTTGGGGAATCTGCACCGGAGAGATCGTCAGATAGCCTTTCCGCACCAGATCCAGGATAGTCGCCGAAATGTCCGCGGCCTGCACATTGCCGCTGAAGACGGCACCGCTCATGACTGCCGGGGTCATGTCCTCAGGCAACTCATAGATATGGTCCGGCAGATGGATTTCCTGCGGGATTTCTATCTTCCTGGCTTTCCTTATCCACAGGAACACCAGGATCGGCAGGATTGGCGCAACCACAGCCAAGACCGCACTTAGGATTGCAAAGAGCTGCGCATTGCGTTCTTCTTCCTCCGCCAAAGCGGCTTCCTGCGCCAAGATTTCATCGAATTTGTCTTCGTTCACCACGTTCGGATTGTCCGCGGTGATGCGGGTCGGGAAAATCACATGGGCCTCCACGAACTGGTTGGCCGGATTCTGCGGGACATACAGCAAAACTTTTTGGTTGTCTTCCAGCGTCACCGTACTGTTCTCATCGCCGCCGTGCCCCCAAGCGCGCAATTCCTCTGCGCCGGCCACTTCCGGCAAAAGAACGGTGACATCGACATCGTTCAACGGATCCTCCCAGGCTGAACCGATGACTTTGCGGTTGAACTCAGCGATGTCGTTGTAGTTCGTGATGATTTCCGGAATGCGGTATTGATAGATGACCGTCTGGATCTCATCGGTCATCTTGTTGTACACGGTGAAATTCAGGAAATCACCGGTGTTGTCCAGTTTGAACGTCCCTGATTCCTCCGTGTCGCTCAAAGCAAAAGGGAAAGGATTTTCCGACAGATAGCCTTGCATAGAAACCTTCACATCCGTCGGGTCCGCTACCTCCGAAATATCCAAATCATAAAGCACCCCATTGAATTCCCCTTCGAAATCGTAAGTGATGCTTTCGGTGAAAAAAGCGCTGCCATCCCGCTGTATTTCGACCAGCACATCGTAGTTCGTAATCTCATAGGAACGGGCCTGTACTTCCTTCTGTCCAAATCCGATCAAAAAAAAGAACATGAACAGCACAATCGAGCCTATCCGTTTCATCGTTACCTTCCCCTTCCGATACCCTCCATCAAGCTTGACGCTTCTGATAACCCCATTTTAACAAACTTATCTCCGTTAAAAAAGGAAGAACCTCGTTTCGAGATTCTTCCTTTTTGTGTGTGGGTTCATAAAACCATTTACGCTTCAATCAAGTTCGTTTCCTGCTTCCGAAGAGTCCTCTTCCACCAGCAACAAAGCGCTGTTGGTGGCTGTCTTCGCCTTGATTTGCGCTTCGGCTGCCGGAAGCGTAACAGTAGGCGTCGTGATGATGCTGCCTGTCAAGGCATCCACCCGTCTTATTTCCACAAGCGAGTTTGCTATTTCGATCTCGATGTACCACATCGGGCTGTAGATATCCATATCCGACAGACTCAGCGTGCGGTAATACGTCAGTTGCACTTTCCGTACGGTGGAATTCGCCGGAATCTGATTGTTGAGGTACAGCGCTTCAACCGCACGCTTCTGCGAAATCACGCTCCTGCTGTTGCCTTGCACTTCTGCCGCACCCGCAAAAGTCTGTTCATAGGAAATGACTTCATAATCGGGATTCAAGTTGAAAGTGATGCTGCCCGTACTGTCGCCGATGGGAATGGTGTTCGCGACTTGGGCATACACAAGCTGTCTCCTGAGCGGCAAATACGTAAGGAAGGAATATTCTGATCCGTAGAGGATGTTGCCTTTCACTATAAAATCAGTGATCGGCGTTCTGTCCACAAGCTCCGAATCTGCCGCATCAACTTCAAGCGGAATCGGCTCGGACAAGGTGCTGAACAACACCCCATCCTCAAAGACAGTCGTCTGATTCATTAACTTTGACTGATCCGCCTCCAACGTGGCCCCTTTGTCCGTCTTCAGCAACGGGATCTTCTCCTGATCGGTCGATAACGTCGGAAAGCTGATGTCATCCGACTTCATTGCCTCTTCGATGTTCAGCGTGGTGCTCTCGCTACCGAAGCTCAATGTCGTGGCGTTTTTTTCCAACAGCACGCTGAGCAGATAGACGTTCAAGGCTGCGAAAGTGAGGATAAAAATGATTTTGATGCGTCTAAAATCCACTCTCGTCACCCCCCGTTTCCGTTGCGCCGATCAAACGGTCCAACGACTTCCAGACGCCGTCGATCTGAATGAACCATTTCGGCGTCAAATTGACGAGACGGTTGGACTCTTCACTGAATGTCCAATCATAGCCCAAAGCGATCATCTGAACTTCCTGGCTGTTGTATCCACCCGCATCCAGTGCCGCCAAAAGGTCTTTTCCGCTCAACAGGGTGACATCCTCTCCGCGATCCGTCAACGGCGTCTGGATGACTTGCGTCAGGAATTGCAGTTCCGTCATGGATGATCCGGACATGTGGATCCGCGTCAGTCCATAATCGACTTCCCCGAATATCGGATAGCCGTTCACATATCTGCGGTAGTAGACGTTATCCGTCCCCTCATCAAACCCATAGAAATAAAAAGGATTCGTCCAATTGTCCAGCATCTTGATTTCATGGAAACTATCGCGGATCAGGCGATAATCAGGCACGTTCTCGGCATCGAGGATGTTCCGGTAATAGCTCAACAGCCCTGTTTCCTTATGGATGCTCAATTCGGAAATGTTATCACTGTAACTCACGAATTCATCATTCCCGTTGTCCTTCAGGTCGGTCGTATCATCGAAGAGCAGATCGATGAAGTAGCTGTTCGAAGGCTTTTCCACCAGATAGACCAACTTTTGGACCGTGATTTCCTCTGTCGGAAGGTAGGAGATGGCTGATTCGGATTCATACGATTCCACTTCCATGTACGCATCCTTTTGTCCTTCGTAAAAGTCCACCAACGGCTGCAGCACATTTACCGGCCGCGCTGCGGTGAACACTTGCTTCGTCTCGTCATTCAACAGGTAGACGGGATCTTCCTCCTTCGAATTGAAGATGATCCGATCGATCCTGTCATTAAGGTAGTCCTGCTGGAGATTCGTGAAATAACGCGAAAGCAACTCCAGCGGAACCGCCTCGGCAAAACGGATCTCCAGTTGGGTAGGCGCCAGAATAAGCGCATTATATTCCTCCTGCGGGTAGGTGGAGACACCCTCGATTCCGTCAAGGACGCTCTCCCCGAACAGGTCATTCACGCTTTGCATGATTTCCGGATTTTGCGTCAAGTAGATGCGCTTATCCGTATGTACGATCATCCTTATCGGTGCAAAGACATCCTCTATTTTTTTCGTGTTGGTCAGATTTGCGGAGACGGATGTCGTCGAATTCTGGCCTGAACCGAACGTGCTCGGAGTGGAGAGGATCCTTACCGTCAGGAACAGGCTGATTGCGACCAATGTGTATAACAATGCGCTCAGCACCGGTGATTCTTTTTGTCTCATCCCCATTCATCCTCCTCGTCCATCGGAATGTAAGGCAGGGAAATAAAGAAAGTCGACCCTTTATTTTCCACACTGGTTACCCAGATTTTTCCGCCATGCAACTGGACAACCTCTTTGGAAATGGCCAATCCAAGTCCGGTGCCGCCCATCGAACGGGCGCGCGCCTTGTCCACCCGATAAAATCGGTCAAAGACATGGCCGATATCCTTGCGCGGAATGCCCAAGCCTTCGTCCGTGATGCTGATGACGACACTGTTGTGCGTCTCCATCAGTCTGCAGGTGATTTTCCCGCCGTCCGGAGAATATTTGATGGCATTGTTCATGATATTGTCGATCACCTGGATAAATTTATCCTGATCGATTTCGACCCACAACGTCCGTTGCGTAAAGTCCCGTTCGATCTTATATTTTTTATTGCGGTACTGTTCCGATTTCAATACCATTTCGAAGCGATCGATGATATGCGCGACCAGCTCATTGATGCTGACGAACTCCAGGTTCAGATCCTGTTTGCCTTGGTCCATCCGGGAAAGATTCAGCAAATCGGTGATCATCCGGATCATCCGATCGGTCTCGGTGGAAATGACCTTCAGAAATTCCGGGGCGATTTCTTTATCTTCCCAAGCGCCGTCGATCAGCGATTCCGTGTAACTTTTCACGCTCGTCAACGGCGTCCGCAATTCATGGGATACATTGGAAACGAAGCTGCGGCGTTCCTGTTCGACTTTTTCCTGCTCCGTGATGTCGGAAAGCACGCAAACCAATCCGCTGATGAAGCCGGATTCCCTCTGGATGACGGAAAACTCCCCGCGCAGAATCGTATCCTGATCTTCTGTCGGGATATTCAGGATCAACTCGTCCTGCGTCTCCAACAATTGGCGGAAAGTGAATTTCTCCCCTAGCTTCAGCACTTTCATGATCGATTGCCCGATCGCTTTGTCTTGTGAAATCGAGAGCAGATCCATCGCCCGGCTGTTGATGATGATGATTTTGCCGCGCCGGTCTGTGGCCAACACGCCATCCGTCATGTGCCGCAGGACGCTGTCCAACCTTTGGCGCTCCGATTCCGTCGTTTCCTGGGCATCCTTGACTTTGTAGGACAGATCATTGATGGTCTCAGCCAATTCGCCCAATTCGTCCGCCCCATAGACCGTCACCTTCCCGGAATAGTCCCCATCGGCAATGTTCGCCGTCTGTCGGCGCATCTCGGAAATGGGTCGCGTGATGCCGCGCGAGATGATCACAGCCAAAACAACCGTGATGATGATCGCCACTACCGAAGCATTCAGAAAGATGCTCACCGTCTGGCTCATCTGCGCATAGACCGATTCGATGTTCGATTCCATCACCAACACACCGATAAGTGTACCCGTATTGTCCGTCGAATAGATCGGACTGATGTTCTTCAGCACGCGGCTATTCGTGTCTTCCTTCACATATTGGTATGAGGAGGGTGCATCCAGAAGAATGACTTGTTGGACATCCCGATCGGTTGACTTCGTTCCGATCAAAGACTGTAACGTTTGGTCATTGATTCCGAGAATATAACCCTGCTCATCCAAGACTTGCGTTTCCAGGATATTGGCGCCCGTAAAATCGCTGAGGATAGTCTGTACAGACGTCTCCAGCTTTTCCGCATCATCATCCATCAGGATCGGCTGCAACGTTTTTTCCAGAAAGCCCGCATTCAGGCTCATCTGGCTATCGAAGTTGCTGATCATTTTCGTTTCCAGTTCACGGATAAAATAAGCCCCGATCAGTTGCAGGGATACCAACAGAAGGAAAATGAACAGCATCGGTATCTTGAAATGAATGGAGTGAACCAAACGTATCTTTTTGTTCATATATCGTTACTCCTGATCCGGATTCTTCAAGAAGTAGCCTACTCCTCTTCGTGTGATCAACCAAGTCGGATGGCTCGGTGTATCCTCGATTTTTTCGCGCAGTCTCCGGACCGTCACATCAACAGTGCGGACATCGCCGAAATAATCATATCCCCATACAGTCTGCAGGAGATGCTCCCGCGTCATCACTTGGCCGAGGTGCTTCGCCAAATAATGCAATAATTCGAATTCGCGGTGGGTCAACTCGATCTCCACCCCGCGCTTTGACACGATGTAGGCATCTTCGTGGATGATCAAGGATCCGATTTTGATTTCATTCGTATCGTCTTCTTCAGGCGGTGCCGCAACCGGAGAGGCTTGTCTCCTCAAATTTGCTTTTACGCGCGCAACCAATTCCCGGTTCGAAAATGGTTTCGTGACATAGTCATCCGCACCCAATTCAAGACCAAGCACTTTGTCGATTTCAGAGTCTTTTGCCGTCAACATGATGATCGGCACATCGCTCGTCTTGCGGATTTCCCGGCAGACTTCCAAACCGTCCATTTTTGGCAGCATCAGATCCAGCAGGATGATATCCGGGCCTACTTCCGCAAACTGCGCCAAGGCTTCTTCACCATCAAATGCAGTGAAGACATCATAACCTTCTTTGGTCAGATTGAACTTGATTATATCTGAGATTGGTTTTTCATCGTCTACCACTAGTACCTTTTTCATCTTCAAACCTCCTTGTTTCTTGAAACTCTCTGTCCCATTCGGAACGTCTACTCTTTATTATACAATTGCAGCCGATTATGTGCAAAGCGTTCCTGAATTACCGTCCGGCAGGTTCCGGACGACTGTACAAAAAAGGACGAGGCATCAATCGTTTTCCTGACTGATGGCTCATCCTCCTATTAGACGTTAGGGCGTTCGTTCAATGACTCATCAGCTGTGGATGACGACCGGAACCCCGATACCGATCATCCCATACAATTCAGCCATGACCCCAGGCGGCGTATTGACACACCCATTCGATCCGGCCGTAAGCCAATATTCGCCGCCGTAAGCAGGCTGCCAGGATGAATCGTGGATACCGATACCTGTCCAATCGACTGGCATCCAGTATTCGACAGGCGACTCGTAATCCTTTTCGGTTCTCGGATTGTAGCCTTTCAAAACGGCATCCTCTTCTTTGTTCCAGATGTAGAAGACCCCAGTCGGAGTCGGTGACAGCGGATGCCCGGAAACGATATCCGTCTCGAGCGCAACAACGCCATCTCGGTAATACCACATGTGTTGGCTTGAAAGATCCACTTCGACATAGGTAGTGCCGATGTCCGCGCCGTCCGCATGGTAGCCGGTGCCGTTGTAGTTCGGCGTTACCGTCACGTCCTCACCTTCCAAAACATATTCGATCAGGTTGTCCGTTTCGGCTGCGACAGCCAGCGTCCATCCGTACGTACCAGGTGGGACTTGGACCGTATCGCCGTCCGTCGCCAGGAAATCCCGCGTACGGGAGTAAGTGCTGTATGTATCGCTGAGTCCCTGCAGATAGGCTGCAACGCCATCGCGATTGACCGACACTTCGCCGTTCTCGTCTATGCCCAACCATTCAACGATGGCTGTTTGCGGCACCGTCTCCGTCTGTCCGGAAATCGTGTATTGGATAACCGTATCCGCCAACTCATCCAATTTCTGCAGCGTTTCCGTCAAAATTGGATCGTCCGCCGTCAATGTCGGCTGTTGATACGCCTGCATAAGATCGATTTCGGTTCCTCCGGCAATGATCGCTTCCAGCATGCTTGCCTTCAACAATTCCAGATCGACCTTGTTCCCTGCAGTTTCAGGCGCAACCTCATAGCCTTCCGTTCCTTTGACGACTGTGGCGTTCACGGGTGCCGTGCGGCTCTCGTTCTCCAACTGCATTTCCGCCAAGATGTTCCCGAAAGCCGTTTCGTCAACGGATACGCCGCTCAGATCGGTTTCTTCCTTTTTATCTTGGAACAGCAAAAACGGCCAGTCCCAACCGTTTTGCTCCGCCTTCATCGCTTCCAATTTCTCGGTGTTGTCGATGGAAACGCCCAGATCCGCAGGTGTGAAAGCAAGGATCGTTTCTCCATTTTCGACGATTTCGATCTGCGCTTGTGCGATTGCTGCGGTTGTCTCTTTTTTTGCTTGGGCTACGGTATCATTCGATATGTCAATGCCATCCAGCATTGTGTTCGGCAAGAATTTATCTTCATAATAACTACCTGCACCAAAGTATCCGGCTGCGATCAGTAAGAACGCTGCAGCGCCAATGATGATGGGTTTCTTTTTCACTGTCAGACCACCTTCTCTTTTTGTTACAATTAAGTTACGTTTGCGTTACAAATGATTGCAACTTACTTTTTATCACTTTACCATGTTTTCTTTAAAAAGCAACCTATTTTATCTTAATTTTTTTATAATTGGCCTGCAATCAGACCCTTATCATAATACCATCGCGGAAGAAATGCAAACAGACTCGCTCCGTTTTCACCAGCCCCGCAATGCTCCGGGCAGGCTGAGTTGGGTAGCACCGCAATGTTCTCCTCCGGTGAACGCAGGCTTCGCCGGAGTTTGACTACATTTTGCCTGCGTTCTCCGATAAAGACCGCTTCCTCGGAGTTGCAGCCGATTGTTACCTGTCTGCTCCGGCGGGCGGCCGCTTGCCGGAGTTGGGACCCGTTTCACTGGCTCTCCTCCGGCAACCCGGCGCCACGCACATCAAAAAAGGCCACCATCGAGGCAGCCCTTCATTCCTATGCGCGATTCTGTTTTTCCGCTTCGATTTCATCCAGGATGTAGCCGAAATCAAAGTCTTCTTTCTTCACGATCAGCAACAGCCCATCGCCAAGCGGTACGAGGGAAGTTTCCAACGCCGGATGGTCCAGCACGGTATCCATCAGCTTGTTCAGGCGTCGGTGGATCTTGCGGACTCTTTTTGGGACGTCAGCTTCATCATTGAGGATGGTTCCGCCTTGGAAAACATCATCGATGACTAGCATGCCGTCTTTCTTCAGAAGCCGGATGCAGTGGGGCAAAAATTCATAATACTTGGATTTTGCGCTGTCCATGAAAATGAAATCATACGGACCTTCCAAGGTAGGCAGGACTTCCGCCGCATCGCCTTCCAAAAGCGTCACCTTGTCCGTGATGCCCAGTTTCTCAAAATTCGCTTTTGCGTGGTTGATCATGACTTCAAAACGATCGATGGTCGTGACGTGGCCTTCCGCTCCGACGTGCTGCGCCATCAGACTGCCTGAGAAGCCGATGGCCGCTCCGATTTCCAATATCTCTTTTGGTTTGATCTGACCCAACAGCATGTTCAGGAAAACGGCTGTTTCGTGCGGGATGATCGGCACGCCTTTTTCATTCGCTGTCTTTTCCAGTTCCCCCAGCCCTCCCGGGAAACGTTTCAGTCTGTCGCGCATAAAAGCGACCAGTTCTTTCTTTACAACGGGTCTGTCCATCATTTCGTTCAATGCCATACTTTTTTCTCCTTATCACGTACTCTTTTGTTAATGGCAACAAGGCTGGGAACGGATCCCAGCCTTGCGCTTATTCGTCTTCAATAACCAGTTCTTGGGCGGGTTCCCTTGTGACACGGATCCCCCTGATCCGGCCGCTCTCGACCTGCGTAGTCGTCAGCAGGTACTCTCCAGTCTGAATCGTCGCATGCTCATCATCTTTCGGAAAATAGCCGAGTTCCTCGATCATGTAGCCGGCGATCGTGTCCACTTCTTCGGAAGCGATCGCCGTCTTGAACAATTGATTGAACTTGTCCAGCGGCATGCGTCCATTGACGACGTAATGATTGTCATCGATTTTTTTCGAAAGGCGGTAAATTTCATCATATTCATCTTCAATGTCCCCTACGATTTCCTCCAAAAGGTCCTCGAGGGTGATGATCCCTTCCACGCCGCCGTATTCATCTTTGATGATGGCCATGTGCGTGTGGGTCTTGCGGAACTCGACCAAGAGATCATCGATATAAATGGTGGAGGGGACGAACAAAGGTGCATTGACCAATTCACGGAAAGAAATCCGTTCGAAACCGACTTCCTTTGATGCCTTCAACACATTTTTCATATGCAGAACGCCGATGACATTGTCCTTGTCTTCCTCATAGACCGGAATCCGGGAATATTGACTGTTCAGAACCAGCGCGATGTTGTACTCCAGATCATCATCCAAATCCATCATCAAGGTGTCGGTACGCGGCACCATCAATTCGCGCGCAAGCTTCGTGTCCAACGAGAGCACACCCTGCATCATCGTGAATTCGGATGGATCGATGACCCCTTCCCCTCGGCTCTGTGCGAGGATGGCCTTCATTTCATCACGGGTGAGCTTCTCTTCCACATTTGTGAATTCGATCGGCGTCAGCTTTTTCAGAATGCCTGTCGAAAAAGACAAAAGCCAAACGAACGGCTTGAATAGGGTCTTGACGACAACGATCGGACCTGCAGTATGGCGCGCAATGCTTTCGGGCATCTGCAGGGCGATCTGTTTCGGGTAAAGTTCCCCAAACACGAGCGTGATGTAGGAAAGGACAACAGTGATGATAATCATCGCTATCGTTTTGCCACCGGCGATGCTTCCCAACAACGGTTCGATATAGCCGACGAAATTGGATGAAGCCGACGCACTGCTGAAGAATCCGGCAAATGTGATGGCAACTTGGATAGTGGCCAAGAAATCATCCGGATTCTCCAAAAGACGCAAAACCTTTTGCGCTTTCTTATCGCCGTCTTTGGCAAGCTTCTCGATTTTGGAGCGGTTGATGGAAACAAATGCTAATTCGGCTGAGGCAAAATAAGCATTCAGTAAAGTCAGGGTTAGGATCAATGCTATTTTTGATAATAACGACTGGCCTTCGGGGTCTGGGTTCATATGATTTTTTTCTCCTTTTTAATGGTGACTCTCGCAACTGGGCCATGCCCTGAAACAAGGGTCTGTGCCGTTGCATAAAAAAATATAGATTCTGTTCAATTATATACTACTTAATATAGTGAACTCCACTCGAAAAATCAAGAGATTTTTCATTTGCGGGCTGAAGGAGCGATTCTGCTCTTCTTCCTTAAGCTCCCCTGCGCCGACAAATGTTCTCATCTCAATCTAATGTTTGATTGGTGCTGCCATAGCTTTGGAAGGGCTTTACAGCTTGATTTATCAAATGTTTAAGAATTTCCAACTATGCGTTTATAACCGTTGCTTTTTTTCATTTTAATGTTATTATCACATTAAGACAACCGTGTTTTTAGGAGGACCTATACTATATGCTTATCCGCTCACTTGCCATCCCCAAAAGGGAGTTGACTATCGTCAAGGAGTCAGCCACGCTTCGGGATGCACTGGATATCCTCGAAGAATCCGGCTTCCGTTGCGTTCCGATTTTGGACGAAACAGAAACCATTTTCCGGGGAAACATCTACAAAATGCATATCTATCGGCATAAAGCCAACGGCGGCGACATGAACCTGCCTGTCACGCACCTGCTGAAGAATGCCACAAAATTCATTTCGATAGACAGTTCATTCTTTAAGGTGTTTTTTACAATCAAAGAGTTGCCCTACATTTCCGTTTTGAATAAGGACATGACCTTCTACGGCATCCTGACCCATAATGCCTTGTTGAATATGCTGGCCCAATCATGGAGCATCGACGTCGGCAGCTACGTGCTGACGGTCATCGCGCCCGGCCAAAAAGGCGATCTGTACCACATCACCAAAATCATCAACCGCTACTCCTCCATCGCCAGCTGCATTTCCTTGGACATCAACCGGGAAGACGCTTTGCGCAGGGTGTTGGTCACTTTACCCGCCGGCACTCCCAAACAAGTGCTGGACTCCATCGTAAAGGCGCTGGAACGCAAAGATTTCCGCGTGACGGAAATCGAGAACCTGCAAGTCGATTTCTGAAGTCCAACCTGTGACTTTGAGTGTCCGGAGCTGAATTCCCGGCGAGGAGGCCTTCAGCGGGAATTCCGTTCCGGACGGGCGGCGTTTTCCCGGCGAGCAAGCCTTTACCGGGAATTCCGTTCCGGACGGACGGCGTTTTCCCGGCGAGGAGGCCTTCAGCGGGAATTCCGTTCCGGACGGGCGGCGTTTTCCCGGCGAGGTGGCCTTCACCGGGAATTCCGTTCCGGACGGGCGGCGTTTTCCCGGCGAGGAGGCCTTCAGCGGGAATTCTGATCCGGATGGACGGCGTTTTCCCGACGAGGAAGCCTTCACCGGGAATTCCGTTCCGGCTCCAACCGCCCGCTCGATCTAAGACCTGATACAAAAAGTCGGACAAGCCCTGTGCTTGTCCGACTTTTTTCGCGCGCACCCGGATCAGCGGGTAGCGCCATTCAGATAGGGGTTTGAATAGATTTCTTCCCTTACTGTCGTGGGATCGCCGTGTCCCGGGAACAGGACCGTTTCCCCTGGAAGAGGTACGATATATTTCTGGATTCCTGCGATCAAGGTTTCATGGCTGCCACCCGGCAAATCGCTGCGGCCAACACTGCCTTTGAAGATGACATCCCCAACGATCGCAAACCCGTTTTCGCGGAAAATGAAAACGGTGCTTCCTGGTGAATGCCCGGGAATATGTTGCATCTCAAAACGGAATTCACCGATTTCGTAAGGCCCCATCTCCTCGAAGAAGACGTCCGCTTCCTTCGCCAGTCGGACATCCGGAACGTTCGGATTGCCTGCTGATCCATTCAGTTGCGGATCCAACAGCCATTCCCGTTCGATAGGATTTTGGTAGACGGGAACGTCGTATTTTTCCCGGATCGTTTCGAGGGCTCCGATATGATCGTAGTGCGCATGGGTCAACACAATCGCTATCGGATGCAACTCATTCTCTTCGATGGCTGCGATAATGTCCTCCGCTTGCTCACCTGGATCAAAGATGATCGTGTCATTTTCATGGTCTCCGATCAAAAAATAACAGTTTTCTTGGATAGGACCGACTGTAATTGCGTACATTTCCATATATTATTTCCTCCCTCTTTTTGGATTACCTCTCTATTATAAGAGAATGATGAGAAATATCCTAGTAAAAAAACGGGAGTCCCTGCTGTCCATCCAGCAAAAGCCCCCCGTTCTCCATTTTTTCATATGAAATTTTAATGAATCAAGCCATTTTCTCGGCAAAACCGATGATTTTGTTCATATATTTCATAAGCGGCGCTGACACAACCAGCACGACAGCTTCTCCGAAGGCCGCGGTCACAAAACTGAACCAGAAAGGCAGATCAAGAACGATGTAGAGCTCGATCGCGACAAGAACCATCGTCAAGGTGAAGACGAGCGCGGTCAACATCATGCGCTTCATTTCGGAATCGTTGGGTTTGAACAATTTTTCCAGAATAAGGAAAGAGATCAATGTCTGGCCAAATCCGAACACCAAGTCCCAAGCCCCTAACGTTGAAAAAATCAGATTGGCGATAAAAACCCCCGCCAAAACACCATATTTATAATTTTTGTGGTAGCCCACCAAATGATTCAACATTTCTGAAACACGGAATTGGACGGCACCGAACGACATAAAAGCAAAAATCCCTGTCAACGCAACATAAAGCGCTGCGATAATTGTATTGATAACCATTTTTCTTGTACTCAACCTGAAAACCTCCTAGTTTTTTTTCGTGGGATGGTAGACGAACCACGCACTCATCCGAGAGCTAAAACAGTTTACCATACATGTTCGCTTTTGAAAATGACTAGCGGCGCATTTTCATCTGATTTTCATTACCGGTTTTCATTGCTTAAAGAAGTGAGCGCCGGAGATGCGGATGCCGTATGACTGTTCTTCTCCGGTGAAGCGCTTCTGGCCGGAGGTGGGATTCCGTTTGATTGCCCTCCTCCGGCGAACATATGCTGGACGGAGCTGGGATCCAGTCCGGCAGCTCACCTCCGGCGGACCAGCTTTTTGCCGGAGGTGGCGCTTTCCGGTGACTTCGCTCCGTCTTTCACGCAGCAAAAAAGCTGTCCACCCTCAACAGGCAACCGACAGCTTTCCCGATTTTCCTTTTTTTATTTGTAGATGCGCGGAACGCGGGCGTTGATTCCCGTCAAAATTTCATATCCGATCGTATCGATCGTTACCGCCATTTCGGATGGATTGTTGACGAGTCCGCCGTTTTCCCCCAGGAGCGTCACTTTGGTCCCGACCGGATATTCTTTTGGCAGGCTGATCATGCATTGGTCCATGCAGATGACTCCCCGGATCGGGCAGCGTTGGCCATCGACGATGACCGTCTGATGGCGAAGATCCCGCCGCCATCCGTCCGCATAGCCGATCGGAAGCGTAGCGATCCACTCCCCCTCAAAAGCACGGTAGCGGGCGCCGTATGCGATCGTGTCGCCTTCATGCATCTGTTTGACATAGCTGATCTGCGTATCCAACTGAACGGAGGGCTTCAGTTCATAAGGAAGCTCCAACACGGTATCGGAAGGGTTGTAGCCGTACATTGCGATTCCGACGCGGACCGCATCCGTCCGGAACGCTTCATGCCAAAGCGAAATCGCGGAATTGGCAAGATGCACAATCGGCGGTCGCTGGGCCAATGCATGCAAGATGTCTTCAAATAAAGCCAGTTGCTGCTCCACCAATGTCGGATCTTCACCATCGGCCGTTGCGAAGTGCGTAAAGATCCCTTCAAAAGTAAAGCCATCCAGTTCGGCAAGACGCGCTTCAAAGGCATTGACCTCCTCGACTGTGCGCAGACCGATGCGGCCCATGCCTGTGTCGATCGCCAAATGCACGCGGACGGGCAGGTCCGTTTTCCGTTCCTGCAGATGCGGCAAGGCCGCTTCCAGCCATTCCGCTGCCGTGACGGCCACGCTGATTCCGTTATCCGCTATGAGCGCAGCGTCTTCTGCCTCCGTTGGACCCACAACCATGATGAAATCATCGGACAGCCCATTCTCCCGCAGTTCCATCGCCTCATCCAGCAAGGCGACACAGAAGCCGTCCACGCCAGCTTCCTTCGCCTTCTTCGCGACCGGTACGGCTCCCAGTCCATAGGCGTCAGCTTTGACGACCGCGAAAAATTTCTTTCCGGGAGACAGTCCCTTCCTGATTTGTTGGATGTTCCACGAAATAGCTTCCAAATCGACAGTTTCTATCGTCGGACGGTGCTTTCCTACTACCATGTAAAAGACCCCTTTACTTTTCTAGTACCACTTGCGCGGCAATGATGTTCCCCGAATGGGTGATGGAAACGAATCCTGTCCCTTCAAACGGGGATTTGGTTATTTCAGGCTTCCGGTTCTCTCCGGGCAAAATTTCGATATCTTGGAAAGACAGCTTGCCGATGCCTGTGCCGTAAGCCTTTGAGAAAGCTTCTTTTGCGGCATAGCGTCCTGCCAGAAATTCCATTTGGCGTGATCCGCTCAAAGCCAGGAACAATTTCAGTTCCGCTTCGGTCAAGATCCGTTCCGCAAAACCCGAGCGGCGATCATAGGCTTTCGTGATGCGGTCCAGCTCAGTTACGTCCAATCCTATTCCATAAATCATTCCAATCACCGCCTATTCTGCATGCATTGTTCTCATTTTACCAAAAAAACAAAAAATTTCCAGCATAGAAAAGCTGAACGGGTACGATCAGCCCTGAAAGAAATTTAGGAAATCTGCCCCTGAATGAGCATCGAAGAGCGCAATGGGTCAGATTTATCTAATTTCCGAAGGGCTTACCCGTGAAGCTAGTGTAGTGTCTCATTGATATTTAGAAATAAAAATTATATTCTCAATTCCTTTTAAACGTTCGAAAGAACAGTTTTAGGATACAAAGAAATCATTTTTGTCCGTGCTTCAGTATTTGTAAAGTGCCATCGGATTTTTGCTGATCGGGCATTCCGGCCTCGCTCCCAGGCAGACAACTCCGAACCGAGCGTCTCGATATTATCAATTCTACGAGATAAACATTGCTTGTTCATCACGTTCAATTCTATTTCGGCAATATTCAACCAACTACCATGTTTTGGTGTGAAATGCACTTCTAAGCGCCGAGCTATTCTCCGTGCCTCTTCGGGCGGAAATGCTTTATAGAGTGAAGCGATTGTATGGGTGTTCAGGTTATCCAGAACCAAAATGATTTTCTCAACAGACGGATAACTAACGTCTACAAGGTATTGAATCTCCTCGGCCCAATCTATTGCTGTTCGTTGCGTGCGGACGTTCACATGCCGGGTTCCACCAAGTGGTTCGGTGAAGACGAAGATGCTACAGGTTCCCTGTCTCACGTATTCAGAATCAATTTTTTGGTCACTGCCTTCCCGCATGGGAAGGGGTTCTCTTGATTCACCCAGAAGTTGATAAGGTTTTTCGTCCATACAAACGACCGGCTGACAAGGATTGTATGGCAGTTCATAGACGTCAAGGACATCTTCCATGCAGGCTACGAATGCTCCGTTTTCTTTTGGTGGGATGCACCAGTATTGTTTTTTGTGAGGTCGTAATTCGTTTTTTTTAACGTTCTTCCAATGGCATCCTTACCTACCGGAATGACAAGCTCAACTTTTGCTTGCTCTTCCAAAAGGCGTAATGTCCATCTGGAACGGCCGTCCGGAGCGGGGCCGCAGGCGATTTCAATAAGTTTCGCTTCCGCACGTCCATCAACTTTCCGACGGGCATTGTCCGAGTTGACACTTCTGCTTACGTAAAGCACTCTCTCAATACCACCCTCAACATAGTACTTGATAACATTGTAAACAGTCGCGTAACAAACACCTATAGTTTTGACGCATTGTTGTTGGGTGGACGGTTTCCCGTGCGCTTCATCGAGGTCTAATAAAATTTGGCATCTGCATTTTATGGTCTTAGTAGTCGTTTTCTTCCGCTTGACGCTTTCCAATTTGCGGACTTCAGCATCTGTTAATGAGATAACGTACTTCTTGTTTCTGCCCATTTTAAACACCGCCGTTTATTTTTATTATACGCCACAACGAGGGGAACTCTACATAGATACAGACTCAATAGCTTACTTATTTTTCAACGCTACAATACACTAGCCAACAGATTTAGCTGCACGACACAATTGGGAATCAGTATAACACCAAAGGTGATGCACTTTTAAAGTCAAATATCTTAGATATTTCAAGCTAATAAGAAAAACCTCTTCCCCTGGCACAGGCCAATTGGAGAAGAGGTTTTTGATCACAGATTAGTCGTTGTTGTTGCGGATAGTGAAGCTATGGCTGCTTTTCTTAGGTGCGCCGGCACTGCCGCCGCCACGTTTTTCATCATAGCGTTTGCCGCCGGAGCGTGGTTTGCTGTCGCTTGAGCGATTTTTGTTGCCACTGCGTTCTCCGCTGCCGCGTCTGTCTGATGAGCTACGGTTACCTTTGTAGCCGCCGCCACCTTTACCTTTGTAACCACCGCCGCCTTTACCTTTTCTTGAAGGCAATGGGCGTTCTGGTGTGATTTTAACAGGAACATCAGTAGCATCTTTAGAAAGACTCTTCAAGAATGCTGCAACCAAATCTTCAGCAGTGTGCTCTTCCAGCAAGCGAACAGCCGCACGTTTGTATTTGTCTGTTTCTGTTTCTTTCACCAATGATTCCACTTCATCCATAGCCGATTTTACTTGGCCACGGAAAGCTTCTTCATCACTCGGTGGTTGTAGTGGAGTGATCGGTTTTTTGGTCAGGTTTTCGATTGTACGCAAGTAGTCCATTTCGTTTGGTGTAACGAAAGTCACTGACATACCTTCTTTACCGGCACGACCAGTACGGCCGATACGGTGAACATAGCTTTCTGGATCTTGAGGGATATCGTAGTTGTACACGTGTGTAACACCTGAAATATCCAATCCACGAGCAGCAACGTCAGTCGCTACCAAGATGTCCAAATCGCCTGTCTTGAATGCGTTCAATACGCTCATACGTTTTTGTTGCGTCAAGTCGCCGTGGATTCCTTCTGCACGGTAACCGCGTAATTCCAAACCTTTTGACAATTCGTCTACACGACGTTTTGTACGGCCGAATACGATAGCCAATTCAGGATTTTGCACATCGAACAAACGAGTCATTGTATCGAATTTTTCAAAGTCTTTACATTTAACGAAATACTGATCGATTAAGTTAGCTGCAGTGTGTGATGCTTTGATTTTGACATGCTCTGGAGCGTGCATGAATTTAACACCGATTTTTTTGATTGAGTCAGGCATTGTAGCTGAGAACAACAATGTTTGACGTTCAGCCGGCGTTTCGCTCAAGATTGCTTCGATGTCTTCCAAGAAGCCCATGTTCAGCATTTCATCTGCTTCATCCAGAACTAATGTTTCGATGTGATCCAGACGGATTGTTTTGCGTTTGATGTGGTCCAAAAGACGACCTGGTGTTCCGACAATAATTTGCGGTTTGTTTTTCAAAGCACGGATTTGACGATTAATGTCAGCTCCACCGTAGACAACTTGCACGGATACTTTTTTGTCGCGGCTCAAACGGTACAATTCTTCTTGCGTTTGGATAGCCAACTCACGTGTAGGTGCAATAACGATACCTTGAATAACTTTGTTGTTGTTATCGATTTTTTGCAGCATAGGCAATCCGAATGCAGCTGTTTTACCAGTACCGGTTTGTGCTTGCCCAATAACGTCCAACCCTTGCAATGCTAAAGGAATGGTTTGTTCTTGGATCGGTGTTGCTTCCTCAAATCCCATTTGCTCAATCGACTTCAATAACTCCGCGTTTAACCCTAATTCTGAAAATTTCATGTTTCCTCCTAATTTTGAGAAACTAAAATTTAGAGAGTCTTTTCTTTTACCCACATATCTCATGCGGTTCATAATCTTATAAATAAAAGATAAACCTTTTTTACTTAATCCCTTGAATAGAAAGCTTGATAAATCAAACATTCTGCACTTCGCAGAAAAAACCCTCTTATTTCTCTATTCTTACCATCAGCAATAATAACATGTTCCGAGGAGTTTTACAAATCATTTTCTCTTAAAATAATGAAATTTCTTACAAAAAAAACCTGTTGTAAGTATATTTCCAATGAAAATGACAAGTAGCCCTACAATTTACCGACAATTGACGCCTGCGCTCCAAATTGGCTGAAAACGTGATTCCCTTGCTTTTGCGACCACAGAAACAACTCAAATCCTTTACGCTTCCTATTATACACGCAAAGCTGCCACAACCGCCAATAAATCGGTGCCGAAACTGGACTTGATCAGCACTTGGTCAGCTTTTTGGAGCTCGGCCTTCAGTTTGTCGATCAAAGGCGTTTTCTCTCCAACATAATGATAAAGTGTCCCTTCCGGAAAGGAAGGCCTTAAGTTTTCATAAAGAGCGCCCATTTCCGTACCGTAAAGATAGACCTGATCAAACTCTGCAGGGGAAATTTCAGCCGCCAAGGCAGCGTGCATTTCCGCGGAACGTTCACCCAGTTCACGGATATCCCCGAGCACCGCAATTTTTTTGCCCTCGCGCGGGAGGTTCGCGAATGAGCGCAGTACGGCCGTCATCGAAGTCGGGCTGGCATTGTAGGCATCGTTCAGCAGCTGCGAGCCATTTACCCCTTCAAGCCACTGCGTGCGGTTGGCGGTCAGCTGGAAGGTCGCCAATGCTTCCTTCGCTTCAGCGATCGTCATGCCCAGCACCTGTGCAGCCGCTAAAGCAGCCAAGGCATTCCGGACATTGTACACGCCCAATACCGGGATCTCCAGATCGATGCTCGGATCCAGATTCACATGGAAAGTTGTTCTGGTTTTGCCAGGAACGATGTCAGAGGCATAGACCGCGTCTTTTTCATCCGTACCGAAAGTCAGCTGACGGAAGTTGCTTCCTTGAGGCAGCTCTTCCGTAATCAATGGCTCATCGCCAGGATAGATGAACGTCCCTTCCAGCTTCAGCCCCTCCAAAATTTCCAACTTGGCTTTGGCGATGCCTCGGCGACTCCCGAGGAATTCCAGATGGCTGTCCCCGATCAAGGTGATGATGGCGACATCCGGTTTTGCCAATCGGCTCAACAAGCTGATTTCGCCGAAATTGCTCATGCCCATTTCAAGCACCAGCACTTCCGTGTCTTCCGGCATCTCCAGAATGGTCATCGGCATGCCGATTTCATTATTGTAATTGCCTTCCGTTTTATGGACACGGAAACGCGCGGACAGGACGGCAGCCGTCATGTCTTTGGTGGTCGTTTTCCCGTTGCTTCCGGTGATCGCGACCACTTTTGGTTGGATCATATTCAGATAGGCTTCCGCCAGTTTTTGCAAAGCTTCCAGCGTGTCATCCACCAGAATGACGGCAATCTCTTCAGGTGCTTCTCCCGCGGCACGGCTCCATAAAGTTGCTGCCGCTCCGTTTTTGATTGCCGATTGGACATAATCATGGCCATCCGTTTCCCCCTGCAAGGGCACAAACAAGCTGTCGGGCGTTGCTTTACGGGAGTCGAAGACAACGGAATTTATTTCAGCGAAGCGGTTGGCCGATGTGTAGTCGATCGCTCCAACAGCTTTCACAACATCGATGATGCGTAATGGTTTCATATTCGGTTCCTCATTTCCGGTTTTTTCGGCAGTTCTTTCGGCTGCTCTAAAAAAAGGCCGTCCTTTCCCGGGTTCGCAGCAAGCATTCCATGCTTTCGGTGCTGCTGGCGATCAGGAAAATCACGGCCTTTCATTCATCATTCTACAAATTGATAAGATATTTTTTCTTCATGGCGTTTCAGGGCTAACTGGATCAACTCTTCCACCAAGTCGCTGTATTTCAATCCAGTTTCTTCCCAAAGCAACGGATACATGCTGCGGGTAGTGAAGCCAGGCAAAGTGTTGACTTCGTTGATGTAGATTTCATTGTTTTTGGTCACAAAGAAATCGCATCGGCTCAACCCGCTGCCGTCAAGCGCTCGGAAAGCGATTGTTGCATAATCCTGCAGCTTGGCGGTGATTTCTTCCGGTAATTCAGCCGGAATCTGCAGCAACACTTCTTCGTTGCCGTATTTTTCTTCATAGTCATAGAAATCTTTGGTTTTAACGATTTCACCGGGTACGGAGGTATGGACATCGTCATTTCCCAATACCGCGATTTCGATTTCACGGGCTTCGATGCCTTGTTCAACGACTACGCGACGGTCATAACGGAAAGCCGTCTCAATCGCAGCGGTCAATTCTTCGAGATTCGTAGCTTTGGAAATGCCGACGCTTGAGCCCATATTAGCTGGCTTTACATACATCGGGTAAATCAGACTGCCTTCGCATTGGATGAAGATCTTCTCGCGGTCATTTTTCCAGTCATTACGGGTGACTGCAACATAAGGCACTTGCGGCAACCCTGCCTGTTGGAAAAGATGCTTGCTGACGATTTTGTCCATCCCGCTGGCGCTGGCAAGGACACCGCAGCCGACATACGGCATATTCAGGACTTCAAACAGCCCTTGCACCGTACCGTCTTCGCCGTTTGGTCCATGCAATACCGGGAAAATGACAGCATCTTCAGATTGGATGTCTGCAGGTGAAATAAGTTCGCCGTAGGATTTCCCATCCTGTGAATCGGCAAAGCGCTTCTCGGAACCCGGCTCCAAGTAAAGGTTCTCAGAGAATGCCACTGGTTCGGATAGGGATTGCCCTTGAATCCATGCGCCTGCCTTAGTGATATAGACGGGCACAACTTCATAATAGTTGAAATAGATCGCTTTTATGATCGAATGTGCTGTCAGGATCGAGATATCGTGCTCAGCGCTCTTTCCGCCATAAATCAAATAAATTTTCATCGAGAAATCCTCCGAATTTTTTGATAACTGCTTTAACTCAAGAAACATTGTACCACATTTATTTTTTAGCTAAAATGATTTTTGTGAAAAGTGGCTTTGCCTCCCTTTTGCCGGGGACAAACCATCTGATTTCGGCTCAACGGGCACAGAAAAAGCCTAAGTTCCGGCTTAGGCTCTCATTCGAAGTCTATGTCTATTTTCCACTCATTGCGTTCCATGTCATAACAGATGGTGCCCACCGAATCCTTTTCGTTGAAACGGCCGCCGATGCTGGCGTAACGGTCTTCCGCGATGAACAATGGGATGCAGCATCTATTTTCTTCGATGCTCATCTGCCTGAAGGAGATCACGGCTCCTTCTTTGAAGATCGGAATGAATTCCTTCACGCGTTCGATCGGGAATGGCGCGATTTCTTTGTCTTTCTGATAAAAGCGTTTCTTCTCATTCACTTTTTCCTTCAACTTGACGGTGATGGCTTCGGCGAACAGCTCATGGAATTGCTCCAGGTAGCGATAATACATTTTTATGAAGCCATTCGGCAACGTGAGGTAGATGTAGTTGTTCTGTAGTTTATAATAGAACGGTGAATGCAAGTGCGTATGCGCATGCGCGATGTACAGGATCTCGGATATTTCGATCGGGGTGAGGAGATGCAACATGTCCACATTCACAAAATCAATCCATTTTCCCATGGCGATTTGATTGTCCGTCCCTTTTTGGAAGAACGCTTTTACGTTTTCTTGGCCTTTGATCACCTGAAAACCAGTATGATTATCATATGTTCCGATGCTTTTTCTTCCATCCACCAACAATAAGTTTTCCGGAAGCTTCCGGGCTAATTTGGTGTAATCCTTCACCGCTATCCCTTTGCTCAAAACATAATTGCTGACTGTTTCATAGTGAACATATAACATATCTTCGCTCATGAATGATCCCCCCCTTTCCAAAATATCCCTTATTATCATTCTACTACTTGCAAAACCGATTAAGGTATCAGTACCATGTTAATATTATTACAAATCCGTATCTTTTACAAAGATAATTTGCCTTTTTCTCCTATTTTTTTTCATAGCAACAAACTGAAAGGGTTTTCACATCAAAAACCGAACTTTATTTGTGCAATTTGAATAAAATGTCCGAAAAAAGAAGCTATTCACATAGCTTCTAATCGTTTGATTCGGTTTGCCGTTGAGGGGTGTGTCGAAAACAGGCCATCGCTTTCCGCTTCGCCATTCTTCATCCGTTTGAAAGGATTCACAATATAAAGCGAGGCGCTGGCAGTGTTCGCCGCCTCCATCGGTTCGCTTGTCGCGATTTTGATTAAAGCAGATTTCAGCCCTTCCGGATTGCGCGTGAACTCAACTGCACTCGCATCCGCCAAATACTCACGGTTGCGAGACAGCGCCAGACGGATAATTGTGGCCACAAAAGGCGACAGAACCAGAATCAGCAAGGAAAGGATCAGCAATATAATGCCCGCTCCACCGCTGTTATTGCTTTTGCGTCGCCGGCCGCCGCCACCCCAGAACATCATACGGGTGCTGAATTGGGCCAAAAATGCGATCAATCCCGCAATCGCCAAAGCGACAGTGGCTAAGCGGATGTCATAGTTGCGGATATGCGCAAACTCATGCGCCAACACCCCAGTCAATTCCTCCCGGTTCAATTTCTTCAATAAGCCTGTCGTCACGGCGACGGATGCCTTTTCCGGTGAATTTCCGGCCGCAAATGCGTTCGGGCTTTCATCCTCGATGATGAAGATCCTTGGGAAAGGCAACCGCGTGACGATCGTCATTTCCTCGACGATATTCCAGAGCATCGGGAATTGCGCCTTATCGGTTATTTCCTTGGCGTTGTTCAGGCTCATGACCACTTGGGTGGATTGCGCCACCATGATGGCGACGTAGGCCACTCCGATGATCAAAGCCAACACAAGCCCGGACAAGGCATTATCCCAATTCAGATAGCCGATGGCCGCCCCCAATGCCGCAAACAGGAGAAAGAATAAGAATACAATCAATACGGTGCGCCGTTTATTCTGCTCAATTTGTTGATGGAGCAAAGGTACTCACCAACTTTCCATCTAAATCATATTTACTCAGAACGATACTTTCGGTACATTCTTTTCTTCTTCCGGAGTTGCCAGAACGACTTCCGGACGGAAACCATGGACACTTGCCACAATATTGCTCGGGAATGTGCCCAGTTTGATGTTGTATTGCGTAACGCTGGAATTGTACAGTTGACGCGCATAAGCGATCTTGTTTTCCGTTGCGGACAGTTCTTCCTGCAACGCCAGGAAATTCTGGTTCGCCTTCAGATCCGGATACGCTTCCGCCAAAGCAAAAACGGTTCGCAATTGACTGGACAATTGATTGGACAGCTCCATTTTCTTGGCCGGATCTTCGGTTCCCATATCGGAAATCATATTGCGCAGATTGATGACTTTCGTCAAAGTTTCCTGCTCATGCTTCGCATAGCCTTTGACTGTCTCAACGATGTTCGGGATCAGATCGTTCCTGCGTTTCAATTGGACATCGATCTGGCTCCAAGCCTCCGTTACCCACAATTTATTTTTCACAAGACTGTTATACAACGAGATCCATGCTGCCCCGATGATCGCTGCCACTACAATGATTCCTATTAACCAATCCATTTTGCTCACAGCTCCTTTTCTCTCTTGCCGACTTAACGGCTGACCTAGACAATTTTCCGTCTACACCTTTCATTATATAAGAGTATTTTCGTTTTGTAAAAAAATAGACTAACCATCTCTTCGCCGAAAAGCGCTGGCTTGTGTGATATCATATAGGAAAGAAAATCAGATGAGGTGTCCCTATGTATTTCATCCCGCAACACACTTTTAAAAATCTGCCCATCCTCTTCAAACCCGTTCCGTTATACAAAGATATCACCGCAGCCGATCTACCTCGGGCCTATCTTGACCTGCTGGCGGAACAGAACGGCGGCTATCTGTTGTGCTCCCGCATCCCAACCAAAGAGCCGACTTCGGACGGCATTGATTATGCAGCGGTCCACGAGATTTTGGGACTTCACGACGATCCCCAGAACAGCCTGTACGCCCAGCAAGAAATTGCCCGTTCAGCGGGGCTGCCGGATTATTTCGTGCTTTTCAGCATCAACGGCAGCCAGCTCCTTGCCTTCGACTATTCAAAACTGTCCCCGTCCGGAGAGCCCAGCATCCGGCACATCGATATCGAAACGGACAATTGGCAGATTGTCGCTGCCGATTTCGCTCAATTCTTGCGCCTCTTGGTTCCCGCGCCCCTTGCGGTTCCTGAAGAGATCCGGCTCACGCACACGGAAGGTGCGCACGCCTTTTTGTTGGCCGACGCCGAGGAAATGCCGGAGCTGTTTGTGCACTTCGAGGATGACCCGGACAAACAGTGGTATCTCCAATGGATCGCGCATTTTTCCGACCATCCTGATGCGGCGTGCCGAAGCATCGCCTGTGAAGCGCTGGAAACGCAGATACTCTACTTCCGGAACGAGCTGCCGGATACCGTCCACGCAGTGCTGGAGAACTTTCTTGCCGATCCTGACCCTGCAATCCAGGAATTGGCCGGAACGCTGGAAAAAGAACTGGCGGATGAGTAAATACGCGAGTACGCGCGGACAGTTCGCAGTCATTCCAGCCATCGGAAACATGATTGCAGCAGAATCAGCCTCCAGCTCCGGCGAGACATTCCTCGCCGGAGCTGGAGGCGCGAAAATATCATCACTTCCGATGAAGGATCGCTCGCCGGAGGAGGATCCGCGAAATCGGTCGGAACTCCGGCGAAGCCTCCGTTCACCGGAGGAGACAGGAACCTTATAACTACAGCAAAAAGCAGGGGATTGCCGCAACGCGGCAACCTCCTGCTTTTGCATTATTACCCTTGTTCCTTCAGCCATTGCTGATACAGGTTCTTCGTCTTGTGGCCTCTTCCGAGTATATCCAGCATCTCGGTTTTTCGTTTTTCCTGCGTAGCGGGCTGTTTGGCGCTGTAGATGTAGCGGGCCCAATCCCGCTGATAGCCCGGTGTCAAGTCCGCATACAGTTTGGCGGTGTCCGGTTGTTCTGTTTCCAGGTACTGTTTCACATCCGGGATGAATTTCTCATAGTCGGCCACATTGCCGCTGCTCGCTTTGGTTGGCTTGCCCTTTCCTTTGACATCATTTTTCATCCCGACGAGCGTGAATGTATCATCCAGCTTGACCATCCGCGCAAATTTCAGGGTGCTGTCGCCGACATAGCCGTTGCCGTCGTCCACTCCCAGACTCGGAAAGATCGCGTCGCGGTGCACGGCGGTGTCATAGGTCTTGTTCCCGATTTTCGGGTAGGCGATGTAAAGGTAGCCTTCCGGATTCAGTCGGTCGTGGTTGATCGTATCCCAGACGCGTTCATTCAGTTCCTCCAGCGTGAGGACGTAGGAAAAAATCAGGTCGTATTTTCCGGAATCCAAATCCGTATCATAGGCTTCGAGATCCGCAAAATCGTCAGCCATGGCACGTTCTTTTCCCAGAACGGCACGCTTTTGGAATTTTTCCAATCCCAGCCGCTTTGCGAGGGAATTCGAAGCCGGTAGCGGTTTTTCGGCGGCTACGCTCCCGTAAAGTCGGGTCGCATGGGCGATATCTTCCCGGATCATTTCCTTCAGCACAGCCGTGTCAATATCGGAAAGCTTGTTGACGTACACGCAGCCTTTTCCGGTTTTGTGTTTGCCGAGCTTCGCAAGCAACTCCTCCCGTTTGCCATCCGGCAGCATAAAATAAAACGTCAGCGCGGTCTTGCGCGGCGAAAAAGCAGCCAGCGGGGCATCGCCTTCATGCCCAGTCGCGTAAACGTAATGGTATTTCCCGAAACCGATGATGCTCGGCCCCCACATTTTGGCTTCCTCTCCGGTCACTTCCGCAAACAACGTCAACAGCGCATAAGCGTCCTCTTTCTTTTGCGGTTGCTGGATTTCCTCGATAAACTCTTGCACAGATACTTCCGTGGGCTTGGTCTTAGGTTCGTATGCCATCTTCGCTTCTCCTCTCATCCTTTGTTAAAGCTATCATAACAAACCCGTCGACCACCCGCAAAATCCGAGCCCCGACGACAGCCGGTTCAGCGGAAACATACTGTTTGATCCAATTTTCATCGTTTCTCCGGTGAACGCAGGCTTCGCCGGAGTTCAGCCCACATTTTCAGCCTTCAGCTCCGATGAGGTGGTGCTCATCGGAGCTGGCTCCATCAAATTACCGATTTCCTCCGGGGTGCAGGCCCTCCCCGGAGTTGATGCACCCGCCCAGAAAAAACGATACAAAAAAGAGCCCTCCCAAAAGCGGGAAAGCCCTCCTCAAGAAGATTACTCTTGTTCTTCTTTGTTTTTGAAACCATATTTTTTGTTGAAGCGGTCCACACGGCCATCGGCTTGCGTGAATTTTTGACGTCCAGTATAGAATGGGTGTGAATCTGAAGAAATTTCTACACGGATCATTGGGTAAGTGTTGCCATCTTCCCATTCAACCTTTTCGCTTGAACCTTTTGTTGAACCTGATAAAAATTTGAATCCTGTAGTTGTATCCATGAACACAACTGGTTGGTAATTTGGATGGATTTCTTGTTTCATGTCTCTTTCGCTCCTTTTTGCCCTGGATTATTTACTAAGCCAGAGTTGTCATTTTGTAATAAAAGGCCTACCGCAGGATAATCCTTTTTAACGTTAAAATGATACCACGCAAACAGCTGGATTGCAACGGCAAATTTAAATAATGCATTTTTCTCCTGCAGCCAGTGCCGAGAAAAACGCATCTTTTTATTACTTATCCAGAGCCGCCGTAAGCTGCTCTTCCGAAAAACTGCTGTCGATATTCAGGTTCGTGAATTGCCCCGGGCCATCGATCGTTACCAAAGCAGGCACGGTCCGGACGCCCATTTTGTCGCGGAGACTTTGGATCGCTGGGTCTGTCGGTGTGTTCAGGCTGTCCAGATAGTGGATCGTCAGATTCTTTTCCTTGCGGACATTGTCCAATTTAGGGACAAATTTCCGGCAATACGGGCAAACGGCTTTCCCGAGGTATACGATTGCTTTTTCGCCTGCAGCCAGTTTCCCTTCAAACTCTTCAGCCGTGATCTCTATGAATTCTTGCGTATCTTCTTCGTAGTTCCCTTTATTGAAGAACATTTAAAAACCTCCCGTTTTGCGTTTTGATAGTTCCACTATACCGGCAAGTTCTAAAAAATGCTCATGATTTGCTCACACGCAGTCAGGCATGCTTCTATTTCATCAATGAAATCCGTTTCAGCAAAGCTTCATTGTTTTCGGTCGTGTTCATTTGCTTCAGGAAACTCTCGGTGTATTCCAAAGTATCCCCGCGCATGCCACGGCGGACTTTGTAGAGGTTCTCGAGCGTTTTCGCATCCTGCAACAGGTCTTCTCTGCGGGTTCCCGATTTTTTGATGTCGATGGCAGGGAAGATGCGGCGTTCAGCCAACTCACGGGAAAGCACAAGTTCCATGTTCCCGGTTCCCTTGAATTCTTCATAGATGACTTCATCCATCCGGCTGCCGGTATCGACAAGCGCGGTTGCGATGATCGTCAGACTGCCGCCATCCTCAATATTCCGGGCTGCACCGAAAAAACGTTTCGGTCGATAAAAGGCTGCCGGATCGATCCCTCCGCTTAATGTCCGGCCGCTTGGCGGTATGACCAAGTTGTAGGCACGGGCCAAACGCGTCAGGCTGTCCATCAGAATGACCACGTCACGTTTGTCTTCGACAAGGCGCATGGCTCTTTCCAGGACAAGTTCCGTCACCCGGACATGGTTTGCCGGTTGCTGATCAAAAGTCGAGGAGACGACATCTCCCTTGACACTGCGCTCGATATCCGTCACTTCTTCGGGACGCTCATCAATGAGCAGCATGATCAGTTCGACATCGGGATGATTGGTGGTGATTCCGTTCGCGATCTCTTTCAGCAGGGTCGTTTTCCCTGCTTTAGGAGGCGCAACGATCATCCCACGTTGACCGAAGCCGATGGGCGAGAACAAATCGATCATGCGCGCGGTTACGTTTGTACGCGTGGTTTCCAACTTCATCTGATGGTTCGGGTAAATCGGCGTCAAACCAGGGAAGTGCGAGCGCTCTTTGGCTTGATCCGGCCGTTTTCCGTTCACCGTGCTGACTTGCATCAGGCCGTAATAACGTTCGGATGCTTTCGGAGGTCTGGCTTTCCCGGCCACTTTGTCCCCATTGCGCAGATCGAAACGTCTGATTTGGGATGTCGAAATGTAAATGTCTTCTTGGCTCGGCGAGTAGTTGATTGGCCTTAAAAAACCGAATCCCTCTTGGGAAACGATATCCAAAATGCCTTCGGTCATGAAGAATCCCTGTTTCTCCTCTTGGGCACGGATGACCGCCAAGGACAACTCTTTTTTATTCATTTGGCTGTAGTAGGGGATTTTCAGTTCTCTGGCATAGGTGTATATTTCTTTCAGCGTCTTACTTTCCAACTCATGCAAGGTAAGCATATCTTCCAAATAACTTCACCTTCCTCTCTTATTCATTTCTTGATGCTTTTTTTGACAAATGCATCATATAAGATATTCAAAGCACCTCCAAAGTCGTTTGCTGCTTTGAAGGTGCTCCTTATTATTGTGTTGCGCGAAGAGGTTTATTCTTCGTCTTCGATCATCTTGATGTCCGCTCCTAAAGCCGTCAGTTTTTCAACGATATGGTCATACCCGCGCAGGATATTTTCGATGCCGGAAATCGTAGTTGTACCTTCTGCCATCAATCCGGCGATGACCAAACACGCTCCCGCCCGCAAATCGCTGGCTGTGACTTCTGCACCGGTCAATTTATTGGGCCCTTGCATAAAGATCATATCACTTTCCACCTTGGCCTTCGCACCCATCCTGCGGAGTTCCGGGATATGGTTGACGCGTTTCGGATAGATCGTATCGATGATGGTGCCATCACCGCTTGCTTTCAACAAGAGTGGTGTCAGCGGTTGCTGCAGATCCGTTGCAAAGCCGGGATAAGGCAATGTCTTGATATGGACCATCTTCAGGTTATCGGATTTTTTGACCAGAATGCTGTCCTCACCGATTTCCATCTCTACGCCCATTTCTTCCATTTTTGCGATCAAGCTTTCGATATGCTCGACGATCACATTTTTCACCAACACACGCTCTCCCATTGCAGCGGCAGCAGCCAGATAGGTCCCTGCTTCGATGCGATCAGGTATCACGGTGTGTCTGCAGCCATGTAAGCTTTCCACACCTTCGATCCGGATGATGTCTGTACCGGCTCCGCGTATTTTCGCTCCCATGTTGTTCAACAAGATGCAGACGTCAATGATTTCCGGCTCTTTGGCCACATTTTCAATGATTGTTTTGCCTTTAGCTTTGACCGCTGCCAAGATGATGTTGATCGTCGCTCCGATCGAAACCACGTCAAGATAGATGCGATCGCCTTTCAGACCCTCTTCCGGTGTAGTCAGATAGATGGCACCCATCTCATTGCGCACTGTCGCACCCAATGCTTCGAAACCTTTGATGTGCTGATCGATCGGCCTCGGACCCAAAAAACAGCCTCCGGGCATACCGATGACACCCTCACCGAATTTCGAAAGGATAGCTCCCATGAAATAGTACGAAGCACGCAAGCTTTTGATTTTCCCGGTAGGCATCGGAATGGAAATCATGTTGGTCGGATCGATCGTGATGATGCCCTCATCCTCTTCGAATGACACTTCGACGTTGAAGTCCTCAAGGATATCAATGAGGGAGTGCACATCCTGAATGTTGGGGATGCCTTCCAAGATGACTGGGGAATCCGCCAAAATGGCAGCCGGAATCAGCGCAACCGTACTGTTTTTCGCTCCGCTGATCGTGATTTCACCGTTCAACGGTTTATTCCCCTCTATAACTAATTTTTTCATAAAAAAGCCTCACTTCATGTGTAGTTGCCGAACGACAAATCGCCCGGAAATAAATGGAATCGTTCACACGGATTGCCTGTCACAGCAAAAACGGTGCAACGATACCGAAATATCATTATTTTTAGTTTCATCCGATTGTTGGTTGATCATCTACAATTCTAACAAAAATACAGGGTCCATTACTAGTTTTTTTGTGCACACGTCTGCTTTCCGCTATATTTCTCAATTTGATACGGCTGAACAGCGTGCAAAAAGCGGTACAAGCCCACTCTGCATGGAAGAAAACTGTCCTTACCCTATGGTCTTATGTTAACACAAACTCAGAAATATACCGAAAATGAGGCGCCGATGCACGTGCGAAAGAATCATTTGTCTCGTTCAGATAAAACAAGAGCGTTGAGAGGAAAATTAAGAATAAAAAGAGGAGATCCGGAACCTAGGTCCCAGACCTCCTCGAAGATCGTTTGATTAAATTAAGCTTTGTTGCTTGAACCGAAAACTTGCATTCTTTCTTTAACGACTGCAACGATTGCTTCTTTACCAGGTCCGATAACTTTACGTGGATCGTAAACGTTAGCGTCTGTAGCTAATTTTTCTCTTACAGCAGCTGTAAAGACTTGTTGGCATTCAGTGTTCACGTTGATTTTTGAATGTCCGAACTCGATAGCTTTTTTGATTTGGTGTTCTGGAATTCCTGAACCACCGTGCAATACTAATGGTTTGTGAGTCAATTCAGAAATTTCTTTCATTTCGTCGAAACCAAGTACAGGTTCGCCAGAGTAAGGTCCGTGTACAGAACCTAAAGCAGCAGCCAATGCATCGATAGCTGTTTCAGTAGTCAAACGTAGGCATTCAGCTGGATCAGCGTATTGGATTCCGCCAGTGATTCCGTCTTCAGTACCGCCGACAGTTCCGATTTCAGCTTCTACAGAAGCGCCTTTAGAATGTGCGTACTCAACTACTAATTTAGTTTGTGCAATGTTTTCATCGATAGGGTAATGTGATTTGTCGATCATTACAGATGAGTAACCAGCATCGATAGCGGATTTGCAGCTTTCAAAGCTTGTACCGTGGTCAAGATGCAATGCTACAGGAACAGTGATGTCCATAGTTTCTAATAAAGCATTAGTCATAGCTGCAACAACTAAGTGTCCGCCCATGTATTTTGCTGCGCCTTCAGAAACACCCAAAATAACTGGAGATTTTTCTTCTTGTGCAGCTTGCAATACAGCTTGTGTCCACTCAAGGTTGTTGATGTTGAATTGTCCTACGGCATACTTTCCTTCTAACGCTTTGTTTAACATATCTGTCATACTTACTAAACGACTCATTCTTGTTGCCTCCTTGGAATCCATTGGTCTCTTTTGTTTGCAGAAAATTCACATCTTGGAATGTGAACACTTTACAACAATTTCATTTTATCAGAAAATGCAATCTTTTACTACCTTATTAGGAAAAACAGTCAAAATGAAAGCGCAAAATAACTCATTTTTATTGAAAAAAACTCTGATTTACAGGCTTTTTTTCAAGGCCGCTGCGATGAAGCCGTCAAAGATCGGTTGCGGTCTGTTCGGACGGGAGATGAATTCCGGGTGGAACTGGGCAGCAATATAGAACGGATGGTTCTTCAATTCCACAATTTCCACCAAGCGTTGATCAGGGGATACGCCTGAGAAGACCATGCCTTTTTCAGCCAAGGCTTCCCGGTAGGCATTGTTGAACTCATAACGATGGCGATGACGTTCTTGGACCATATCCGCATTGTGGTAAAGTTCCTTAGCCAACGTGCCTTCCTTCAATTCGCAAGGATACAGGCCTAAACGCAGCGTTCCGCCCATTTCATCGATGTTCTCTTGGTCAGGCATCAGGTCGATGATGTTGTTTTTGCAATTAGGGTTTGTTTCCGCTGAATCCGCGTCTTCCAAGCCGACAACATTACGGGCAAACTCCACGCAAGCCAATTGCATACCCAAACAGATACCGAAGAACGGCACATTGTTTTCGCGTGCGTATTGGATGGCGGCAATCTTGCCTTCGATGCCGCGGTCTCCGAAACCTCCAGGGACCAAGATGCCGTCTGCAGTAGCCAAGTGCTCTTGTGCGTTCGCAGTAGTCACTTCTTCCGCGTTGATCCATTGGATATCAATTTCCGTATTGTGTGCATAACCGGCATGCTTCAATGCTTCAGCTACAGACAGATAAGCATCCTGCAGTTCCACATATTTTCCGACAAGCGCGATTTTAGTCGTTTTTTGAAGGCTTTGGACTTTTTCTACCAACGCTTTCCAATCGGTCATATCAGCTTGCGGCAGATCGGACAGGCCCAGATAATCGCAAACGATCTGGTCCATGTTCTGTTCCTGCAACAACAACGGGATTTGGTACAAAGTTTCCACGTCACGGGATTCGATGACCGCTTCAGGTTTCACATCGCAGAAGGAAGCCAGCTTGTTTTTGATGTGTTGCGGCAACGGCATTTCTGTACGCACAACCAGGATGTTCGGTTGGATACCCAGACTGCGCAGTTCTTTAACGCTGTGTTGCGTCGGCTTTGTCTTCAATTCGCCGGCTGCGCGCAAATAAGGAATCAAGGTCGTGTGGATATACAGCACGTTTTCAGCACCGACTTCCATGCGCATTTGACGCAAAGCTTCCAGGAAAGGCAAGGATTCGATATCCCCAACGGTTCCTCCCACTTCGGTGATGACGATATCCGAATCTGTCGTTTCGCCGGCACGCATGATCTTTTCCTTGATTTCATTCGTGATATGCGGGATGACTTGGACAGTAGCCCCTAAATAGTCCCCTTTGCGTTCCTTACGGATGACTTCGGAATAAACCTTTCCGGTCGTCACATTTGAATATTGATTCAAGTTGATGTCTATGAAACGCTCATAGTGGCCTAAGTCCAAATCGGTTTCGGTGCCGTCATCAGTGACGAACACTTCTCCGTGTTGGTAAGGACTCATCGTTCCTGGATCCACATTGATGTAAGGGTCGAATTTTTGGATCGTGATCTTCAATCCGCGGTTTTTCAGCAAACGTCCCAGTGACGCCGCAACGATACCTTTACCAATTGAAGATACTACCCCGCCTGTTACAAAAATATACTTAGTCATTTTTTCTTCCCCCTGTTTTTAAATGTGAAAAATGATGTCCGAAGGATTCTCCAACGCTGCAATAAAAAAATAAAGCTCCCTGTTCTTTAAAGAACAGGGAGCTGTAAAAATTCAACGTATGCTTTCCAAAAAGAAATGCTTTTTGGGAGCCCAATGAAGATGATACCCCCAATTACATAAGGTGTCAAGAAAGAATTGGATACCGGGGAATGATTATTCTGCTTCGTCCTTTTCTTCCGCAACGAACTCTTCTTCCTCTTCGAACTCTTCTTCCTCATCAAGATCTTCATCTTCGATGATCAAGGTCAAGTCTTCTTCGATGCCGCTCGTGATGTCATCATCGTCATCCGTGATATCAACAGCGTCGACTTCATCGACTTCATCCTCATCCACATCGATCTCTTCATCTTCGTCAGCGACATCGATATCTTCCGGATCGTCATCGTTGTAGTCGATCACATCGTCATCATCTTCCGATGTGGCGAATGCATTCAGCTTCTTGCGTTTCTTGCGGCGGACTTTCACTTCGTCCTCATCGATACTGGAAAGAATCTCTTCATCGATTGAATCAATCGGATACCACGAACGCAATCCCCAACGATTTTCTCCTAAAGAAATAAAGCTGCCATCAATGTTCAAGTCAGTGTAGAAACGTGTCATCTTGCTTTCCAATTCTTCTTCCGACATTTCAAGATAGTCCTGTATCTGAACCAATAATTGGTTAAAGTCCAGTACGTCACCGTTTTCTTCGAAAATTGCGTGTGCAACTTCTATCATTGACAATTCGTTTTTGCTAGTACCATCTAATTGCTTCAATTTCAATGGTGTCACGTCCTTTCAAAAGTTTACTCTTAATCATACAATACTCAGGTGGTAAATTGCAATTCAATTCGATAATCTCCCAATTTTTGTTCATTCAATTGGAGTTCATAATGCAAAGTCACTTTTCCGGCAAACGGCTTTTCCTTGAACTCCAGCAACATTTCATGGGTAATCGTTTCGATTTCCATCAATCCGGCCGGCGTCGGGACCATAGCCATGCCTTTTCCTTCTGCATCGAAGGTCATACGGCTCGTCTGTTCCATTCTGCGGATGATCGTCATTTTCCCTTCACGGGACAGTTTGAACGTGACCGGGACAGCCGTTTCAGCTTCGATATACCGCAGATAAAGCCAATTGCCCATTTCCACAATTTGGCCCATTCCTTCATATAGGAAGCTTTCCTGCTCCCCTTCTTGCTTCACCAGCGTTTCCAATTGGAACTCGATGGGCATTCCTTCTTTTAAAGACAAGCTTTTCCACCTCATTGACCATCGTGCGGAAGCCTCGCGGCCACACGTGTTTTTCAAATACAGTATAGCGGTAAAAATAAGCGCTGGTCAATCATTTGCGGGCGGATTTTCCAAAATGCGAAGAAATCCTGCCTTTTCTCTGCAATTCGCTCTCAAATCTTTCCTGAACTTTGCTATAATGGGAGCAGAAACAGCCACAAAGATAGGAAACGAACATGAAAAACCATTTAAAAAACAACATTTACCATATCTACGATACTTCAAATGGAGCATTCGGCATTGACCCCCTCTCGCACTTCGCGCTGGGCGATGCTCTGATCAGATTGGTCGGGAACGCTGAAGCTCCGGCAGCCTTGCATTTTTGGCCCATGGAAAAACTGGTCATACTGGGCATGATGGACACGCGCCTGCCCCATCTGGAGGACGGCCTGCGTTACTTGAGGAGCATCCCGACTGATATCGTCGTCCGCAACGCCGGCGGATTGGCTGTTGTAGCCGATGAGGGGATCCTGAACTTCTCCTTGGTGCTTCCTGAAACCGAAAATGCCAAACTCAGCATCCATGACGGTTATGTCCTTATGAAAGAACTGGTTGAACAGACTTTTTCCGATTCCGAACAGGTGATTGAAGCCTTCGAAATCAGCGACTCCTATTGTCCGGGCGACTTCGACCTGAGCATCAACGGCAAAAAATTCGCCGGCATCGCGCAGCGCCGTTTCAAAAACGGCGTCGCCATCATGATCTATATGAGCGTGACCGGCAATCAGCAGCAGCGCGGAGAAATGATCCGCCGCTTCTACGAAGAGGGACTGCAAGGCGAAGAGACCCGCTGGCATTTCCCGGCCGTCGATCCCGCTTCCATGGCGAACTTGGCTGAATTGCTGGGCAAACCGTTGACGGTAGCCGATGTAAAACAACGGATACTGTCCGTTTTCACAAACAACGGCAATACGCTCCTGCCCGGAGAATATAATGAGCGTTTGATGGCGGAGTATGAAACTGCTTATGCGAAAATGAAGAAACGCAATGAACAAGTCAACCAGGAACAGCAGCCACAAGCGGACTGATAGAAAGAGGCGATGCGATTTGAGTACACACTATACCGCGGAATTATTGCCGAAAGAAAAAGTATTTCGCGACCCTGTCCATGATTACATCCATATCCAATATCGGATCATCATGGACCTGATCAATGCACCCGAATTCCAGCGTTTGCGCCGGATCAAGCAATTAGGGACTTCTTCCTATACTTTCCACGGCGCCGAACACTCCCGCTTCAATCATTCTTTGGGAGTCTACGAAATCGCCCGCCGGATCTGCGATAAATTTGTCCGGAATTACCCCAGCAAAGAGCCCGGGGACGGCCTTTGGGACGACCGGGAGCGGCTCGTGACGCTTTGCGCCGCTTTGTTGCACGACATCGGCCATGGTCCGTTCTCGCATACTTTCGAAAAGATATTCGATACGGATCATGAAGCCATCACAATCGAGATCATCACCTCCCCTGACACCGAAATCAATCGGATTCTGCAGCGGGTCGGTCCTGATTTCCCGAATCAAGTTGCCGCCGTCATCGCCAAGACCTACGATAACCCGCAAGTGGTGCAACTGATTTCCAGCCAAATCGATGCGGACCGGATGGATTACCTGCTGCGCGACGCCTATTATTCCGGCGTCACTTACGGCAATTTCGACCTGACGAGGATCCTGCGTGTCATCAGGCCTTACGAAAACGGGATCGCCTTTGACATTTCCGGCATGCATGCGGTGGAGGATTATATCGTCAGCCGCTATCAGATGTATATGCAGATCTACTTCCATCCAGTTTCCCGCGGCATGGAGGTCGTTCTCAGCCATCTGTTGAAACGGGCGAAGGATGTCTATTTGGATGAACAAGCCGAATTCCGCCATACCGCCACATTCCTGACGCCGTTCTTCAAACAGACTTGGACGCTGAAAGATTACTTGCGTTTGGATGACGGGGTCCTGACAACCTACTTTAACCATTGGCTCGACGAAAAGGATCCGATTCTGAACGATCTGGCCTATCGTTTCGTCAACCGGCATCCTTTCAAATCGGTCCGCTACACAAAAGGACGCGATGATGCTACACTGGAACGCATGAGTGCACTCATTGAGCGCATGGGCTTCAACCGGGGCTACTATACTGCGGTAAACAATAGTTATGACCTGCCGTATGACCTGTACCGGCCGAACCAGGCCACCACCCGGACCCAGATTGAGCTTGTCCAGAAAAACGGCAGTTTCCTGGAGCTTTCGCAAGCAAGTTCGATCGTATCGGCTTTGACGGGCAAAGTCCGCGGGGATGAGCGTTTCTACTTCCCACGCGAAATTACCCACGGCGACGAGGAAGCGGGCATCAACCTGTTCGAGTCCTTATCGCAGGAGTTTTCAACTTTTTTCGAGAATGATGAAATTTTACCACCCCAACAAACAGGAGGCACACTATGAGCATCAAATTAATCGCCATCGACATCGACGGCACATTGGTAGACCCGGAGTTCAAGATCACCCCGGAAGTAAAAGCAGCCATCACGGAAGCACGTGAACAAGGCGTCAAAATCGTACTCTGCACCGGCAGACCGTTCCCGGGCGTCAAGCGTTACATCAAAGAATTGGAATTGGATCAGGATGAAGATTACGTCATCACCTACAACGGCTCTTTGGTTCTGTCCACCGCTACAAATGAAGTACTCGTGTCGCATACGTTGGATTACAGCGACTTCGTCAGAATCAACGAATTGGCCGATAAATTCAATGTGCACACGCACGGAATCGACAGCGAAGCCATCTATACCGCAAACAAAGACATCAGCATCTTCACGACACGCGAGTCTTTCATCACGACGATGCCGATCCGCTATCGTTCGCTGGCTGAATTGCCGGAAGATAAATTGTTCACGAAAATCATGTTCATCGATCAGCCCGAGCTGTTGGAAAGATTGATTCCAGCAATTCCAGCGCAGTTCCACGAGGACTATGTGATTGTCCGCAGCGAACCGCATTTCCTGGAAGTGCTGAACAAAGATGCCGGTAAAGCCAGTGCTTTGGTCGAATTGGCTGCGTTGTTGAATATTGATGCCGAAAATATCATGGCCATCGGCGACAACGAGAACGACCTGAGCATGATCGAATACGCAGGCGTCGGTGTTGCGATGGGCAATGCCGTCGACAAAGTGAAGGAAGCTGCGGATTTCGTCACCAAATCGAACGCTGAAAGCGGCGTGGCGCACGCAATCCGGACTTACTTGAATAAATAATCCTAAAAAAGGTATGCATGGGGCTGTCTGGAACTGAATTCAGGCTAAAATAACCCGTCAAAACCAGTTTGGCGGGGAAAAACAGTTCAAATCGCAGTCAGAAAACCCGCCGAAACCACCTTGGCGGGGAAAATCATCCGCGGGCAACGCGAGATTCCCCGCCAAATCTATTTTGGCGGGGAATTCCGCCGTGAATTCGAGCCTCAGACCAGTCAACAATACCATCCAACCAAAAATGGGGCTGTCTCATCGAGACAGCCCCATTTTAATCACGCGTGAAGCAGGTGCATGATATGGACAATCATTCTGCGGGGTTCGGCAAGACCCTCCTAAGGATACGAAAAAACAAACGCTATTCCCAACAGTACATGGCAGAAAACAAAATCCACCAATCGACCTATTCCAAGATGGAACGGGATCTGATTGAACCGACGTTAGGAAACTATCGTCATCTTTTGAGCAGGCTGGACATGTCCGATGAAGAGTTCCATTACATCATGAACGAATACAATCATTCCGAAAAGGAACAGTTGGTGACGGCTTTCATGAACTTGTCCTTCAACGATGTCTCTTTATTGAAGGAAATCCGGGAGAAAGCTCTGAACTATTTGGGGGTCCATACCGATTACATCATCTCGGACATCGTCCATCTGACGGATGCGTTGATCATTCTAGCCAAGACCGGAGATATTCTGGGAGCCCGCAAAGAAGCGCTGCCGGTTTGGGCAAGGCTCGAGAAGCTTGACGGCTGGTATTTGGTGGAATTGAGGATGATCAACGCGATGCTGTTTCTGTTCCCCATCGACGAAGCCATCCTGATTTCCGGGACCGCATTCGCTCAGATACAAAAATATGCCGGTCATCCTTCGGCAACCAAAATCGCCGTCTCCTTGCGCTACAACCTGTGCTTATTGCTTTTGAAGAACAGACGCTATGAAGAGACGATTGCCTGTATTGATGAACTTATCCCGGCTGCAAAGGAAGCGGGCTCCTACCGGCATTTGTCTGTCTGCTACCTCAGAAAAGGCCTTGCCTTAGCGAAGACGGGCAATCAAGCGGAAGGCCATCTGCTGATCGACCAGGCCTTCCGCTTGATTGAAGCGGCGGACGATCAGGCCTTCAAAGCCAATCTCGAAAATGAATACAATCTTTTGAAAGAGGCGGCCTCTAGATGAGGTCGTCTTTTCGCATACATTTTGTTGCTGTACGTCGTGTACGGGAGGCAAGAGCAGGGTTTTCGAACAGGTTTCTGAACAGGTTTCCGGTTCACAAAGAAAAAACCATGGATAACCGAAATATATCCATCGTTTCGTGCCCGCCCGCGGGCATAACTTTATTTGCGCGATGGTTTTTAAGCGTATAGGAATATTTTGTTGAAGGACGAACCATCTGTATTAAAATGAAAGCAACTATGGGAAGACTGTCCTGACAATTCCCACAATGACGATTTATTCAAGGAAGGGGGAAAGTCCATGAATCCAAAAAGATGCAACCTGTGCGCTTATATACTGGGCTGTGCTTGCCTGATCGGAATGGTCCGGTATCCTGAAGTGCCAGAATCCTGGTGGCTCACAATCGGCATATGCAGCGGCCTCTTGTTCATTTCCAGCAACTGCATGGAATCCTCGCAACACTGGACCTTCCTTGGCATCGATGCCCTGAACCTGATTGTGCTCGCCTTGCTTATCCAAGTCCTTCCGCCAAGTTTGGGGATGGCACTGAATATCGTGGTCCTCCTGGCAATCTTCCTGCTTCTCTATATCAAAAGTACCTTTCACGAAAAATAGCTGTTTTGTAGTCATTGCATCCGGTCGCAAGCTTGCCTGTACTGTGAAAGGAGGCCCCACCCATGAATTGGATCCGTCTGATCATCGGCGATATCTGGTTTCTGTAGCAAATCAATCACAATTAAAAAAATAAGCCAAGGCCGGACTTTTCATCCCGGCCTTGGCTTATTTTATGGCATCCTTAAGCTTTTTCGCCTATGAATTCGCCGTTTTTGGTCAAATGTTGTTTCGAGATCTCATTCAGGATCACGTGTACGCTCTCCGGCGATACATTAGCGTTTTTTACGACAGCATCTACGACATCACGCATCAATCCTTGTTTCTGCTCGTCGCTTCTGCCTTCCAGCAATTCGATGTGAACATATGGCATCTTCATTTCCCTCTTTTCCCATTATGGATTCAACTCAGTTATATTTTAGCAATTATCTTTATCGATTGCACCTCTATTTGGAGGCGATGTAGGTCTTCAGGCGCTCAGCCGCCTCAGCGACCATGTCCGTGCTCAGCGCGTAGCTCATGCGGACATAGCCCTCTCCGCCGGGTCCGAAGATCGATCCCGGCAGCATGCCCACTTTGGCGTTCATGCCGATTTCGCGGCAGAAGGCCTTGTCGTCCGTACCGAACTTCGCCGGAATCTTCGCAAAAGCGTAGAAGGCCCCTTTCAGTGCGGGAACCTCAAACCCGGCTTCCTGCAAAGCGGGAACGAGGATGTTTCTTCTTTTCTCATATTCGGAACGCATCTTTTCGACATCCGGCGCACTATTGCGGAACGCCTCTTCAGCAGCACGGTTGGAAACCGTTACGCCGGTCGTCACCAATTGCTGATGGGCCAAGAACAAGGTCTTCATCCATTTCGCATCCGCTGCGAGCACACCCACACGCCAGCCCGTCATCGCAAAAGCTTTCGAAGCCCCTTGGAACAAAATCGTACGGTCGCGCAGCAGGGTCGCGATCGACGTATGCTTTTCCCCATAGGTGATTTCGCTGTAGATTTCGTCGCTCAGCACAAAGATGTCGTACTGCTTGATTGCATCGGCCAAAGCCGTCAGTTCTTCCTTTGTATAGGTAGCGCCGGTCGGATTGCTCGGATAGTTCAAAAAGAGCGCTTTGACATTTTTGTTTTCGGCCATCGTCTTGTGCAGCAGCTCCGGTGTCATCAAAAACCCGGTGTCGGAAGTATCGACGAGGATGCATTCGCCGCGGTTCAGTTCCACCGCATAACTGTATAATGGAAAGAATGGCGACGGGATGATGACCTGATCGCCCGGGTTCAACAAGCCGAAAGCCGCTGCGAACAGCCCTTCAGTGGCACCCACCGTCATCACTATCTCCGTTTCGGGATCGTAGTGCAGATCATATTGCTTTTCCAGGAATTCGCTGACTGCTTTCCGGACGCCGATTTCACCGGAAGTGTGGGCATAATGGGACGCATTGTCTTCGATCGCCTTAATGGCGGCTTGCTTGACGTTTTCGGGCATATCAAAATCCGGTTCCCCGATCGTCATCGGAATGCAGTCTTCCACGCTGCGGAATAATTCATCAAATTCGCGGATCTGCGAAGGTTTGATGCGGGAAAATAGTTCATTCGTTGTCAAAGCCATGTATTACATCCTCCATCCAAGTTTGCATCACCGCCGGAATCCCCTCGGCATATGCTTTTTTATAGGAATATATCCTTTTTCTCACATAATTTTAATATTAATCAGAATACGACTATTCCGTACATAAGTCAAGCGTACCATGGTATCGACCAATTCAAGAGAGCGTTTTCCCTTCCGCGAAATGAGAAAATCTGAAATTTTTGCGATTCTTTTTAATCTTATCTGTTGACAAAGAAAGCGGGATTGGGTATATTAATCACATCAAAAACACAGCGAAGAGAAGAGTAAATCATTCCACTCCTTCATTAGAGAGCTTGGTCAGGTGAAAGCAAGCAAGGAAGTGTTGGTTGAAGATGGTCTCAGAGTGGCTTGTCCGAAGAGTAACTTCTTAAGACAGGACGGGAACGCCCGTTACAGTGTCACAGTCTGACTTGCAGCAATTTGCAGGCGCACTGGCTAAGGCGGATGCAGCGATGCTTTCGTGAACTAAGGTGGTAACACGAGATTGAACTTTGACCTCTCGTCCTTATCTTGCGCATAGAGTATGCAGCAGATGAGGCGAGAGTTTTTTGATTTTATGATAAAATGTAAACGCAAGGAAGAGGAAAGTAAACACTGCAACGTATTACAGCGAGCCTGGTTGGATGAGAACAGGTATACGGAACGGTTTTGAAGATGGCCTCGGAGCGGGAGGGATGAGCTGCGCAAGCGGTAAGTCCTTCAAGGGAGCACCCTTTATCGTGCGCGAGTGAAGCAAGTCTTCACTCATGGAGGAATCCTGCCGCGAGGGGGATTCGAACAAAGGTGGTAACACGAAGCGTCCGCATTCGTCCTTAACGTCATATTTTTTTGATGTAGGATGGATGCTTTTTTTTATTAGAGGAGGAAAGATACATGATCAGTCTACAGGATATCTCAGTGACTTTTAAAACTGACAAAAACAAAGCCGTCCATGCCGTGCAGCATGTTTCGCTGGAAGTCGATAAGGGCGACGTCTATGGCATCGTCGGATACAGCGGTGCCGGCAAAAGTACCTTAGTAAGGACCATCAATCTTCTGCAGCGACCGACTGAAGGAAAAGTCATCGTGAGCGGAAAAGACATGATGGCATTGAACGACAAGGACCTGCGCGAGTCCCGCAAAAAAATCGGGATGATTTTCCAGCATTTCAACCTGATGCGCTCCCGCACCATTTACGACAACGTCGCGTTTCCCTTGAAGAATTCTTCCTTAAGCAAACAGGAAATCCACGACAAGGTAACGGAACTTCTTTCATTGGTTGGGTTGTCCGAAAAAGCCAAAGCTTACCCTTCCCAATTGTCAGGCGGGCAAAAGCAACGCGTGGCCATCGCCCGCGCATTGGCGAATGATCCGGAAGTGCTGCTTTGTGATGAAGCGACCAGCGCGTTGGATCCGAAAACGACTTCTTCGATACTGACCTTATTGAAAGAGCTGAACAAGAGATTGAACCTGACGATCGTCATCATCACCCATGAGATGCAGGTCGTGAAGGAAATCTGCAACAAAGTGGCTGTGATGGAAAACGGCGGCGTGATCGAATACGGTTCGATCCTTGACATCTTCACAAAGCCGCAGAACCAATTGACGAAAGACTTCATCGATACGGCAACGCATGTCGAACACGGCATCGAGACGGTCATCACCCACCCGACGATCCTGAACCTGAACGAACATGATGTGTTGACAAAGCTATCATTCGTCGGAGGTTCCACAGGTGAGCCGCTCATCGCCAAACTGGCCAATACATTCAATGTCCAAGGCAACATCCTCTTCGGAAACGTCGAGATCCTGCAGGACACGCCAGTCGGCACCCTGCTCCTCGTCCTGAGCGGGACGCCGGAAGCGATCGCGGAAGCCGTCCGCTATCTGCAGGATAATGGCGTAACGGTGGAAATCATCACCGAGGAAATCATCGCCGAAAAGAAAAATAAAGGAGGAGACGAAGAATGAACACATTCATCACAACATTTCTCCCTAACGTCTCTGAAATCTGGGATGAAGTGCTCCTGAGCACATGGGAGACCTTATACATGACGCTCGTTGCCGGACTGATCGCAGGCGTACTGGGAGTCATCCTCGGCGTGATTCTGGTTGTCACCGAAGATGGGGGCATCCTTCAGAACAAGCACCTGTACAATGTTCTGGATAAGCTCGTCAATATCTTCCGCTCACTGCCCTTCATCATCCTGATGGCGCTGATCGTACCGTTCACGCGTTTCGTGGTCGGCACTTCGATCGGAACGACCGCATCGATTGTGCCGCTGGTTGTAGCGACGGTTCCCTTCTATGCCCGCCAGATCCAAAACGCATTGGTTGAAGTCGATCCCGGCGTCATCGAGGCGGCCCAATCAATGGGTGCCAGCCCCGGGGAAATCATCTTCCGCGTCTACCTGAAGGAAGGCTTGGCCGGCATCATCCGCGTATCATCCGTAACGATCATCAACCTGATCGGTTTGACGGCAATGGCCGGAGCTATCGGCGGAGGCGGCTTGGGTAACCTGGCCATCACCCGCGGCTACAACCGATTCCAGAACGACGTGACCCTGGTCGCAACCATCATCATCCTGATCATCGTATTCATCAGCCAAGCCATCGGAAATGCCTTGGTCAAAAAAGTAAGTCACTAATATAAAAAAAACGGAGGAAACAAATCATGAAAAAGAAAAACGTATTATTCTCAGGTGTTGCAGCACTTACTTTATTTTTAGCAGCTTGCGGAAGCAGCGACTCGAACACGGACTCAGCCGCGGACACCGCCGCTTCAGAAGCTGAAGCAGTGAAAATCGGCGTAGTCAGCGAAGTTGAAGTTGAAGTCTGGGAAGATGTTGCCAGCCGTTTGGAAGCTAAAGGAATCGAATTGGAAATCGTCCAGTTCAGCGACTATGTACAGCCCAACGTCGCCTTGGAAAATGGTGCCATCGACCTGAACGCGTTCCAGCATGTGGCTTATCTTGAAGATTTCAATGCCAACAACGAGTCGGATCTGACTCCGATCGGCTTCACTTATGTTTCTCCACTTGGTCTGTACTCCGAAAAAGTGACCGACTATGCCGACATTGCCGAGGATGCCAGCATCGCCATCCCTAACGACGTGACCAACGGCGGACGCGCACTTCTTTTATTACAAGCAATCGGCTTAATCAAAGTCGATGAAGCAAAAGGAACGACACCGACAGTCAATGATATCATCGAGAACCCGAAGAACATCAACTTTGAAGAATTGGATGCAGCGCAAATCGCACGCTCCCTTCAGGATGTTGATGCAGCAGTCATCAACACAAACTACGCTACCGATTCCGGTCTGAATCCGAAAGAAGATGCACTCTTCCTTGATACCGACAACATCGCAAGCGTTGCAGACGTCTACAAAAACATCATTGCAGCACGTTCTGAGGATATCGACAACGAAACCTACAAGCAAGTCGTTGCGGAATACCAAACATCCGAAACGGCAGCCCTTCTGGACGATGTCACAGCAGGCAATGACGTACCAGCCTGGGAACAGTAAGACCCATTCACTTGTTTACAAAAATCACGTTTGCAGACGTGATGTAAAAATATAAAAAACAAATCGGAGGAAATACATATGAAAAAGAGTAAATTACTTGGTGGCCTGGTCCTTACAGCTTCACTATTCCTGGCAGCATGCGGAAACGGCGACACAACCGCTGACTCGTCCGCTGCGGAGTCAAGCAGCACAGTTGCAGCAGAACCAACTACAGTCAAAATCGGCCTGGTCAGCGAATCCGCTGTCGAAATTTGGGAAGCCGTCGCAGAGCGCCTGGAAGACGAAAACATCGATCTTGAAATCGTCAAATTCACTGACTACAACCAACCGAACATCGCGTTGGATACCGGCGAACTCGACTTGAACGCCTTCCAGCACGTAGCTTTCCTGGAAAACTACAACGCGAACAACGACGCAGACTTGACGCCAATCGGATTCACTTTTGTGTCTCCACTGGGGATCTACTCTGACAAATATGCAGATTACAGCGAAATACAGGACGGCGACACGATTGCTATCCCGAATGACGTAACCAACGGCGGACGCGCTTTGTTGCTGCTGCAAGCCATCGACTTGATCACTTTGGACAACGCAACAGGAACATCCCCAACTGTAGGTGACATCATCGAAAACCCTAAGAACCTGAACATCGAAGAATTGGATGCCGCTCAATTGCCGCGTTCGCTTGAAGATGCAGGCGCTGCAGTCATCAACACCAACTTCGCTGTCGATTCCGGACTTGTACCGACTGAAGATGCCCTTTACTTGGATACAGACAACATTCAGGAAGTCTTGGACATCTACAAAAACATCGTGGCTGCCCGTGCAGAAGACGTCGACAATGAAGTCTACAAAAAAGTTGTAGCAGCATACCAAACAGAAGAAACAAAAGCTTTGATTGCAGAAACAACTGCAAACACAGATATCCCTGCTTGGGACTAAGCGAAAGCCTTTCTTCATCTTCAATCCCCTGATAACATACTAAATTTACGAGTAGCATCAAGCCGGTGCGTTTCTTTCGCGCCGCTCTTGATGCTATCTTTATATACAAAGGAGCCCTTTACTTATGAAAAACAAGACATTTTTAGCAACATTGACCCTTTCAGCCAGCCTTTTCCTTGCCGCTTGCAGCAACGCAGCCTCCGATTCCGCCAGCGATTCTTCCACTGCGGACGCGACCGAGCCCGTCAAAGTAACGCTAGGCGTCGTCGGCGAAGTCAACGAGCCTTGGGATTACGTCATCGAAGAACTGAAAGAAAAAGAGAATATCGAAGTCGAATTGGTCAAATTCACCGACTACACAACGCCTAACAATGCTTTGGCCGAAGGTGAAATCGATCTGAGTTCGTTCCAGACAGAGATCTTCATGGACAACTACAACAGAGATCATGGAACGGAATTGACGACCATCGGCTATACGGTAATGGCTCCTTTGGGACTTTACTCCGATAAAATCACAAGCATCAACGAACTGAAGGACGGCGACACGATTGCCATTCCGAACGATGTCTCCAACGAAGGACGCGCTTTGATCCTGCTGCAGACAGCCGGATTGATTACACTTGATCCCGAAGCTGGTTTGGTTCCGACAACCGAAGATGTCATCGAAAACAGATTGAATCTGCAGTTCCAGACACTTGAATCCAATCAGACTGCCCGCGCTTTGCAGGACGTGACTGCATCCGTCATCAACAGCGGCATGGCCGTGGATGCCGGCTTCATCCCGAGTGAAGATGCCGTCTTCCTTGAGCCGGTTACGGAAGACTCAAAACCTTATTACAACGTCATCGCGGCACTTTCCGAACACATCGACAACGAAACCTTCCAAACGATCGTAGCCTACTACCAATCCGAAGGAACGGCCAAAGTCATCGAAGAAGCTTCAAAAGGCTCGCAGTTTCCGGTTTGGGACGAAGTAAAATAGAAAAGCTTCACGGGCTAACCCGTGAAGCTAGCCAACTTTATCAGAAACACGAATTATTTCGAGGGGCTTGGGCCATTTGCCCACAGCCCCTTTACTATACAGATCCAAGGAGGAAACCCCATGACAATCAACCAAAAACAGATCCATGAAGAAGTTACCGATATCTACGACTACATCATCGCCCTGCGCCGCCATTTCCATCGGCATCCGGAGCCGAGCCTGAAGGAATTCGAAACGATCCAACGCATCAAGGAAGAAGTCGAAGAAATCGGCGTGCCTTACATCAATGTCGGTGAGACCGGCATCTTGGCCACCTTGATAGGCGGAAAAGGAGCAGGCAAGACCATTCTGCTGCGCGCCGATATCGATGCACTGCCACTACCGGATGAGACCGGCAAACCCTACGCTTCCGTCAACCCCGGTTTCAACCACGCCTGCGGACATGATGGCCACACCGCTTCCCTGTTAGGTGCGCTGAAAATCCTGAAGGAACATCAGCATGAGTTCTCCGGCACAATCCAGTTCGCCTTCCAACCAGCGGAAGAAATCGGTGCTGGAGCGCGCCAATTCGTGCGCGGTGGTTATATCGACGATATCGACCATGTCTTCGGCATCCATCTGCAATCCGGCACACAAGTGGGCAAAATCGTCGCGACACCGGGCCCTTCCAACGCGTCCTGCGACATCTTCAAGATCAAAGTTTTCGGCAAGAGCGGACACGTCTCGCGTCCGGATCTGGGGCGCGACGCTTTGGTCAGTGCAGCGGCCATCGTCACCGAACTGCAGACCATCGTAGCCAGGGAAGTCCGCCCCACCGATGAAGTCGTGGTTGGCATCGGGGTGTTGCGCGCTGGCACGAACTACAACATCATCGCCAACGAAGCCGAAATCGAAGGCACCGTCCGGACATTCAGCCACGAAGTCCGCGATCAGGTGTTGGAGGCTGTGGAAAGGATCGCCCGGAATGTTTCCGATGCGCACCGCACAACCATCGAGTTCTCCAACTACGATGCCGCGGCACCGCTGATCAATGACATCCAGGCAGCCAACCATGCCATCAAGGTCGCCTCGGACATCGTCGGAATCGAGAACGTCATCACCGACAGCCCGAAAAGCATGGGCGCTGACGATTTCGCGGATTACTTGGCGGTCGCGCGCGGTGTCTACTGCTTCATCGGCACGCAAAGCAGCGAAGAGACAGCCTACGGACATCACCACGAGAAATTCGATATCGATGAAAAAGGCTTGGCCATCGCTACGGAATTGCATATTTCCTACGCGCTGTCCTACTTGAATGATCCATTCTAATATAAGAAAAGCTGAACGGGTTCGTTCAGCCCGGAAAGAAATTTAGGAAATCTGTCCGACTGAGCATCGAAGAGCGCAATAGGACAGATTTATCTAATTTCCGAAGGGCTAACCCGTGAAGCTGGACATCATTTTAGGTGAATGAAACATTTTGCAAACTTGTGAAACACCTACGGTGATGCACTTTTCACTCTGGAAAATTTTATAAATTCCTATATGTCAAAAAAAATGCGCCGTTCCTTGGGATTCCCCAAAAGAGCGACGCATTTTTATATTTTTTTGCAAAATCTTGTCAGAACTGAATCGTGCCTTCCGCATTGTAGAATTCGCGCCAATCGACGAAACCAGCATCCAACCCGCGGAGCAGCACTTCAGCTGTGCCGATATTGGTGGCCAACGGAATTTCATAGACATCGCTCAGACGGATCAAAGCGGTTACATCGGGTTCATGCGGCATAGCAGCCAACGGATCCCTCAGGAAGATGACCACATCCATCTCGTTTTGCGAAATCATGGCTCCGATCTGTTGATCCCCGCCGAGTGGACCTGACTTGAAGCGGTGCACATCCAGCCCGGTCGCTTCCATGATACGGGTTCCGGTCGTTCCTGTCGCGAACAATTCGTGTTCTTGCAGAATTGCTTTATAGGCGGTACATAACTGGATCATCAAATCTTTTTTACGGTCATGCGCAATTAATGCTACTTTCATCTAATTTCCTCCCTGCATTTTTGATAATAATAGTATATCATTTCGCGGGATTTATAGTCGAACCGGCGCAAATATTTTTCTTTTTAGTGCCAAAATTACCAAAATAAAGTAGGATTTCTTCATGATTTTTTAGTTTTCGGAAACCCGCGACTTCAGTCGTGGGAGGAGAAACCGATTGGCCTAGCGGGCCAACAATCCTCCTTGATTTCCGAGCTCCTTCCTCTTTCGTTTCATGCGAACTTACGTTCTCTTTTTGATGTACTTTCACTGCCGATTTTAGTATAATAGGGTTATTAAAAGGTGGTGAATGCCGTGGAACTAAATCTGACGATCAAAGCAAAGTTGAAGCTCTCGAACCCCAAAGACGCATTGGCGTTTCAAGAAGTCTGCGAACAGTATAGACGGGCATGCAATTACGTATCTGATTATGTTTTTAACCATGATTTTGAGTTAAATTCTGTCAAATTAAACGAAGTTTTGTATCATGATGTTCGCGAACGATTCAATTTGAAATCCCAATTGACCCAATCAACCTTTCGGACCGTTACGGCCCGATACAAAGCCGTGCAAACGCAACTCCGTCGCAATTCCAACAAATATGACAGCAGCAAAAAGGATGAGGACGGAAAGCCAGTGTACATTACAGTTCAAAAGGACCTGAATTGGCTCTGGCACCCTATCCAGTTTTCTCGACCACAAGCAGATTTGGTGCGCAATCGCGATTGGAGTATTGTCGATAACGGCAGAACGTTTTCAATCAATACGTTGAAGGGGCGCGTGAAGTGCAGGTTTTTCCTCAAAGGTTTTGAAGAGTATCTTGACGGTACCTGGGCGTTTGGTTTGGCGAAATTGGTCAAGTCAGGCAAGAATTGGTTCTTACATATTTCGGTAAAAAAAGAAGTCTCCGAAATGGAATTGACAGACATCAAACACGTTGTCGGAATCGACAGAGGGTTGCGTCAATTAGTGACAACCTATGACGAAAAAGACAAAACCACTTTCTACAACGGAAATGCAGTCTTGAAAAAGCGCAGACACTACAAAGAACTGCGCCGCAGTTTGCAGGCACGCAACACCAGGAACTCGAAACGTCGTATCCGGAAAATGGAAAGTCGAGAGAACCGCTGGATGGCAGATGTGAATCACTGCCTGTCTAAGACACTCGTCTCCCTATATGATTCCGATACGGTATTTGTGTTGGAAGATTTGATTGGCGTGCGTTTCGCCACAGAACAAGTTGCGAAAGCACAACGCTATGAGCAAGTATCGTGGGCTTTCTTTCAATTCGGGCAGATGCTCACTTACAAAGCCAACAAAGTTGGCTCCATGGTGGTTGAAGTAAGTGCCGCGTATACAAGTCAGCGGTGTCCCAAATGTGGCACAATCAAAAAATCCAATCGGGATAAGCACAATCACGAATATCATTGCCCATGCGGGTATCGTTCAAACGATGATCGTGTTGGCGCAATGAATATTCAACAACTTGGGATACAATACGTAAGCGGTGTAGCGAATCCCAAATTTGAGAAACAACAAGCAAATTCCTAGTGCATAAATGTGCTGGATCGCCGGCAAAGTCAACTGTCGGGCTGCTCCATTCTGGTTGAAGAAGAATTTTGCAGTGAGTAACGCCAACATTTTGAGGGACCAATCGATCTCAAACTACTCAGGAGTCCACAGGACGTTTGGACTGCGTAGCGTTAGGCGTAAACCTAAAAGTATTAGCGAAGCTAATGCACTCGTCACGAAGTGGCGAGAGGCAAGCCCGTGACTTCAGTCATGGGTAGTTGATATTCTCTTCACAATTCAGGACTATTATACAGATAGGCCAATCACAAACAATCTTTTTACTTTTCTTTACTCCTCCAAAGTAAAGAACAACTCCTTTATGCCACCGCTTTATGAGCGGTGGTTTTTGGTTCATTTTACGTAGATAGAATGCGGTAAGCTCACAAAAAAAACTCACAATACCTGACAGCTCGCGCAGCTGTCGGCTGTTCTGTATCCACAGCCTTTTGAAACATCGACAACCAGAGTTTTATTTGGCTACAAAAAAGGAGCCGTCTCAATTGTGTTTGAGACGGCTCCTGCCATATAATTTAAACCAACTCTTCCCCATTGGAAGCGATAACCTGCTTGTACCAATCAAAGGAATCTTTTTTGCTTCTTTCCAGTGTGCCGTTGCCTTCATTGTCTCTGTCGACATAGATGAAACCGTAGCGTTTCTTCATTTCGCCGGTCGTGAAGGATACGCAGTCGATGCAGCCCCATGGTGTGTAGCCCATCAGATCGACGCCGTCCTCTTCGACAGCTTTTTTCATCTCTTCAATATGTGATCTCAGGTAGTCGATGCGGTATGGATCGTGGCAGCTGCCATCCTCTTCCTTGACGTCGATCGCACCGAAGCCGTTTTCGACGATGAATAATGGTTTTTCATAGCGTTCGTAGAACAGGTTCAAGGCATAACGCAGTCCTTCCGGATCGATCGCCCAGCCCCAGTCGGACTCTTCGATGAACGGGTTCTTCACGGAGTGCGCGCTGGAACCGTCCAAAGCTTTCGATACATCTTTATTTACGGTCGAATCGACGCAGTTACTCATATAGTAGGAGAAGCCGATATAATCAACCGTGCCTTCAGCCAAAGCTTTTTTGTCTGCTTCGGTGATGTCCAGGTTGAAGCCTTTGCGTTCGAACATCTTCAAAGCATACGCCGGATAGTGGCCGCGGCATTGCACATCGCAGAAGAACCAGCGATCGTGCATCATCTGGTTCGACAATACCATGTCAGCCGGACGAGAAGAATACGGATAGATCGGAACCATCGCGATCATATTTCCGATTTGGAAATCCGGGTTGATCTCTTTGCCTATTTTGACGGCCAAAGCACTGGCGACCAATTCATAGTGCCCGCATTGATACATCGCTTCTTCCGGATTGGGATAGTCACCGAAATGCGCGCCCGAGTTCGTCCAGCCGAAGATATCGTTTTTGTAGTTCATTTGGTTGTTGATTTCATTGAAGGTCATCCAATATTTCACTTTGTCCTTGTAGCGCTTGAAGCAGACTTCCGCGAAGTTGACGAAGAAATCGATCGTTTTGCGGTTCATGAAGCCGCCGTATTCTTTGGCCAAATGATAAGGCATCTCGAAGTGGGAAAGCGTGATGACCGGTTCGATGCCGTATTTCAACAATTCATCGAAAACATCATCATAGAACTGCAGGCCTTCTTCATTCGGCTCCGCTTCATCGCCATTCGGAAAGATGCGCGACCAAGCGATCGAGGTGCGGAAGCATTTGAAGCCCATTTCTGCGAACAAAGCGATGTCCTCTTTGTAACGGCCGTAGAAGTCGATGCCGACGTGGTTCGGATAATAATTGCCTTCGACCACACCATCCGTGATGACGCGGGGAACGCCGTGCGCTCCGGCTGTCATGACGTCCGCCACGCTCAAGCCTTTGGAAGTGTTCAGAACCCCTCCTTCAAACTGATGGGCGGCCAATGCGCCGCCCCACAAAAAGTCTTTATCCAATGCCATAATGATCTCTCCTCTTATTTATATTTGATTTTATAAAACAAGATAATTGAAGCCAGTACCAAGGTGATGCCGTTCGCCGAAATGACCGCATAATCCTGGATGTTCCATCCGTGGATCAACCACAAAAATACGCCGACCACAAACATGGCGTACATGCCCAACGAGATGCCGGAAGTATCCTTGGTTTTGATGATCTGCCATGCCTGCGGAACGAAGGACAACGTTGTTAAAATAGCTGCGATGAACCCTATCATTACTTTCTCCCCCTACCGATATGGATGTGCGACTCAAATGATTAGTGAGGTGGCTACATTCTTTTACAACTTGATTATAATGGATAGCGGAACAGAAACAATAACTTCCGGATACTCCGTAACAACGTTTACAAATTCCCCATTTTTTTGCACCGGATTATCAAATAACATTCGCAAATATGATAGGATGGTCTTGAGGTTCAGAAGAAACACGAGCGGAGGATTCAGATGCTTATCAGAGAACGGCTGGAGAATTTTGATTTCTCGAACAGCGAACAAAAGATAGTAACTTATATATTGGAGAAAAAAGCGGCCATTCAGGAAATGACCACTAAAGAGATTGCCGAAGCGACATACACTTCCCCTTCCACATTGGTAAGGATTGCCCATAAGATGAACTTCAGCGGCTGGAGCGATTTGAAGGAAGCCTTCTTGAAAGAAGAAGAATATTTGCAGAAACATTTCAGTGAAATAAACGCTAACCTGCCTTTTCAACGTAATGATACCATCATGTCGATTGCAAGTAAAATTGCTGCCTTGGAAAAGGAATCCATCGACGACACCTTGTCGCTGATCACCCATGACGACCTGCAGAAGGCCATCCAGATCATCCGGAAGTCTTCCTACACCAGTCTTTTTGCCGTCAGCAACAACCTGTTGATCACGCAGGAATTCCAGCACAACATGTCGCGGATCAAAAAACGGGTGGACATCTGTTCGTTGCAGGGCGAAACGATCTTCAAGGCGCACCTGGCGGATCCTTCCTCCTGCGCGATCATCGTTTCCTATTCCGGGGAAACTTCAATATTGAACGAAACGATCCAATATTTGAAGGCGAACAAAATCCCCATCATCGCCATCACCAATATCGGGGACAACACGGCGGCACGGATGGCGGATTGCGTGCTCAGGATCTCTACAAGGGAGAAGCTCTATTCAAAAATCGCCACCTTCTCCACCGACAGCGCCATCGTGTACCTGCTGGACGTGCTCTATTCCTGCATCTTCGCGCTCGATTACGACGCCAACCTGCAGCTGCGGATCAGCACTTCCAAGATGATCGAAGCCGGCCGATCCTCAACGGTTGCTATCATCAAGGAGGAGGATCACGCTTCTAGATGATAAAATATCAGTTGTGTCCGTAAAAATAGCAAAAAACCATCGCCCCAATCCGGCGATGGTTTTTTGCCTTTTTGTTCAATGCAGCTTCTTCGTCATGATGAAGTCAGTCTGCTCATCCTCGCCCATAAAGAACGAATGCGCGCCGGTACGGACAAAGCCCATCTTTTCATAAAAAGCGATGGCATTTACATTGTGTTCCCAGACGCCGAGCCAGATCAGATTCTTGCCTTGGGTGTGGGCGATTTCGATTGCTTTTTCGATCAGGAAGCGACCGAGTCCCTTGCGTTTGAAGGCCGGCCGGATGTAGATCCGCTCCACTTCCAATGAATCAGCTCCCATCTCTTCCGTCAGGGCCGCAGCGACATTGACCTTCATATAGCCCGCCAGTTCCTCATCGTCATACAGAAAGTAGAAGGTCGAACCTTCAGTCGAAAGCTCCGCCTTCAGCTTCTCCGGATCGTAGGCCTTGTCCAGGTATGCCTGCATGTCTTCCGGAGTGTTGTAGGCCGCGAACGTGTCAGTGAACGTTTCGATGCCGATTGCTTGAAGATCCGCTAAGTCTTCGCTGCCGCATTTTTTCAGTGTGATTGCCATATATGATGCACTCCTTATCTTTGCTTCAGTAGTTTCGTTTGTTGCCTTTTTTCACGTATTCCCAGTCGCCTTCGATGTTTTTCCGGACCTTTTGGAGCAGTCCGCTGAGAACCGCCGCTTCCTCTTCCGATAGCCCTTGCAGCGCCACCCGTTCCGAGTGCTCATTTTCCCTGCTGATGTTCGGGAAGACCGCATTGCCTTTTTCTGTCGGAAAAATGTGTTTGATCTTTCTGTTAGCGGCATCGGGTTTCTTTTCGATGAATCCGTTCGATTCCAGCTTTTTGATGGCGCGCGAAGCCGTCGTGCGGTCCACTTTGATCATGTCCGCCAGCTTTTCCTGGATGATGCCCGGATTTTCGCAGATTCGGATAAGGTACAAGTACTGCCCTCGCGTCAGGTCGTACTCCTTGAACTCGATATTCGCGATCGACTCCAAAGCCCGGGCGATCATGCCGATTTCGCGCAGAATTTCCGCCATACAACTCACCTGCCTTCTTCTGGAAATTTAGTTAAAGGATACCGTATTTTTATTGCATTTGCAACAAAAAACCAATGTGAATAAAGAGGTGGCGCTCCAGATGTCGGATATTCCCAAGTTATCCGACAATGAGCGGCACGTTCGCTCTCAACTTGTCGGATGTTCCAACGCATCCGACAATTATGACCATATTTGCTCTCCGTTTGTCGGATTCTTCCAGTTTATCCGACAACTATCGCTGTCTCAGCGGATAACAAGGTTCCCGGGATGAAGCTGGAACACAAAAAAGAGCTGGAACAAAAGTCCCAACCCTATCCTTTCAGCATCCCATCATAATGATCTACTTTCCCTTTCATTTTTGCCAAGGTCTCCTGCAGTCCGAAAATTTTCTCCTCCAGCAGGTCGCATTCGTCGACCCACAGATCCCGCCTGGCCGGAACGGTATGGAGGCCTTCTGCGCACAGCCGTACATAATCGATCAGCGGTTCGATCGACACCCCCGCTGACCGCACGGCTATCATGAAATCCAGCCACTGCAGATCCTCATCCGAATACTCCCGGATGCCGCCCTTGATCCGTTTCACGGGAGGAATCAGCCCGATCCTTTCATAATAACGCAAACCATCAAGCGAAATATTCTTCTCTTTGCTGACTTGAGCGATTTTCATCTTTATCCCCTGCGCTTTCAGCTTTCTTCCGGAGCGACTTCATTCAGGCAATTCAACGCCGTTAACGTCCGCGGATACCCGATGAACGGCAGCAATACTGTGATTGTATCCAATAACTTTTGCTTGTCATTGCCGATGCGGAGGTTGTTGCGGATATGCCCCTTCATTTGCGGCTCAGCTCCGCCCATCGAAGCCAGCATCGTAAAGATCAGCAGTTCCCGTACCTGGATCGATAAGCCGCTGCGGGTAAAGAAATCGCCGAAACAGTTATCCGCCAAAAAAGTGGCAAAATGCTTCTGGTTCTGCGGCATCGTGTCCAGCATGTTGTCCACTGTGTCCCCCGCAGCTTCACGGACGATTTCCAAGCCCTTCTCAAAACGGTTTTCGACCGTCGTGGTGGATTGACCCTCCAAAGGCAGCACAATCCCTCTTTCCTCCAACACTTCATTTGCCGCATGCAGGAAATCGAACACTTTCCCCAAGCCGGCATAAGGGACGGCCTGATAGACGATCTCCTTCAGCTCAATCGGCGTGACGCCTACATTCAAAGCACCCTTAGCCATCGCTTTGAACTCGTTCACGCATTGCATGGCGATCAAAGCAGCCAACAGCACTTTCTGCCTTTCCTTCACATCCAAACTGGTGTACTGCAGCACTTCATCAAACGCGAAATTATCGAACACCTCAATCAGTTCCGGATCCGTTTCAGCCAATATCGACACGTGCCCGGGAAACAGTTCATCATGGTTTTTTTTGCAGTTTCGCTCATTTTCATCTTCCATTCCTCCTATTTCATATTTTTGTTACCCCCAGTTTAAATCCTGAAGTGGACTCCAAGTCAACCGTTACAGCAGCTATTGAATAATATTTTTTTGTTCGTCAGAAAACACTTGTCTTGGAGTTTACTCCAACAGTTACAATGGGTTTATAATAAAAACAAAAACATTTGGAGGCGCTGTCATGGAATATGTAAAATTAGGGAACACCGGCATGGAAGTCTCAAAACTGTGTCTGGGTTGCATGGGCTTCGGAGAACCGGAACGTGGTCGGGAAAAATGGTCGATTGGTGAAACGGAAAGCAGTGAACTCATCAAAAAAGCCTTGGATTCCGGAATCAATTTCTTCGATACTGCGAATCTGTATTCAGCCGGATCCAGCGAAGAGATCGTCGGGAAGGCTTTGAAGGATTTCGCCAACCGCGATGAAATCGTCCTGGCTTCCAAATTATATTTCCCGATGTTCGAGGGGCCGAATGCAAAAGGCTTGTCACGCAAAAGCATCTTCGCGGAAATCGATCACTCTTTGAAAAGATTGCAGACCGATTATCTGGACCTGTACATCATCCACCGCTGGGATTACGGCACGCCTATCGAAGAGACCATGGAAGCACTGCATGACTTGGTGAAAATGGGGAAAGTGCGTTATATCGGAGCTTCTTCCATGCATGCTTGGCAATTTGCGAAAGCCCAATTCATCGCCGAGAAGAACGGCTGGACGAAATTTGTTTCCATGCAGAACCTGTACAATCTGCTCTACCGGGAAGAAGAACGCGAAATGATTCCTTTGCTGCAGGACCAAAAAGTGGCGATGACGCCTTGGAGTCCGTTGGCGGGAGGAAGATTGACGAGGGATATCGGTGCCGTCACAGCTCGCGCCAGCCAAGCTGTGGAGGCAAACCTGCCTGGATACATTGTGGCTTCCGACAATGAAGTCATCTCAAGGGTCCATAAATTGGCGGATGAGCGCGGCATCACCCGCGGACAAGTCGCGACTGCCTGGATGCTGAGCAAAGACTACGTCACCTCCCCGCTGATCGGTGCGACAAAAGTGAAATATCTGGACGATGCCCTTGGCGCATTCGAGGTTGCATTGAGCGCGGAGGAAATCAAGTATTTGGAAGAAGCATATGTTCCGAGGAATATCACGGGGTACAGATAGGGACGATGAGTTGCTGGAGGCCCCTCACCGGGGGCCCCACCTCCGATGAGGAACGGCTCTTCGGAGGTAAGGACTCGATCCAGACACTCAGTTCCGGTTAAGGGGCGCTCACCGGAACTGAATATAGTAAGAACATCTGAACTCCTGCGAACACTTGCTTCGCCGGAGTTCAGATGTTCTATGATGAGAAGTAAGCTTTCCGCAAGCTGTCGTTCTCTTTGTGTATGGACACCCTCTTAACCGTTTGAGGTTGATAGGTACCCTATGATCCATAAAAATGATTGAATGATTCTTAATTCCAAGTGGATTTAATAGAATGTATCTCGAGCGAATTTATTGTAACTTCACCGTCTTCAACATAAAATTTCAACCCTCTGCTATCGTCTCGTGGGAAAATTAAATCTGTTATTGCATATTCTCCATTTTGTAAAAAAACTTCAACAGAATTTTTATCAACCAAAATTTTTAGGTTGATCACTTTACTGTCATTGATTGAAACTGCGTGGCGCCCATTAAAATAAGGACTGAAATACAATTCTTCTGACTGACTACGCTCAACAAACAGTTCATTTTTTGACTCAGAAAAGCCGATCACTGTTTCATCCTGATTTTCTTCAGACATTCTGACTTTGATTCCAAAATCTACCGGTTGGTTTAGTTGAATTTCAGCATTCAGTTCAAATACATCGGCTTCAATCCCATCTAATAAATCAGCAGCTTCTATGGAATCAACTACCTGATTTTCAACCCTGAATAATTCCTTATCTCTAAGTGCGGTTAACTCATCAACTGGATGCTGAAATAACTTTATGCTTCCATCTTCTGTAGTTTTCAATTCTAGTGACCTTGGAACGGACATTGAACCACGCCATTCCTCTGTAGGCACCCGGTTGGCATATAACCAATTACTCATCCACGCAATCATGATTCTACGCCCATCTTCATCAGGAATATCCGAAAAAGATTGTCCTGCATAAAAGTCTGCGCCATAATCGAGCCAGTTGATATGGTCTGGTTCGTCTATGCTTGTAAATGTAGTTCCATCAAAGTCCCCTATGAAATATTGCGCACCGGAACCACCAGCAATGGCACCATCGCCTATGTCCACTTGTAATACCCACTTTGTATCATCAGAATTGCCATCAACCGGCAGTTCAAATAAATCCGGGCACTCCCATACGCCTCCTTGTGCACCTGCGCCCTCTCCAAACTCACTCATGAAATTCCAATCAATTAAATTTGGGGAATCATAAAACATTATCTTTTTTCCTGCTGCAAGTGACATCACCCATTTTTCTGTTTCCTCATGCCAAAACACCTTGGGATCTCGAAAATCCTTTATCTCTGGATCGACAGGTATCACTGGATTTCCATCGTATTTCTCCCAGCTGCAACCCTTATCTCTGCTGTAAGCAATACTTTGCTTTTGACCTTCGCCGTTTTGTGTGTAAATCGCAACCAAGCCTTCTCCACCGTCAAAAAATCCAGATGTGTCGTTCCAGTCAACTACCGCACTACCTGAAAAAATCGTTCCTAAATCATCGGGTTCTAAAGCAATGGGCTTATGATCCCAATTGATCATATCTTTACTTATGGCATGGCCCCAATACATTGGACCCCATTGATTACCATCCGGATTGTGCTGATAAAACAGGTGATATTCACCATCGTAATAAACCATTCCATTTGGGTCATTCAGCCAATTCTCTTCGGGTGAAAAATGAAACTGAGGGCGATGTTCTTCAGCATAATAGTTTCTTGAAGTTATCAAACTAAAGATAACAAATACTAAACTGGCTACTGCTATTAAACCAGAAAATAGAACAAAGTGTTTTCTTTTCATTTTAATCTCTCCTACATTCTCTTATGATTCTATCTTTAGATGACCTTCAATAGCCATGATTGACCAATCACTCCCCTTAGCTTGATACATACGATTTGAGAGGACAATTTCATCATCTAGATAGAGGACAACAATATCATCTTCTAAGACCAGTTTAATAGTTACACTAGATCGATCAGCAAAGTCAAAGGGCATTTCAGTTTGTGGAGCATAATTTTCCATCCTATCTAAAGAACGATTATAGTATGCGACTGTATTTAGTTCTGTATCAAAAATAACATTTAAAATCGATTGATCTTCTTTACTATTGAATTGAAAGGCCCATTTTTTCGTTTGTTCGTCTAAAACGACATTTCCAGAATACAGAACGGTTTCCTCATTAGTATTAAAAGTGATGGATTGGCCTTCAGGAATTGTCTGATTTGTGAAAGTTACCGTATTCACCTGTTCTTTAACGCTCTCAGGCAACGTCGGCAATAGTTGATCATCCTTAGCTATCAATTCATGGACAGCAAGATTGCCTGCCCAATTATAGTTTTGATTATCACGATGTTGTTCTTTTGTTGGAATCCAGCCTACTACATAAAGTTTTTCTCCATCTGTTTCTAATCTTCCAGCATAAAATCCGGAACCATCCCAATGATCTAAGTTAGCTGGTTTGACAAAAGGTCCATTAACATTATCCGCGATACGGTAATGAACGACACGTTGATCCCATTGATCAGAAAATGCCAAATACCATTTTCCTTCAAAGAAGACAAGTGAGGGACACTCTAAGTTGGAATCGTTTCCAAAATCATTTATAAAAAAAATACCCTGATCTTCCCATGTTATTAAATCTGTAGAAGTATATCTAGCAATAACACCAGTCCCATTTTGACGAGCTGTAACAAGCATCCAATACTCTTGAGATTCTTCTTCGTAAAACACAAAAGGATCTCTGAAATCATCTGCTTCATACTGTGCATCAGCGAAAAACGTGTGCTCGGGCTGCTTATTCCACTTGACTCCATTTTTACTGGTGGCATGCATAATTGCTTCCTTGGGTGACAATGATCCATTATGGCCGGTATAAAATGCATGATACAATCCATCTGAATCAATTATGACAGAACCAGTCCCTAAAGCTAACTCCTGATCGTTCTGATCATTTACAAATGGAATCACTTCACCATGATCTGTATAATTAATAAAGTCAGTCGTCGTCATTAAACTGATCGGATGAAACCCAGTTTGATGATCACGTAAGTCCTCTAAATAATAAATCATAAATTCCTCGCCATTAAAATAAGGCATTGGATCTCCAGCGAAGCTCTCCTTCGAACGTGGATAAACTTGTTGGATCGTTGTTTTATTGGAAAAAAGATACGGTTTACTTACCAAGAAAAATCCTCCAATGACGGCAATGCTTAGACCAATACTTAGCCACTTTTTCAATTTAGCCCCTCCTATTACTTTTTTGGAAACGTTTCCGTTTTCAAATATAACATTTTAAAGTTAAATTGACAAGATTAATCCATTTGTTATTGCTATACATTTTTTTATTATAATAAACTGAATGCTGATACATACGTAGCAAAAGAAAGCGCAAATTATATTCTTCTTAACAAAACGAGTGACGATAATTTAAAACAATAGTTACAACTTGTTGACACATAAATTTATTAGTTTTAGCTAGATATAAGCTACTGAATTGACAAAAACATCGGAAACGATACTACTTTATTGCGTTTTCTTTTACATAACCGTTATCCATTTTGTAGTCTTTACCGCGATAAGACAAAAAAATATCGTTCACAAGTCAATTATTAAAACTGTCCTATGAACGATATTTTAATGTCTTAAATTATGCATAACCCATACTTTTCTACACGATCTTTTTCAGTAAAGTCTGTTAAGACGAGCCTCTCTTATCTTCCATAAAAATTTACAAAAGCACCCAGTAATTGGAATTTAGGATGTCTCCTATTTTTATATAAACCTTGTCTGAATATTACAGATGACGAGGTGTAAAAAATCAAAAAGTGAAGTTGATAATGGATAAGTCTTTATAACAAAAAAATGATTTTACTTGTTGAAGGTAACTCTCACATATGAATCTAAAGCAAATAGAGCATCCGTAACGTTTTCCTCGTTAATTGATAGGCCCATTTGATGAATAGTCTCGCCTTCTTGAGTTGCAAGCTTACCAACTTTCAACAATTCTTCATATGAAACATTTTCTAACTTCAAGTCTTTTAAAGTAGTTGGTAATCCCAATGCTTGGTAGAACAAAATGTAACGATCCAATTCTTCTTTTGGTCGGTTCTCTAACACAAGTTGGGTCAGCGTTCCATAAGCTACTTTTTCACCATGTGTCAATGTATGGATTTCTCCATGCAAAGCAGTGAATCCATTGTGAATCGCATGTGCTGCAGCTAAACCGCAACTTTCAAATCCAATACCGCTTAATAATGTATTTGCTTCTACGACTGCTTCTAATGCAGGTGTAACAACTTTCGCTTCACATGCCGCCATTGCTTTTAGTCCGTTCTCAAATAGGATTTTTTCACATTTTTCCGCAATTGCTTCTGCCGCTAGAGTTGGTGTGCCACCAGCCATTGTTTTACCTGCATTCTTGATGATTGAACGACCTTCGACCCACGTAGCCATTGCATCTGCAATCCCTGAAGCAAGTAATCGGGAAGGCGCTTTTGCCACTACTGCTGTATCGACAAGAACTAATTCAGGATTCTTTTTGTAGAAAAGGTATTTTTCAAATACTCCCTCATCTGAATAAATAACCGAAAGTGCAGACGTGGGTGCATCTGTGGAAGCAATTGTTGGTAAAACTGCAACAGGGACGGCCAATTGGTCACTGATCGCTTTAGCGGCATCAATCGTTTTACCCCCACCTAACCCTATGACTAAATCTACTTGGTCATCTCGGCCAATCTGACTTACACGTTGAATTTCAGCAGTGGATGCTTCTCCATTAAAGGGTACATATTTTACGTACATCCCAATCTTTTCGAGATTCTCGCGTAAGTTTTTCCCGGCAATTCCATATACAATATCATCGCTTAGCAGTAACGCTCTTTTACCTAACGCTTTGATATAACTGGTTCCTGTCGACAAGACACCTTTCCCTTGAACGTATCTTGAAGGACTTGCAAATACTTTTTCCATTCTTCTTTTCACCTTTTCTGTTTTTATTTTAGATTGTGGATTGCGGTTCCTTCGCCAAAGATCGATTCCCAATCTCCCGTAAAGTCCACTACGGCTTTATCAATGGAAGGCATGCCAAATGCTTGCTTAAGAATATCACAGCCCATCGTAGCTGATTGCGCACCAGCTTCTAAAGCTGCATTCACTTGCGCTACATTTTTGAAGCTTGCCGCTAAAATTTTAGTCGAGCTGTTGGTACGCGAAATTTCCTTTGCCATTTCTGAAATAGCTTCTCTAGGATCAATATTAAGATTCTCCATACGGTTGAAATATGGCGCAATATAATCTGCACCAGCCGCTATCGCTAAGTATGCTTGAAATTTAGTGTATATGGCTGTGGCTGTCACATTCATCCCACGTCTTTTCAATTCTTTGATAACTTTCAGGCCTTCTTGATTTGTCGGTACTTTGATGTATACGTCTGAGTCTATTTTTTCTGCAATCGTTTCAGCATCCTTGATCATGCCATCATAATCGGTTGCAACTACTTGAACGTGCAGAGATCTTTCTTTTCCGATGATCGAGCGAATCTTCTTCATGTGATCAAAAAATTGGATACTCCCTTCATTTTTTATAATCGATGGGTTGGACGTTACCCCAGCCAAAGGGATAATCGCCGCATATGTTTCGATCTCATTTAAATTCGCAGTATCTAATAAAAATTTCATAATTAATCTTCTCCTAACTAGTTGATTGTTATCGCTGAATTCCCATAAACACTGCCATCTTCTGACAGCTTTAAAATGGGACAGAACAGGAATTCCCCCTGTTCCGTCCTCCTTTGACTTGTTTAGATCACATGCTCCGTACGTTCGATAATGTCATCTTGCGTAGCTTTCGATAGCATATTGAAGAACGCAGAGTACCCAGCAACACGTACAATCAAATCACGGTGTTTCTCAGGATGTTTTTGTGCATCGATCAATGTTTCTCTGGACACCACATTGTATTGGATATGGTAACCTTTCAATTTGTTGAAGAACGTGCGAATCAACATAATCAATTTTTGTTTATCTTCTTCTTTCACCAGGGTTTGCGGATTTACTTTCTGGTTGAGAAGCACCCCACCTAGAATATCTTCAGTAGGTAATTTCGCAACTGATTTCAATACCGCGGTTGGCCCATTTTGGTCCATGTTATGGGATGGTGAACATCCTTCCGCAAGAGGCGTCCACGCTTTGCGTCCATCTGGCGTCGCCATCGTACCGCGCCCTTGGCCGACATTAGCCGAAATCGAGGATGTACCCGAGTAACGGAGACCGCCGATAGGTCCACGGCCATATCGTGTATTCGGATATTTTTTGATTTCATCGATATAGCAGTCGTAGGCTTTTGTCACCAATAGGTCTACGTAATCCTCGTCGTTTCCATATTTTGGCACATCATGGATGATCATTTGTTGGATTTCTTGACTGCGTTCACTTTCCCAGTCAGTCATCAAGGCTTCCCAAAGCTCTTTTTGTGTGACTTTTCCTTCTTCAAAGACTAATTTCTTGATTGCGGCCAACGAGTCAGCCAAGTTGGCGATTCCGACTTGAAGGCCCGAAATGAAGTCGTATACCGCTCCGCCTTCTTTCAACGTTTTTCCTCGGCCAATGCAGTCTTCAGTCAATGCAGAACACAGAATATCTGGCACTTCTTTTTCAATCCCTAAATCGACCGCATTTTCAACGATAACACTCATACGGGTCAACTCACGCAGCGTCTTATCCCAAACGTCTTCCAATTCTTCAAATGAAGTCATCTCTTCAAACTGACCATAGCCTTTGGTGAAGCGTTTGCCTGATACCGGATCGATACCATCATTCATCGCAATCATCAAAATCTTAGGGAAATTCATGTAACTCATACCGGTGCAACGGTAACCCCATTTGCCAGGTACAGCAGTCTCGACACAACCGATAGCACTGTAATCGTAAGCATCTTCTTCCGATACCCCGAATTTGATAAATGATGGAATGATCACTTCATCATTATTGAAAGCTGGCATCCCAAAACCAAGTTTCATGACTTCGATGGCTTCATCCATGAACTCTTTATGTAAGCCCGCGTGATAACGAACAGTCAAATTAGGTTGCGGTAATTTTGTTTGGGCAACACTTCGTAGGACTAAGAAAGACAGTTCGTTTACTGCATCTTGTTTGTCTCTCGTTTGGCCACCGATCGTTACGTTTTGATACAGAGGACTGCCTGCACTGCTGTAAGTGTGCGATTGGCTCCGTACTTTATTTATGGTCAACGTTTTGATCCATAGATTTGTCAGCAATTCCACTGCTTCAGCTTCTGTGATCGCGCCTTTATCCAAGTCCGCTTTCAAGAATGGGTACATATATTGATCAAAGCGGCCATAAGACAGTGAGTGGCCATTTGATTCAATTTGTAAAATCAATTGAATGAACCATGTGGCTTGCACTGCTTCGGCAAACGTTTCTGCCGGTTCATAGGGAACTTTCGCACAGATCCGGCTCATTTCAAGTAATTCTTTTTTACGTTCCGGCGTGGCTGTTTCAGCCATTTCTTCCGCTAATTTGGAGTAGCGCTCTGCATACGTTTTTACTGCGTCGATCACAATCAGCACGGAATTATAAAAATGATATTTTCCGATGCTTTCAGGCTTTGTTAAATCCAGATCCGCTTTTGCTTTGAGCGTGCGTTCTTTGTAATTCTTCAATCCAAATTCAAGCATCTTTTGGTAATCAACTGCCAAGTGAGCATCTCCGGAATTCATTTTACCTTCCATTCCAAAGAATCCCGTTTCCATATAAACCTGTACTTCTTCAGGCAATAAAGCACCCGCTTTAGAACGCAGATTGTTGTTTTCCCAGAAAGGAGCAATGGAACGTAATTGTTCTTTCGTTTCTTCTGTGATATAGAACACATCACCATCGCGTTTTTCAAATTTATCCAGCTCATCGATCACGAAATCCAAGGTATATTCAGGGAAAATCGGTGCATCTTTATTTGAGCTTGCTTGGTTTCCAACGATCAAGGTTTCATCTTCAATGTAGATGGACATTCTTTCCAAAATATTTTGCAACATTAAAGCACGTTTTACGACACTTGGCTTATTTTGGTGTTTTTTGTAGGCTTCGGTCGCTAACAACGCACGTTCTGCACAAATATAAGACTTCTTTTCCAACACTGATTCACGATATTGATTCATACGTTCTGTCAATAATCCAAAATGCGGCTGATTCCCTGTTGTTTTTTCTTTCGATTGAATATTCATATCGATACTCCCTTTCTTCGTTTGAAACCACATAAACTTTCTTTCGTAGAAAATATAACATGACATCGTATTAAGTGTCAAACGAAATATAAATAACTTTCGAAAGAAAAAAAGGAATGCACAATTGTGCACTCCTTTTTTAGAAAATAGCGTATTGAGTTAAACAGTAACAACTTTAATGCCCTTAGTTACTAAAAATTGATGTTTGCCTTCTTCAATTCCACTATCTGTGTACACCATGGAAATATCCTCAAAAGCAAATTCGGAAACCACGCCTACCTGGGAAAACTTGCTGGAGTCTGTTAAAACGATTGTGTGCTTTGCGGCGGTCATCATCGTATTGGCCGTATCACAACGAGTGATATCACTTCCGGTGAACCCTCTGCGTTCATCAAATCCATCAATCCCCACAAATAACTTATCCACATAGAAATCACTGATTATTTTTTTAACCAGTGGCCCTACATTTACTTGCGAATCTTTTTGGTACTCTCCGCCGATCAACACCACTTTGACCGATTCAGCTTTTCTGATGTAAGAAGCGATGAAGCAGGAGTTGGTGATGATAGTCACTTCGTTTTTGTTGTACGCAAGCTCCTCCGCAAGCAAGGTGCACGTCGAACCTGATTCAATCATGACCGTTTCACCATCTTTGACTAACTTGGCAGCCTCCATAGCGATTTTTCTTTTCAGATCATAGTTATACGCAAGCCGATAATTGATGTCATCTTGATTATTTAAAACAGCAAAACCATGTTGGCGATGAAGAATGCCTCTTGCTTCCAACTTATCTAAATCCTTGCGAATGGTCACTCGTGATACTTTCAATAAATCCGCCAATTCATTGACTTCTATTTTCTTGTTTTCGCTTACTATAGAAATAATTTCTTCTTCTCGCGACATAAGCATCCCTCACTTTTATATTATTCAGAATACCATATTTAAGAATCCCAAACAATATTCCGCCTCTTTAAATTTCGTACGCAACTAAAAATGTTTACGTTTGATGTTTCCCGTGATAGAATACACTTGAATAAAGAAAGAAGGAGATTTATATGACAACACAAACACAATTGAAGGCATGCATCTTTAATATCCAAAAATTCAGCATCCATGACGGCCCTGGCATACGCACTGTGGTCTTTTTCAAAGGTTGCCCTCTCCGTTGTTATTGGTGTTCCAATCCTGAATCACAAAGTGGCACCCCAGAAAAGATATGGAATAATCAAAAGAAAAGCTATACAACTGTCGGAGAATACAAAACTATCGATGAAATCATTCAAGAGGTCATGAAAGATGTCGCATTTTATGAAGAATCAGGTGGCGGTGTCACGCTCTCAGGCGGTGAAGTATTGTATCAAGCCGAGTTTGCTACTGAATTGTTGCGACAATTGAAAGCTAAAGGTATCCACACTGCGACTGAAACAACAGGCTATGCAAAACCTGAAGTTTTTCAAAAATACATTGGACAAGTGGATGCTTTATACTTTGATGTCAAACACTATGATCCTGAAAAACATCGCGAGGGAATCGGGGCCACAAATGAAATGATTCTGGAAAACTTAGCTTTCGCTTTGGAAAATCATGACAATCTGACTGTCCGCATTCCAGTTATCCCCAATTTCAATGATAGCCCCGAAGATGCCGAACAGTTTGCGCTGTTGTTCAATAAAATGGGTGTTACCAAAATTGAGTTGCTTCCGTTCCATCAATTTGGACAAAAAAAATATGAGAATTTAAATCGCAAGTATAAAATGCAAGATATCCCTCAACTTCATACAGAAGATCTGGACTACTTCAAAGAAATTATGGAAAAACACGGTATTTCTTGTATTGTAAGATAAACAATAGCACGCAAAAGATCCAATGAGAACTTATTCATTGGATCTTTTGCGTGCTATTCGTTTGTTTTATTCATTTCCAGTTCATTGTTGTAAGCAATCTTGTCTTGAATTCTGAAGAACGGGTAATAGATTATTGCGGATAAGGATAAGATTACAATTTGTAATACCGCTCCTTGCCATCCAGCAACCATCAACCCAGAAATAATTGCGGGTGTGCTCCAAGGCAACGTAACTCCCGCAAACGGTGTCATAAAGCCTATTGCAATTGAACCATAAACAAGCCCTGCGGAAAGCACCGGCACCAGTAAGAAGGGGATAAACATCACTGGGTTCATCACAACCGGAAATCCGAAGATCACTGGTTCATTCACATTGAACAGTGCCGGAAAAGCCGCAACTTTCCCTAGCGCTTTATACTGTTGGGACTTGGCCCCAAACAGCATGGCAATGACTAATCCGAAGGTTATTCCAGAACCAGAAATGAGCAGGAAGCTGTCCAGGAATTGCTGCGTCACAATATGGGCGCCATTTTCTAAAGACAAATTTCCGGCGGCGGCGAGCGCTTTGTTCGCATCTAAGTTTGATAAGAGCAATGCAGTTACAATTCCATTGACCACTGATTGGCCATGAACCCCAAACCACCATAAGAATGAGATGAAAAATGCGATTCCGATGGCACCCGGCAGAGATCCGGTCAAACCTTGCAACGGTACTTGAATTACGTCATAAATCATCTCAATAAAAGTGCCGCCATCTGTGATGGCTTTTGAAATAATATAGACGATCATCGACAATAGAAAGATCGCAAATGCAGGTGTCATGGCCTCAAACTGTTTTGCGATCGCTTGTGGTACTTGTTCAGGCATTTTAATAACGATTTTTTTCTGAATAAATTCCGTATAAATTGCCCCAACAGTTAATCCGATAATAATAGCTCCGATAATCCCTTGACCACCAAACCATACTTTGGATAACGCATCACCAATCGGCTCCCCACTTTCAGGGATATAAGACGATCTCAACGTAATAAAGAATGATGAAAGTGACAAAACACCGGCTGGCAAAGGTTCTACCCCACTATTTTTAGCATATGAATATGCGATTGAAAAACAGGAAATCAATCCCATAATGGCAAACGTACCTGCATGAACTTGCATGAAAGGCTCTGTCCAATCAGGCCCGAAAATATTTGCAATTGCGTTATTGACACCTTCAAATGGAATTTGACCAAGAATCAAGAAAATACTCCCGACAACCGTAAGAGGTAAAATGGATAACATCCCATCCTTCAAGGCTATAATTCCGCGCATGTTTACAAATTTCATGATTGGCGCAATAATTTTTTGAGAGTTAAAATTTCCCATTGGCTATTTCCCTCCAAAAGCGGATGATTTATTGTTTGATAGACTTAAAGCAAGATCCAATACTTTTTCCCCATCCAACATTCCATAGTCAGCCATAGGAATCACTGCTATTGGAACGTTACATTCTTTGCAAATCAGTTCAGACTTCCCGAATGTGTAACTTACTTGAGGTCCTAATAAAGCTACGTCCATGCCTTTAACACAGTCACTCAACTTGGCCTGAGGATAAGCGTCAATTTCCACTTCAAGGTTACGTTTTTGAGCTGCATTTTTCATATTGTTCACTAACATCCCTGTTGAAAAACCAGCTGCACAAAATAATCCAATTTTAATCATCATCTTCGATCTCCCTTATGTAGTTTATTTTTTTAGTTCTACTCTCAATTCAATGATCTCTTTAATTAAGTTAATTTCAGTAATTGTTGTCATCAAATGGTCTTGCGCATGCACAAATAATGCTGAGATCTCTGTTCTGTTCCCGCCCGCTTCTTGAGCAAGAAAACGCGTCTGTAAATTGTGGGCTTCATTCAGCGCATTCTCAGCCAAATGAATTTCTTTATCACTTTCTTCAAGGTTTCCCTGCTTCGCTTGATTCAACGCTTCGTAAATATGCTGTTTCGCATCGCCTGCGTTCAAAATCAACCCCATAATAATCTGATCTGGTACAATCGTTTCCAATTCTATCCTCTCCTTTAGTTTTTTTCGTGGTGATGAATCTTCTCATGCCATTGAAGCTGTACCGATACTACGCCTCTTGTTGCACAATTTCTGCTTCCGCTGCATTTACGTCTCTTTTTGTAAGCCCTAAGATGGCGACACCTGCCACTACTCCCAAAGCAACCGACATCAAGAAGCCTAATGGATTAGCATTTAGAGGTAAAATGAACAAACCACCGAATGGAGCCATGACTGAACACCCAAACAATATTGATCCTCCACCCGCGATCGCAGAACCAATCATGCAAGCCGAGCCAACTCGCAACGGATCTTTTAACAGAAACGGAATGCCGCCTTCAGATATTCCAGCTAGCCCCATAATTAAGTTTGTGATGCCTTGGCCCTTTTCTGTTTTGGTGAATTTATTTCTGAAAATCAGAGTTGAAATCCCTGTAACATATGGCGGAATCAACGCGCCAGCTAAGACAGCCGACATCAACGAATACTCTCCATTGGCTAGGGCTGCCGTTGCGAATAGATACGCTGTTTTATTGATTGGACCACCCATATCTGCCGACTGCATTAACGCCAATATTGCTCCTAAGAAAACTTGACTAGATCCGCTCATTGATTGTAAGCCAGCGTTCATCAGTATATTTAATTTGCCAATGACCGGTTCTACCATGAACTGCGTAAGTATTGCTGTCACTATGGCTGAGATCAGAGGAACCAAAAGCAGATCCCTTAATATTGAGAACGTTTCTGGTAGCTTTTCGAATGCTTTTTTCAGAGCTACAACAAGGTAGCCCACCGCAAACCCCAATAACAGCGCTCCCAAAAAACTGGAATCGCCATCCCTGGTTAACGCACCGGCCATCAATGCCGCTGGAATAGCCGATTTACCGGCAATGTAGAATGCGACACCCGCACAAAAGACTGGCAACATTAAACTGAACAGCGCATTCCCATTTTGATTAAAGAACGCCGCCAACGGTAAGTTGGTTCCATAATTGGCAGGATTGATTGAAATGTCATCCACCAAAAAACTGATTCCTAACATAATTCCGCCTGCAACAACACATGGCAACATATAATTGACCCCTGAAAGAATGGATTCTAAAATCGGATTTTTTTTCTTGTTCATAGACTACCCCTCATTTGTTCCTGTATTTCACCTTTGCTTAAATTAAATACTTCTGAATGTGACAAATCAAACCGACAGTTGGGACAATGCGCTTCATGATATGGCTCATATTCTTCCGCATTTATTACGTATTCTTCTAAGAAGTGATAGAGCGCTCCATATAAATTAGCGTCATTATTCAATTTTGAGTTCTCTATCACCGGCAGCAATAAGTACATTGAATTTGCTTGATAGATGCGTCTTACTTCATTCATAATCTGATCTCTGACGACAGGCTGATTACTTACGCCGCCACAAATGATGAACCGTTCCGGATCCAAAACATACTGGAGGCTGATGATCATACGCGCAATTTTACGGCAATATTCACAAAATACCCTCCAGGACGCTTCGTTTTGTTCATTGATGTACATAAATACCGTTTCTCCATCAGCATCAGCTGATAATCCATTCAGTTCTGCAATTTCACTGACCATTTTAGGAGCAGAGGCATCAAACCCACACATTTTATAAACAGAATCTTGATTCTCGACCGGATCACCAACCATGTAACTCACTTCACCTGCCGAAAAATTTTTTCCGCGATGAAGTTTCCCATCAATGATGATTCCGCCCCCAATGGCACTTCCTAAGACCATCACGACTGCATGTTTGGAATTATTCACACCGCCACGCCATAACTCTGCAAGTGCGGCTGCTTTCCCATCATTCTCAATCGATACAGGCATCTTGTATCGATCCATCAAAATTTGTTTCAAACAAACTTCGTGTAAGTAAGTTAAGCACCCGCCGTAATAGACGATTCCTTGATAAGAATCAACTACACCTGGACAGCAAATCGAAATACCTTTAATTTCATACTCATCGTAGCGATCAATCACATCGAACATGCCGAACAGAAGTAAATCCAATGAATTTTTCGGTGTGGGGAATTTATCTTTCATATAAATATTTCCCGATCGGTCCAAAATTGCGTATTTTACTGAAGATCCTCCAATATCAAAAACCATGTACATAATCAAACACTCCTTTTTTCTGTTTCCCCTTATAAAGCATCTGCAAAGTTGATAAACAAATAACTTGTAGTTTCATGCGAAACACACAGGAAGTTCCTTCGCAATTAAAAAAATACCATCTGAAAGCGGATTCGTCAATGCAGTACTGATCAGTTTGCTCCACTTTGCACTATCGTGCAAACATAAATAGATTTATCCATAAGCCCTTTTTTCTATAAAAAATCATGTATGATAAGAAAAAATGACGAATGTGAAAGGAGAAATTATGACTGCCAGTATGTATAAAGAAAAATATTACCAAACCTTACTCAAAGAATTTCCGACGAAACAAGAAATTTCTTCTGAGATTATCAATCTTCAGGCAATTTTAAATTTACCAAAAGGAACGGAATACTTCATCAGCGACATCCATGGGGAATTTAAAGGTTTCCAGCATATCATCAATACAGGTTCCGGAATCATTCGCGAAAAAATCTATGAATGTTTTGGGGCCAAAAAAACAAATGAAGAGTGTGAACAATTAGTAAAATTAATCTCTTATCCGATGGAAATGATGCAAATCAAAAAATCCCAAACAACACCGATCGAATTTGAAAATTGGACAAAGGAAATTATCGCAATCCTAGTTCAATTCATTGTGTTTTGTTCCAGTAAATATTCTCGTTCTAAACTCCGGAAAAGATTGCCTCAAAAATATATCTATCTTGGCGAAGAATTGATTTACGCAAGCCTCGCAAAGAAAAATAAAAAAATCTACATTGATAAAATACTAGGGGAAATTGTAGAACTGAACATTGCTGAAGACGTGATCAAAGAGTTTGCCTGTACAATCAAGTTTTTAGTTATCGATCATATGCACATCGTAGGGGATGTTTTTGATAGGGGAGCGGATGCTTATGATGTATTAAATTTCTTAACAGACTTTCCATCTATTGATATTCAATGGGGAAACCATGATGTGTTATGGTTAGGCGCCTTTTCAGGTTCAGAAACCTGTTTGATGACTTTATTGCGGATTGCTACGAAATACGGATACTTGCTTGAATTGGAGAGGCAATACAGTTTGAATCTGCGCTCATTATTCCAATTCTCAGAAGAATATTATCAAGCGCTCCCCTCATTTAATCCGCAGGTTGCCAGGAAAACACCGAACTCAAAATCACTTGCTAAAGTACAGCAAGCATTACTGATAATCCAGTTAAAACTAGAAGGACAAGTCATATTACGCAATCCTGAATTCCAAATGGATAACCGCCTATTTCTGAACAAATTAGAGGAGATCGAGCAATTTCTTTCGGAAAATTGCTTTCAACTGGTTGATTCAGCCGATCCATTCAAATTAACTGAATCAGAATGTCAGGTGGTTAAAGATTTGATGGGCTCTTTCCAGAAATCAACCCGCTTGGATAAACAGCTTAACTTCATCATCGAAAAAGGTAGTCTCTACCTAAAATACAATCAAAATCTGATTTTTCATGGTTGTATGCCATTAAATAAGGATGGTGATTTTCAATACTTTTTAACACCTGACTTATACGGAAAATCATTGATGGATTTTTTTGAAGAACAGATCATAAAAGCTTTTGACTCTAGACACAATCCCAATGAATCAGCCCTGGACCTTGTATGGTATTGCTGGTGCGGCAAATATTCCCCTTTGTTCGGAAGAGAAGAAATGAAAACTTTTGAGAGCTACTTCATGCAGTCCGATGAAGAAAAAAAAGAAACCAACAATGCGTATTTCCAATTAAGAAATCAAGTCGAGATTTGCGACAAAATTCTGGAAGAGTTCGGTATTACTGGAGAAGATTCTTGTATTGTGAATGGGCATACTCCTGTGATGGTAAAACAAGGCGAGTCTCCAATAAAAGCAAATGGAAAATTATTTGTTATAGATGGTGGTCTATCCCGACCCTATCAATGCAAAACAGGAATTGCCGGGTATACGTTATTGAACAATTCCTATGGTTTCCAAATTGTCACCCACACACCATTTGAATCAATCAATAACTTTATCCACTCCCGTTCTGGTGATTCAACATTAACCAAAGTAATTGATAAAGATTTGCCAAGAAAAACGATTGCAGAAACTACCATCGGGGAACAAATTAAAGTGCAAGTCAATGAATTAAAAGACTTGATCCCATATCTTGAGGGCGAAGCCGGTCTGCCTTTATAGCAGTAAAAAAAGGTCCGGAACACTATTTTTGTAGTGTTCCGGACCTTTTTTCAATTAATCAAAAAAACGATTTCCTTCTTCATCCTTATCCAATTCTAAAACTTTTAAAATTGTTTTTCTGTCAGTCACTAAATGATTCACGTAGCCTTTTCTTAATATTGCCAAGATCGCTTGAGCTTTATTTTCTCCCTGTGCAATAGCTATTGATGTGGGAACGCAAGCTAATTGTTCCAAGGTTATCCCGATTATTCTTTTTTGCAATTGCCTGTGAACTATCTCCCCCTCTGAGTCAAAAAACCTACAGCAAAGCTCGCCGATTGCTCCTTCTCTTTCCAAAATACTATAATCATCTTCAGTCAATAGATCTCTCCATTGACTCGTATTATGATCCAATTCTCCGCCAATTCCGACAATAGCTAAGTCCAAAGCATTCCACAGCATCAATAATTCTTCAAAATACTTCGATCCTAAAATTCCAAACGCCAATTGCTCCGTTCCCTGAACAACCATTGCATTGATATAAGTGCTTTTCCCATGAAAAATTCTGGACATTTCGTAAACCAGGGTATTTACATGGTATCTTGCATTGATGTGACTAGGACCACCAGCTAAAGGGCAGAAAGAAACATTTTTCACATTTCTGGGTTCTATTTTATCAACCATCTTACTCAAGGAAGACCCCCATGAAATACCTACAATATCTTTTTCCCGAATTGAATTACGGACCATAGCGGCTGCTCTTTTTGCTATCTCATCCATCAATGATTCTTGTGTTTCGTAATACTCGTTTGAGACAATTTCTACTTTTCTCACACCAAATTTTGATTGCACATACTCTTCTAATGCAAATATTCCGACATCATATTCATTGATTTCAATATTAACGATTCCTTCGTCCCTTGCTTGAGTAACCATACGACTGATAGTTGTTCGATAGATACCTAAATCTTCAGCGATTTCGGTTTGGCTTTTCCCTACCACAAAATATAAATACGCTACTTTCGCCAATAATCTTCTTCTTTCGCCCTTCATAAAAAGCTCCCCTTTACGCCTGCCTGCTTTCCTTACTCAAAGCTTTTTCACTTATAATAACAGGACAACACTTACAAATGCAACTGAATATTCTTTCATTTGCAATTGATATTGTTTTTTTGAAGCTTATGCTGTTCTGAATTATTATAGGCTGTTTAATGAATGAGTAAAAAAACAATTAGGTCAGCTTAAAAGCGCGGGAGGAACCGAAGAATCAAAAACGAGGGGATTAAGATGCTTTCGAATGCAAAAAAGTATAGCTAACGAATCGCGTAGAAACGTTAGCTATACCTTGGTATACCGGCGGCCGGGGTCGAATCCGAGCCAACGGTCACTGCAATTATTCACCCTGTCTGATCCCATGTTTTGAGTAACTGTAAGAGTGAATGCCGCACACCCTCTTCCTCATTGGTTTTGGTGACGTAATCAGCATTTTTCTTGATTGGTTCCTCGGCATTACCCATTACCACACTGATACCGGCAAAATTTAGCATTGAAAGATCATTTTCATTATCGCCGATTGCCAAAATTTCAGACGGATGAATGGCCAAGTGTTTGGCAAGCCTCTGTAAGGTTTGGCCTTTGCTGGCTTGTGGATGCAAGAATTCGAAAAAGCAGTCCAGACTCTGCATCATATTGAAGCGCTGTGCATATATGTCTGGAATCTGTTTGATTGCCCGCTTCAGTTTTTCCTCCGTGCCCACAAACATCATCTTGTAAATCGGAATCTGGTGGAAATACGTATCCGGAACACAATGGATGGGTGCTTTGTTGAGGTAGCCATCATAGGCTGTGTGCGGGTCGATTGTTGTATTGCTCGTGTAGATTCCTTTTTGACTTTGTACATGGTATGCCAGTTGCAGTTGCTCGCTCAATGCTTTGATTGCTTGATAATCCTCATAGGGAAGTGGCTGTTCAAAAAGGGCCTGCCCGCCCTGTGCATCTGAAAGTAACGCACCATTGAAGCTGATGACATACTCCTCTGCTCCGGTCAGATCCAACTGAGAGAGCAAAGGAGCTAGACTATAAAATGGGCGACCCGTGCATAAAACGACTTTAACGCCACGTCTTCTTACTTGTTGAATCGTCTGACGGGTTGCATCGGAGATCAAGCCTTGCCGATCAAGCAATGTACCGTCAAGATCCAAGGCTACTAGCCGAATCATACATTCACCACTTCGATTGCATTCAAAACTTGATAGGCTGCACCATACACCCCGGCATCATTGCCCAAGGCTGCTTTGCGCAATTGAATGTGCCCACTAATCTGTGGAAAGGTGTATTGATCCAACGCCGTTTTCAATGGTGTCAGAAACGCCTCGCCCGCCTCAGAGACGCCACCACCCATCACCAATTCCTCTGGATCAAGTGTATTCAAAATTCCAGCTATCGCTCGGGCTAAGTAATCAATCGTAATCGTCAGAGCTTCTTGCGCACGTGAATCTCCTTGTGCAATCAATGCGAAGATTTCTTTCGTGTTGCTGACCACTTCTTCCCCTGCCAGCTGATTCATCGTCTTGAGCATTCCTTTGGCCGATCCGTAGCATTCCAAGCAGTTGGTGTTCCCACAGCCGCATAGGCGCGTTTCTTCCGACTGCACCGGAATATGACCAATCTCACCACCGGATGCGTGTCTGCCATTCAAAATCTTTCCATCCACGATAATGCCGCCGCCAACCCCAGTTCCTAGTGTCACAAACACAATATCGCGCAGTTGGTCGGCAGATCCTTGCCACAACTCACCGAGAGCGGCTGCGTTGGCATCATTCAATAAAACAACTGGAATATTCAGCCTTTTCTCCATCAATTGCTTTAACGGAAAGTCCGACCAACCCAGATTGACCGCGCGTTTCACGACTAAATCATCCACCGGTCCCGGTACACCGATACCGATTCCCAGCAGTTCACCGCTGTCTTGTTTCTTATCAGCCAGCCTTTTTTTGATGCTGGCAACCATTTCATCGGGAATAGATACCCCATTTGCTTCTGTATTCGTAGGAATTTGCCACTTATCGAGCATGGTCCCTGTCGCATCGAAAAGCGCCATCTTGATTGTGGTACCGCCGATATCGATGCCGATTAGTTTTTTTTGCATGATATATCCTTCCTTTTTGCATATTCATGAAGTTGTATCTGTTTTTTCTTGAAGACGATTTACTTTCACGTCGTCTTTCACCGTAAATAATCTCGCCAAGAGTACGATTTCGATCGCAAATAATGCTACGAGAAAAATCAAACCCATTCTGGAGCCGTTGATTGTTGACTGCGCAATACCGACAGACTGATCCGACTGGCTCTGTGAGATAATCGCAGCGATGATTGCGGTTCCTGAAGCTCCGGCAAATTGTTGAAAGGTCATGATGATTGCATTCCCGTTGGCTTGTTGCGCCTGTTCAAGCTGAGCCAGACCATTTGTCATCAAATTACCGAAGGAAAATCCGATTCCTACGGTAAAAATAAAGTACAGTACGCCAATCATCAGATTGCTTAACGATCCACATAAAAAGGTGAACATCAATAACGAGAGGAGGATTACCAAGCTCCCCATCATTATCGGTTTTTTGGCCCCAAATCGATCCAGAATCCGGCCGCCCAGCGGTGTAAACAAGGCACCCAATGTCGCCCCAGGAAAGACGACAAATCCTGAGACTTGAGCAGTGCTGCCATTTACCAACTGAATGTAATTTGGCAAGATGAAAACCAAGCCCATCAGTACTAACTGCATGATGAAAAAGCAAATGACGTGGATGCGGTAGACTCTGTTTTTAAGTAGCTCAAACTGCAAAATCGGATTTTTGATTGTCCGCGAACGCAGGACCAGCCCGATCAATCCGGCTATCCCTACTACAAAAGCCCCGCCAACTTGTAGGGTAAGCAAAGCGCTGCTGCCCATATTACTGAATCCGAAAATCGTCCCAATAAACATGATCGCAATTGCAAATAAACTCGGGAAGTCAAAATGAGTACGTTGAACCTCACTTTTTTGTTCAATCGTTAAGAGTCCGATCACCAAAGCGATGACCATTACCGGAACCAATAGGATAAAAATATAGCGCCAACCTAAACTGGTTACCACAATTCCGCCAAAGGTAGGACCGATCGCAGGTGCAATCGCCGGAATCATCGTCCCCACGCCCATCATCATACCAATTTTGGTTGGGGGCACTTGTTCCAAAATGATATTGAACATTAAGGGTAAACCAATCCCGGTCCCAATCCCTTGGACCACGCGACCGACTAATAATATTGAGAAGCTCGGCGCTACTGCATCAATCAAAATACCAAGAGTGAAAAAACAAATCCCTGCCAAAAACAATTGCTTGTTTTTGAAGGTTCGCTTCAGAAAACCGGACAGTGGGATAATAATCGCCAGAACTAATAAGTAAATCGTTATCAACCATTGAACAGTTGCAGTGTTTACCTGAAAATCGGCACTCAATGTAGGAAAGGTCACGTTCATTGCGGTTTCTACCAGAACGCCACAAAAAGATAAGATTCCTGTTGAAATGATTGCTCCTATTACTTTTGGTGAGATAGATTCTTGTTTCATTATATTTCTCCATTTCTAAAAGATGATAAGCCCTCAAGCTGAATGCTTATCAGGGTGCTGCCTCTGACCTAAGCAGATTCTGATAAAAATTTTGATAAAAACGGCGACTGTACTAGTCGCCGTTTTGGTTTTTCCATTATATTGCTCTATTGGTGATTATTCAGCAATCGCTACTTCCAATCCCACTTCTTCTTGTTTTGTCAGCATTGCTTCTTGTTCACGTTTGCATTCACGTTTATCGGCCACTTTGAAGAATGGGAAGTAAATGGCTGTCGCGACGATTACACAGACAAGCTGAGCCAGCATCATCCGCCAACCACCTGCGATGATCGCATTGACAAAAGTTGGTGTGCCTGTCGGAAGCTGTGCCCCCACCATACGCGGCACCAATCCAGAAGTGATCGAGAAATATCCAATCAAACCTGTAATCAATGGTGTCACAACCGTCGGAAGCAAGAATAATGGATTCAAACAAATTGGTGTCCCAAAGGTAATCGGTTCATTGATGCCAAAGATTGTTGGAATACCGGTTATCCGACCGATATTTTTGTATTGATCACTTTTCGCAAAGAACAGGAAGCAAATCGCCAAGCCCAGAACGTTACCGCCACCACCAATTTCCAAAAAGACAGAGGTAAAACCAAAATCCACCAAGTTGGGAGGCGTAGCTCCCGTCGCTGCTGCATTCATATTTTCAATTGTCATTGTTTGAATGATTGGTGCGTATACACCGAAGATGATTGCTTTCCCATGGATCCCGAACCACCAGAACAAACCAATCAGCGCATACGCGACCATCACACCGCCTACCGAGCCACCGATTTTTTGAATCGGTACTTGCAGAACTGTATATACCAGATTGTGAGCGCTGCCAAAACTCGTGAAGGTAAAGCCCCATGATACCAACGCCATCAAAAAGGTGATCGAGAAAAACGGAATGATCGAACTAAAGGATTTCTCCACAAAACTCGGTACGCTTTCTGGCATATGGATAGTAATATTATTTTTGACAAACCAGCTGTATAATTTCGCAACAACCAAGCCCACAATAATTCCTACAAACATTCCCTTCGAGCCGATGTAATCAAAGCTGATAAAAGGAACCGGCCGAACGGTATCGTGAACCTGTTGCTCGATGGTCGTAAGCGGCGTCAAAATCAAAAATGAAACAATCGCCAGAAAACCCGGGAACATGCCATCTATCTTGTATGATTTCGCCAGATTGAACGCGATAAAATACACTACGATCAAACCCATGATATTGCTTGTGAAGATACCTGGTAATAATAACAACGACTTCAAACCATTTCCTTGTATGAAGTTTTGATAGCCGCCAAATGGTAAATTGGCGATCAAAGTACACATGGCACCTGTGATGCTGGCTGGGATCGTCATGACCATCCCCTTGCTGACTGCTTTCAAATAGCGATTATCTGAAATTTTTTCTGCGGCAAACTGCATTTTTTCAAGATTATCAACAAAACTCATAATGAAATCCCCTTTTTCAATTTAGTTTGAGCTATACGAATCGTTCGATTGCTTTACCAACACCATCTGCATCATTTGTATCTGTGATATATTTTGCCTGTTGCTTGACCTCATCAATGGCATTGCCCATCGCGACTGTGTACCCAAACATATCGCCCAACATCCCAAGGTCGTTGTAACTGTCCCCGATCGTCATGATCGCAGCAGTCGGGATACCTCTTCCGGCTGCATAATGCTTGATCGCCTCTCCTTTATCCGCTAAAGGATTGGTGATTTCCAAATTAATGGCGAAAGAGCCTGTAACATTGACTGGATATTTTTGCGGAAGAGTCGCTCTCAGTTCCGCTATCTTATCCCTTCGATGAGAAAAACTGATGATTTTCCCAACTTCGTACCCGTTCTCAAAAATCCTTTCAAGTGAATCAATGCAGTTGATTCCTTTGTACAAGAAGTGATCTTCTGCACTTTGATAGGCTTCATCAATTGATATCAACGGATGAAAATTATTAATTTTCGTTGCTACCGCCCATTTGCGTGACTCGGCATCACTTGGTGAAAACGTCCCCCCCGTGGTATAAAGCTCCACATACATCCCGGCCTGCGTCAATTCTGCTACGGTTTGCTCAACCAGAGTCCTTGTTAAATAAAGACTCTGGATGATTTCTCCTTTTGGATTCCGCAGCTCACTACCATTCATCACGAGGTAGTTGCATTCGATTCCCGCTGCAACTACCTGTGGATATGCGTCTTCATAGCTTCTACCAGTGGTGATGATAAATTCAATCCCTTTATTCTGAGCCCTTTTAATAGCGCTGGCATTGGCTTCAGAAATAGCGTGATCGGTGCTGACTAAGGTGCCGTCCATATCAGAAGCAATCAGTTTGATCATCCCATCACCCACTATCCGATGACATTTTCTAACAAGGCTTGATGACGACGCACTTGTTCGATACTGTCCACTTCCATGTAATCTTGGATATGTCTATTTCCTTCGTACTCACTACAAATATACCCATCATAGCCCGCGTCTTTCAGCATGTTAATGACATCATGATACGGGATGCTCGTTTCCTGCAGTTCTTCTGTGATATCATAAAATTTCCCGTGAATATGAACGATGTAAGGCATGTTTTCGACTAAAATTTGAGGATCCGTGTAGACGAAATGACGGCAGAACTCTGCGAATGCCTTGTCTGTTTCCGTAGCATTTGGCATTTGTGATACCTTCTCAAATGTTTCGTCACGGTTTATGCCGTTTTCGTAGTTGTCACTGATCATTTTGATGATTTCCGGCGTGCCGCCCTTGCGGATGTAGCTGTCCTGGAAAATGGACCCGATTCGCTTGGTGAAGATCCCAAAGTCGGGCATGATGCCAAACCATTTCGTGCCGCTTTCTTTGATATAGTCCAAACGTTCTTCAAACCAAGGTGTTCCAAAAGTAAACGGTGCATGAACTTCCAATGCAATTTTGACATTGACTTCTTCAGCATAGGCCAGGCTTTGTTTGATCACTTCTAAGGGTGTCGACACCAAGGTCCGTAAAACCTTGCAGCCCAACCGGCTGGCGATTGTTAAATCTCTCTTCATCATGGCAACATTTTCGGAAGTAGTCAACATCCGATTGGCAAATAATTTATTATCCAAGAACGCATCGTATGCAATAGGTTCAACATTGTATTTTTCAAGCCATTCATGCCATTGAGTGACAAACTCTTCCGATATATTCGGGAAAGTCGGCAACATCTGCTCAGGCAAAAATTCGATCCCTGTTGCACCCGCTTTCGCGGCTTCACGAATGCAATCTTCCAGGTTCATCTTCCCTGTATAAAATTCTTCTTGATAGCTGTATAGGGATACACCACGTTTAATTTTACTCATGCTTTCATCTCCTTTATGCTTCTAACACCAATACTTTTTCATCATCCCCGACATTATTGAAAGGCAAATATGAGATGCGCAAACTGACAAAGGCATGGACCTTATGCTCACCTTCACTTAAGCCATTTGGCTTTTTCACAAATACTGTGATTGTTTCAATCATCTCCCAGCGGTGATTGATCACAGTCGGCAGTTCAGAAAAGGAAAAGGTTTCTCCTTTTACGGTAATCAGCATATCGTCGTTGCTTACTTTCTCATCATCGACTGTTAAATCCAAAACCTCCACGCAGCTCATCGGAATCCCGCGATAGTAAGGAATTCGCAATTGAACTTCATAGCCGGTCACTTCATTATTTTCACGGACATTACGAAACCCTTTTGGATTGACTAAATATTTTTCAAACATAAGACAGCCCCCTTCATTTTCTCCGCTGCGCTGAATTTCCATTCAGCGCAGCGGCATGTTCTTATAGTTTCACTTCGTTACCAGTTTTTGCTGCTTTGTAGATTGCATCCAAGATTTGTGTCACCTTGAAGGCTTGCTCTGGTTTCACCAATGGTTCGGTATCATTGATCACAGCTTCCAGCCATTGCTTCGCTTCGAGGCGTTCTGGTGCAGAATCGCCACCTTCAAAGAAAGCAATATTGCCGGCTGCGCTGATACTTTCTTCTGTCAGCAAGCCATTTTTTGAACGATTATAGGTCAATTGATTGACTGGGTAGCTCATCCCCGCATCGATTTGTGCACCTGCTTTGGTTCCGCACAGTGTTGTCGCAGCTTCTTTTGATTCCAACACATTCAGTGCCCAAGATGCTTCCAGGAAGATAGTCGAGCCGTCCTTCATCTTAATAAAACCAAATGCAGAATCCTCTACTTCAAAGCTCTCAGTATCCCATGGACCGAACAAATTACCCGCTTCTGCACCTGGCAGATTGCCCAGCTTATTGAAGACAGAGCCCGTTACAGAGTCGACTTCATAATTGTCCATCATCCACAAGGTGATATCCAATGCATGTGTCCCAATGTCAATCAACGGACCGCCGCCTTGCTGTGATTTGTCAGGGAAAACACCCCAAGTTGGCACTGCTTTACGGCGGATCGCATGCGCTTTGGCAAAATAAATCTCACCTAGATCCCCGTTGGTACAGGCTTCATGCAAGGCAGTCACTTCTTTTCGGAAACGATTTTGATAGCCGATCGTAAATTTCTTGCCTGATTTTTGCCATGCATCCATCATCAATTTTGCTGCTTCAGGCGTGTGCGCCATCGGCTTTTCACACAGAACATGTTTACCGGCTTCAAAGGCTGCTACAGCAATTGGGCTGTGACTCACATTTGGTGTACAGATATGAACCACGTCAATGGATTTATCCGCCAATAGTTCATGGTAATCCTCATAATATTTCGCATCTTTTGTTCCGAAGGCTTCCGCTGCTTCCTTCGCACGTTCTACCTTGATATCACAAAATGCAACCAACTCACATTTGTCGCTTTGACTCGTTAATGCCGGAAAATGTTTGTTGTTCGCAATTCCTCCGCAGCCGATAATACCGATTCTTACTTTTGTCATTTATAATCTCCCTTTCTTTTATCCTTACTGATTCCTCAGCAATTAATATTCAAAATTGATACTCTGGTGATATTTTGCAGAAGTACGGATGGCTTCCACCACTTGCATCAAGCGTAAAATTTGAGCCGGTTGGATCACCAAGTCCTCGGTTCCTTGGGTATAGGCATAGTAATTATCGAAAAACATTTGGTGATTTACCGTCACTTCAGGCAATGCCTCGGTAAGAATGCGTCCTTCCGGTGCCGGACCAAAGCTGCGGGTCGGACCTGCGTGAGTCATCGTGATTTGCCCTGGAACATTGCCCAATAATTCAGAAGTTCTTGTAATTTCACCTTTCGGATTAAAGCCATCGATTTTTGCACTTCCTTGATTTCCCCCAACAAACCAATGCCGTTCAAACCAATTTTCGGAACTGTTCAGGAAATACGTCCCCAATTCGATTTGGGCATTCACCCCGTTATCAAAGTACAGTTGGATATTGAAATAGTCGTCGACATTTTCGTTGATGACATTGCGGACATCCGCATAAATCGTTTTCAATTTCCCCGGAATCATCCACAACATTTGATCGATCAAATGAACGCCCCAGTCATATAGCATCCCGCCGCCCAATTCCGGATAGATGTGCCAGTCATGCATGTTGCCGTTAAAGCCATACAGGGCACTCTTGAGGGTATAAACGTCACCTACCAGGCCTTGGTCATACACGGCTTTCACCACGCGGTAATCATGATCCCATCGCCGTTGATGATGGACGGTAAAGCGCACTGCTTCTTCCGTCGTCACCTGAATCATTTGCTCTACCTCAGCCGCATTCATGGCTAACGGTTTTTCACAAATGATGTCCTTATGCGCCCTCGCTGCCTTGACGACCATTTCCAAGTGCAGTTGATTCGGAACTGCAATAATAATCGTATCGATCGCCGGATCTGCCAACAGTTCAGCTGCTGAAAGGTAGGTTGCCACGCCCGCTGGCGCAAATTCAAACTGCGCCTCGTTGATATCGCAAACTGCAACAAGTTGTGCATGATCAAGCTTTTGGATGGTTTCGGCATGGGTCTGGCCCATAAAGCCAAAACCGATGATGCCGTATTTCAGTTGTTTCATCATCTTCTATTTCCTCCTGTCAAAATAATCCCAATGTTCGACGAATTGACCGTCCGCAATCCGATAAAGATCGACAACATGGGCTTTGGTTTGCTGCTGCTCATCAACACTCCGTAAAAAAACAGCGGCATAATCTTTCTCCAACACGACACGATCCACTTCCAAACGAAAGTATTCAGTCGAAGCAAACTTCTGCTGGAAAGCCCGCACCAAGCCTGCACGACCTTGTTCCACCCCTGAATTGTGCTGGATATAGTCTTCCGCAATCAATGGGTCGGCTCTCATTACTTGCTGCTGATTGAAAAACGCTTCGTAAAAATCAAGAACTTTCTGTTTGGTGATTTCCATGTCCCTCACCTCGTCTACAGCATTCCCAGTAATTGCTTTTCCATCATGATTTGACGTTTGGTGAACTCCGCACCGCCGCAATAAAGCTCGTCCTCGTACTCACAGATCAGGTAGCCTTCGAAATCAGAATCTTTCACGACAGCCAGAATTTCCTTGTACGGAATACTCGGCTCGACCAAATCTTCTCCCAAGTAATGGAATTTCCCATGCAGCTCGACACTGTATGGCAAAATCTCTTTGAGCTCCTCGAGCATTCTTGGCAGCTCTTCTTTCGGCTTGAATTGAACAAATCCGTACATACCTTGCAAGGCAGCGTTTATGGCAGGATGTGCGCCCATGTTCATCAATTTTTCTCGCGCTTTCTCTAACGGCTCGCCTTGGTATCGCATATCGGCAGCCAGCTGCAAATGTTCTTCCTTGACGCCCGCTTCCAATGCTTTGATCCAATGTGCCTTGTTGGGAGCAATCGCAAAGCAGCCAAAATCGGGAACAAAGCCAAGATGTTCCGAATTTGTTTTCTTGATGACCTCCAGATAACGTGTCATCAAAGGAGACAGCGGAGATTCCGGATTATGGATCTCGATTCCGACTTTGATATCGTATAGTTCAGCGTACGGAGCCAAGCGTTCAAATGCTTCGGGAGAAAGCATGTATTGCGAGCGCATCACCTTACAACCTAATTTGTGGGCTGTTTTTAGATCAATAATCGTATCCGCCAGCATTTCGTCGTCCGTCAGATTGCGGTCATGCATCAGACCTTTGTCATTATTTGCGCCATAACCAACCGGTCCGATTCCGTATTCAGCTTTCAACTCCTGCACCAAGCCCAGAAATTCCTTGCTGACATTCGGATAGCCGGGGATCATTTGTGTGCCCACAATCTCGTATCCCGTTGCACCAGCGAGCGCAGCTTGTTTCACGCACTCTGCAAAGTCAAATTCGTATCTGGCATACTCTGTTCCGTAGCAAAAGAGTGTTGCGCCTAGTTTTATTGTGCTCATCTTATTCTCCCTCCAGGCTGATTGTGATTTTATCGCCCGAATCAAGCGGCATAAAATCATGGGCCGGGCCGATTTGCATGTAAGGAATACGCAGCATCAGCTTCAACTCCACTTCATGCTCGCCAGTCAGTCCCCCTGGCTGCAGCACGCGAATCTTGGCCAGACTCACTTGACTCCAAAATTCAGTCACCGCGTATTTCAGTTTGTACAAAGGCAGTTCTTTTCCGTTCAACTCAAATGTTACTGCCTCTGTCGATATTTTTTCACCGTCTACATAGACTTCCAGCAAGTCAATATCCGATAAATAGTGCCCTCGGTAATAAGCCAACTGCACATCAAAGGCAAAACCATTTTTTTGTCCATTGATATAAAGCGACTCAAAGGATTCTTTTTTGATAATTTGCTCATTCAGCTTCATTCGCATTGCAAACACGTTTTGTTGCCTCCTTTAGATCACAAAATTCCGCAAATAATTGGTGCTTAATGTGACTGATTTTTTCACATCGTCGTAGTTTTTCTCAAAAGACTTATCTTCCACTTCGATACAGCTGTAACCGTCAAAGCCGATGTCGGTCAATGCGGAAACGTAACGTCCCCAATCGACATCCCCCAAACCAGGCAGCTTCGGGCTCATAAATTGCAGCGGTGTGGCCATGATGCCGACATCTTTCAAATTTTCAGGGTAGAGTTTGATATCCTTGTAGTGCACATGAAAGATTTTATCCTTGAACTCGTACAGCGGTGCGATATAATCGATCTGCTGCCAAACAAAATGCGACGGATCATAATTCAAACCAATGGCATCACTATCCAAGCGAGTAAAGACTTGGCGCCAAATCGCCGGTGTGGTCATCAAATTTTGCCCTCCTGGCCATTCATCTTGCGTGAACAGCATCGGACAATTTTCGATGCCGATTTTTACGCCTGCTTTTTCTGCGTGTTCAAGAATTGGTTTCCAAACGATTTCCATCTCATCCAAATTTTCACCAATCGACTTCGTCTGCATTCTGCCAATAAACGTTGTCACCAGATTGACATTCAACAGCTTGGCTGCATCAATCAAACGGTGCAAATGGTCGATGGCCGCTTGGCGCTTCGCTAAATTTTCATCCAGTGGATTGGGATAGTAAGCCAACGCAGAAATTTCAACCTGCTTATCAGCTGCATAGTTCAGTATTTTTTGCGCATTCGCTTCGTTTAAATTGGCCACATCTATATGTGAAACGCCCGCATATCGTCGGGCAGCTTTTTCGTTCGGCCAACAAGCAACTTCAACACATTCCAGTCCGTTGGCCGCCACAATGTCAATCATCTCTTCAAAACTGCTTTGATCAAAAATGGCACTTACGATTCCTAGCTTCATGATTGCACCTCTGCTTCTTTTTTCTATATTTGCAGTATAAAGCGTTTTCCAAAGTCAAGAATCCATATTTTTGTGTTGTTGTATGTGACTTTTTGTTTCATTGCATTTAGGCGCACAAAAAAAGACAAGAATCATAAGATTATTCTTGTCTTCTTTATGAGGTTTATTTATTTGGAACAGGAAACACAAATTATTGTTTTCTTTTGATATTAATTTCGTAAAATTCATTGGTCGTCAATCTTTTTTTAATGACTAAACGCCGTTGCGTCACTTGAACTTCCTCCAAAGTCTGCAAATGAGTGTTCTTGGCATCCAGGTAACTCAAGTCTGACGAGCGAAGATCTCTCGTAAACTTGAATTTAGCCCATTGTCCAAACAGATCGCCGTGGTCCTTCAAGCAAGAAAAGACTCTTAATTCATACTTTCCATTCGGAATATTTGAGAGCACCAATTCTTCTTCGTACGCGTTCTCTTCAAAAAAGTGATCCAGTTCAGTCAACTGCAGATGCGCCTCATCCTTCAGAAAATACAGGCTATTGGGATGGGTGTATTGGTGCCCCAATACAAAAAATTCATCCCCATCAGCACTGCAGATCAAATGCTGTTCGTCTTTGTATACGAGCTTAAGGCCTCGTAATTGTTCAAAGAATTTCAGTGCATTCATGGCAGGCTTGAATAGGCTATTTTTATTCAGCAACCCATTTCCTCCGGTCAATAAGCCCGCGAGCTTAGGACTTTTCTGCGCAAGATCCGTTCCCAGCCAGTAGCCCATACCGTCGACTTGATCAAAAATATCGATCACACTCTTGATGACAAACGCCCCTTTGTACAAACTATCATTCAGTAAGTTACTGCGGGAAACAGTGTTGCTCCATTCCGAAATGTATAGCGGCTTTGTCAACTCTAGTTCTTTTAGTGATTTAACTTGATTCCGTAAGAAATCGGGGTCGGTGATACGCTGGAAATTGCGTTTTTCCCGCACCAAGCGATTGGAGTAAGGAAAGAGCGCAAACGAATAAAAGTCGAAGGTGCAATCCGCCAGTTCATCATTTAATAACTTCTCCAACTCGAGGCTATTCGTCATGATGAACGTAGCCCCGCCAATAGGCAGCTCCGGAATCATTTCTTTGCAAATTTTATATGTTGTTTGATAAAAGATGCAATATTTAGCAATCGAATCGGGATTTTCCTGAGCAGTTGCAACAATTTCAAATTTCCAGTTCGCAACCTTTTGCCGCCCGTAGCGGTTCAAAATATGCAGACAAAAGCTGCGGATCGCTTCCTGCCAAACTTCAGCAGGGTATTCGCTCTCTTTAAACGCATCCGCTATCTTATTGATGCTTAACCAAGGCAGCAATCCCAACTCCAGCATGGAATCCAGAATTTCATCCATTATTTCGTATTCATGAAGTGATTCGCCTAAAAGCTTTTCGGTAAAAACAGCCCAAATCCTTCCATATCTGAATCTGATATTTTGCTGGAGAATGGACAGATGTTGCCTGATATTGCTGTTCAAAACAAGCTCCGCTTCTCCAATATTCAGAATTTCGGACCAAGTCTCTCTGATTGGGACAGCCTCTTGGCGCCCCAGTTCTAATTGAAGGCAGGATTTTTTCACTATATCATCACTGTCTTTCGTGTCTTTGTAGTCACTGAAGGATGCCTTCAACTCAGCTTCAGATTTTATCACAGGCTGTTGTTTTTCAACTGTATGCTGCTTCCGATAATCCGACGGCGTTTGCTGGTAAAGTTCTTTAAATTTTTTATTGAAGCCATTCACACTAAAAAAGCCATTATCTATCGCAATGCGCGTGATCGCTTTATCAGATTCCATCAAATCATGAATCGCATGCTTCATCCGAATTTTACTAAGATAATCCTTAAAGTTGACTCCCAATGTTTTTTTGAAGAATCTGGAAAAGTAAGCAGTATCCATATGAACAAGTCCTGCCATTTCGGACAAAGTTATGTTTTCATAATACCGCTCTTTGATTGTTCTTGTTATTTGTTTAATCCGTTCATCTTGTTCGATTACGTTCGATTGTTGCTCAAGGAACAAGCTGCTCAATTCATTCAATAAATGATACACTTTACTTAACTGCAGGAAATTTGTCTTATCGTTCTCAAACAGCAACAAATCAATGATCTCAATTATTATTTTCCGGATCAAATCGTAATTCTTACTGAAATTTTCAATCGAATTACAGTTAAAACTTACAGACTCAACAGAAAGCGCTTGCGATAATAAGAAGTCTGAAATCGAAAAATAAAATACCAAACTCCCCTTGTCACAATCCAAGCTATAGCTTTCATATTTATTTACTACGACTATATCATCAGCTTTCATCATATAACATTTTTCATCTATCCTCAGCTCAGCGGTTCCTTGTAATAAGAACAACAAATCGGTGGTTCGTAGATCATCCTGTGCTATATTCGCATCCGTTAACAGTCGAATATCACTCTGATTATCTAAATAACTAATAATTTTGCTCATAAACTGACTCCTCTATATTAACCTTTGCAGCATTTACTCTTGATACTAACATATCTAAGATTACTTTTTGCAACTAAAACTACTCAATGCGAATTAAGAGAGATTAGGTTCAATACATTAAATATAAAAATTCTTGGCAAACTATAAATAACATTAAAATGCAGGAATCATCTTCTCTAGCAGCAATGAGAAAAATAAAATATCGGAGCATGATGAATTGATTTTTTTGAACTCTTGAAGGAGAAATAGCCAAAAAAAGATATAGCTAACGAATCGTGTAGAATCGTCAGCTATATCAAGGATACCGGCGGCCGGGGTCGAACCGGCACGCCCTTGCGGGCACTGGATTTTGAGTCCAGCGCGTCTGCCAATTCCGCCACGCCGGCATGATATGAAGAATGCAATTTTCCATCTTACTTGTACTTATGGAAAGGCGGTAACCGGATTTGAACCGGTGATAGAGGTTTTGCAGACCTGTGCCTTACCACTTGGCTATACCGCCGAGGTGTTACTATTTAAAAAAACTGGGCTAGCTGGATTCGAACCAACGAATGACAGAGTCAAAGTCTGTTGCCTTACCGCTTGGCGATAGCCCAATAAGAGGGCGACTGATGGGAATTGAACCCACGAATGCCGGATCCACAAACCGGTGCGTTAACCACTTCGCCACAATCGCCATAATATAATGTTGAGACAGGGGTAGTAGGAATTGAACCCACACCGACGGTTTTGGAGACCGTTGTTCTACCTTTAAACTATACCCCTATTCAGAGTAAGCTTTTTTAAAGAAATGGAGGGAGGCAGATTCGAACTGCCGAACCCGAAAGAGCGGATTTACAGTCCGCCGCGTTTAGCCACTTCGCTATCCCTCCATCATATAAAAAATGGTCCGAGACGGATTCGAACCGCCGACACCTTGAGCTTCAATCAAGTGCTCTACCAACTGAGCTATCAGACCAGAATATTAAGAAAAGCGGAACGGGTTCGTTCAGACCTGAAAGAATTTTAGGAAATCGTTCCGTATGAGCATCGTAGAGCGCAATAGGTACGATTTATCTAAATTCCGAAGGCTAACCCGTGAAGCTAGACATCTTGTAAGAAGTATAGCACACTTTCCAGAAAGTAAAACGGCTCCGACGGGATTTGAACCCGCGATCTCCTGCGTGACAGGCAGGCATGTTGACCCCTACACCACGGAACCAATGGAGGTTGACGGGATCGAACCGCCGACATCCTGCTTGTAAGGCAGACGCTCTCCCAGCTGAGCTAAACCTCCAGGGATTGAAAACTATGAGCCAAGGCTCCGGTGTATCCTGTCTGTGCAACAGCTAGGATAATGATCCGTACGGGAATCGAACCCGTGTTACCGCCGTGAAAGGGCGGTGTCTTAACCGCTTGACCAACGGACCATAAGTTTGAAAATTATGAAATTGAGATTGAATGGACAATACTGACGTCCATTCGTATCCTGTCTGCAAAGCAGCTAGAGCCTCAACAGCTAGGATGATGATCCGTACGGGAATCGAACCCGTGTTACCGCCGTGAAAGGGCGGTGTCTTAACCGCTTGACCAACGGACCGTAAATTTGAAGACTATAAAATTGAGATTGATTGGATGGAACTGACGTCCATTCGTATCCTGTCTGCAGAACAGCTAGGACGATGATCCGTACGGGAATCGAACCCGTGTTACCGCCGTGAAAGGGCGGTGTCTTAACCGCTTGACCAACGGACCATGATTTTTTATTCTTCTGATAAAGCTACGGAGAAGGAGGGATTTGAACCCTCGCGCCGCGTTAACGACCTACACCCTTAGCAGGGGCGCCTCTTCAGCCACTTGAGTACTTCCCCTAAAAAAGAGAACTCCACTATCTGTATGCTTTATCAATGGGCCTAAATGGACTCGAACCATCGACCTCACGCTTATCAGGCGTGCGCTCTAACCAGCTGAGCTATAGGCCCTTCTTAAAAAAAGCGGGTGAGGAGAATCGAACTCCCGACATCAGCTTGGAAGGCTGGGGTTTTACCACTAAACTACACCCGCATGGCGGCTCCGACGGGATTTGAACCCGCGATCTCCTGCGTGACAGGCAGGCATGTTGACCCCTACACCACGGAACCATGCGTAAAACTTTATATATATTTCCCCATATTATAAAGAATAGGAAACACTGTGGGCTTGCGCCCAAGTGTATCATGCTTGTAAGCTGCTGAAGCAGCAACAATCATGACAATTGCGGGGACAGGACTTGAACCTGTGACCTCCGGGTTATGAGCCCGGCGAGCTGCCAACTGCTCCACCCCGCGATAATAAGACAATGGCCTGAGGCCATTATAAGGAGGATAAGGGATTCGAACCCTTGCGCGCTTTTACACGCCTGACGGTTTTCAAGACCGTTCCCTTCAGCCGGACTTGGGTAATCCTCCATAAGCTGATACAATTTTTTTCATGGACCTTGCAGGACTCGAACCTGCGACCGGACGGTTATGAGCCGTCTGCTCTAACCAACTGAGCTAAAGGTCCGTAGCAAGGTATAATAGCGGCGAAGGGGGTCGAACCCATGACCTCCCGGGTATGAACCGGACGCTCTAGCCATCTGAGCTACACCGCCAAAAATGAAAAATGGAGCCTAGCGGGATCGAACCGCTGACCTCCTGCGTGCAAGGCAGGCGCTCTCCCAGCTGAGCTAAGGCCCCGTGAAGATTGTTGAATCGGGAAGACAGGATTCGAACCTGCGACCCCTTGGTCCCAAACCAAGTGCTCTACCAAGCTGAGCTACTTCCCGTTTGAAAATATTAAAAAATGCACCCAACAGGAGTCGAACCTGTAACCGCTTGATTCGTAGTCAAGTACTCTATCCAATTGAGCTATGGGTGCCTAAATGCCGAGAATCGGAATCGAACCGATACGGTGATCACTCACCGCAGGATTTTAAGTCCTGTGCGTCTGCCAGTTCCGCCACCCCGGCATGTTACTGTTTGTTGCAATCATAAGGTCTGGCATAGTCCTTATGAAAGCGGAAGACGGGGTTCGAACCCGCGACCCCCACCTTGGCAAGGTGATGTTCTACCACTGAACTACTTCCGCGAATGGTGCCGGCTAAAGGATTCGAACCCTCGACCCTCTGATTACAAATCAGATGCTCTACCAACTGAGCTAAGCCGGCGTATTCAATTATGCGGGTGAAGGGACTTGAACCCCCACGCCTTGCGGCGCTAGATCCTAAATCTAGTGCGTCTGCCAATTCCGCCACACCCGCAAATGAGTTATGCAGGGCTCGAACCTGCGACCCTCTGATTAAAAGTCAGATGCTCTACCAACTGAGCTAATAACTCATCTTAAGAAAAAACTCCGCAAGTAGGACTCGAACCTACGACATCATGATTAACAGTCATGCGCTACTACCAACTGAGCTATTGCGGAATAATTCTGTATACAAAAAAAAGCGCGGCAACGTCCTAGTCTCACAAAGGGAAACCCTTCACTACAATCGGCGCTAAGAAGCTTAACTTCTGTGTTCGAGATGGGAACAGGTGTGACCTTCTTGCCATCGTCACCGCACATTTTTCAAGAGAACCTTGTTCTCTCAAAACTGAATCTACAAAATTAAAGGGAACCCGAAAACACCGCTTGAGTTTTCTTCTTTTTAAAAATTGGTTAAGTCCTCGACCGATTAGTATTGGTCCGCTCCATACATCGCTGTACTTCCACTCCCAACCTATCTACCTGATCATCTCTCAGGGGTCTTACTCACTTAAAGTGATGGGAAATCTCATCTTGAGGGGGGCTTCACGCTTAGATGCTTTCAGCGTTTATCCCGTCCACACATAGCTACCCAGCGATGCTCTTGGCAGAACAACTGGTACACCAGCGGTGTGTCCATCCCGGTCCTCTCGTACTAAGGACAGCTCCTCTCAAATTTCCAACGCCCGCGACGGATAGGGACCGAACTGTCTCACGACGTTCTGAACCCAGCTCGCGTACCGCTTTAATGGGCGAACAGCCCAACCCTTGGGACCGACTACAGCCCCAGGATGCGATGAGCCGACATCGAGGTGCCAAACCTCCCCGTCGATGTGAACTCTTGGGGGAGATAAGCCTGTTATCCCCAGGGTAGCTTTTATCCGTTGAGCGATGGCCCTTCCATGCGGAACCACCGGATCACTAAGCCCGACTTTCGTCCCTGCTCGACTTGTAGGTCTCGCAGTCAAGCTCCCTTCTGCCTTTACACTCTACGAATGATTTCCAACCATTCTGAGGGAACCTTTGGGCGCCTCCGTTACATTTTTGGAGGCGACCGCCCCAGTCAAACTGCCCGTCTGACACTGTCTCCCTGCTCGCTAAGAGCAGCGGGTTAGAGTGGTCATATCACAAGGGTAGTATCCCACCGTTGCCTCCTCCGAGACTGGCGTCCCGGTATCTTCGGCTCCTACCTATCCTGTACATGTGATACAAACACGCAATATCAAACTGCAGTAAAGCTCCATGGGGTCTTTCCGTCCTGTCGCGGGTAACCAGCATCTTCACTGGTACTATAATTTCACCGAGTCTCTCGTTGAGACAGTGCCCAAATCGTTACGCCTTTCGTGCGGGTCGGAACTTACCCGACAAGGAATTTCGCTACCTTAGGACCGTTATAGTTACGGCCGCCGTTTACTGGGGCTTCAATTCAAAGCTTCGCTTGCGCTAACCTCTCCTCTTAACCTTCCAGCACCGGGCAGGCGTCAGCCCCTATACGTCATCTTTCGATTTTGCAGAGACCTGTGTTTTTGATAAACAGTCGCTTGGGCCTATTCACTGCGGCTGACCTTGCGGTCAGCACCCCTTCTCCCGAAGTTACGGGGTCATTTTGCCGAGTTCCTTAACGAGAGTTCTCTCGCACACCTTAGGATTCTCTCCTCAACTACCTGTGTCGGTTTGCGGTACGGGCAGTTACTTTCTCACTAGAAGCTTTTCTTGGCAGTGTGACATCAGGAACTTCGCTACTAAATTTCGCTCCCCATCACAGCTTGTCCTTGAGAGAAAAAGCATTTCACTCGTTCTCAGACTTGCTGCTTGGACACACATTTCCGATCGTGTGCATTCCTTAGCCTCCTGCGTCCCTCCATCGCTCAAACAAAAGCAACTGGTACAGGAATATCAACCTGTTGTCCATCGCCTACGCCTATCGGCCTCAGCTTAGGTCCCGACTAACCCTGGGAGGACGAGCCTTCCCCAGGAAACCTTAGTTATTCGGTGGACGGGATTCTCACCCGTCTTGCGCTACTCATACCGGCATTCTCACTTCTAAGCGCTCCACCAGTCCTCACGATCTGGCTTCGATGCCCTTAGAACGCTCTCCTACCACGGAACCCGAAGGTTCCATCCACAGCTTCGGTGATCTGTTTAGCCCCGGTAAATTTTCGGCGCAGGGTCACTCGACTAGTGAGCTATTACGCACTCTTTAAATGATGGCTGCTTCTGAGCCAACATCCTAGTTGTCTGTGCAACCCCACATCCTTTTCCACTTAACAGATACTTTGGGACCTTAGCTGGTGGTCTGGGCTGTTTCCCTTTTGACTACGGATCTTATCACTCGCAGTCTGACT